>CALMOJ010000031.1 GCA_937871815.1 uncultured Neisseriales bacterium
ATACAAGGAATCACCATGCACACCGTCAAATCAACCTGCTGTTACTGCGGCACCGGCTGCGGTGTGGAAATCGACGCAGAAGGCGATGCCGTTTTGGCGATTCGGGGCGATGCCAGCCATCCTGCCAATTTTGGGCGGCTCTGCACCAAGGGCTTGACGCTGCCGCTGTCCCGCCATGCCGCCAGCCGTGCATACGTCCCCACCCTGCGGACAGACAAAGCCACGCCCCGCCAGCCGGTGGATTGGGACCAGGCCTTAGACCACGCCGCCGACCGCTTCGCCGACATCATCCAAACACATGGCTCCGACGCGGTGGCGTTCTACCTGTCAGGGCAATTGTTGACCGAGGATTACTACGTCTTTAACAAGCTGGCACGGGGGCTGATTGGCACCAATAACGTCGATACCAACTCGCGGCTGTGCATGTCTAGCGCGGTGTCGGCCTACAAAATGGCACTGGGCGCAGACGCGCCCCCCAATAGCTACACCGACTTTGACCATGCCGACTGCGTGCTGATTGCCGGTGCCAACATGGCTTACGCGCATCCGGTGTTGTTCCGCCGCCTAGAAGAGGCTCGCGCCGCCCGTCCGCACATGAAGCTGATTGTGGTCGATCCCCGCCGCACCGACACCGCCGAAAGTGCCGACCTGCATTTGGCTATTCAGCCCGGCACCGACATCGCCTTGTTTAACGGTCTATTGCACGCCTTGATTTGGGACGCGCGGATTGACCGCCGGTTTATTGATGCCTCCACCGAAGGGTTTGATGCGGTCAAAGCCTTGGTGCGCGATTACACCCCCAAAATGGTGGCTGACCTGTGCGGCATTCTGGAGGCCGACGTGCTGACCGCTGCCCGCTGGTTTGGCGAGGCAGGCGCGGCCTTGTCGCTGTGGTGTATGGGCTTGAACCAGTCCGCCCAAGGCACACATAAAAACCTCGCGCTGATTAACCTGCACTTGGCTACCGGCCAGATTGGCCGACCGGGGGCGGGACCTTTTTCGCTGACCGGCCAGCCCAATGCGATGGGGGGGCGCGAAGTCGGCGGGATGGTCACCGCCTTATCCGGCCACCGCGACCCTGCCAACCCCGACCACCGCGCCGAAATCGCCGCCCTATGGGGGGTGGACAGCGTGCCCAGCGTGCCTGGGTTGCCCGCCGTAGCGATGTTTGATGCGATAGGCCAAGGCAAGATTAAAGCGGTGTGGATTGCCTGCACCAATCCGGCGCACTCCATGCCCGATGCCAACGCCGTCCGCGCCGCCTTGGCGGGCTGCGAGTTTGTCGTCCTGCAAGAAGCCTTTGCCGATACCGACACCGCCCCCTACGCCGATTTGCTGCTGCCCGCCGCCAGCTGGGGCGAAAAAGAAGGCACCGTCACCAACTCCGAGCGGCGCATTTCACGGGTACGCCAAGCCGTTCCCCCACCTGGGGAAGCCCGCGCCGATTGGGCGATTGCCTGTGACTTTGCCCAGCGTTTAAGCCGCCGTTTGGGGCGCGGCGCGGACTTGTTCCCCTACACCCAGCCCGCTGAGATTTTTGCCGAGCACACCCGCACCACCACGGGGCGTGACCTCGACATCAGTGGCTTGGATTACGCCACCCTAGAAGCCCTCGGGCCGCAGCAATGGCCGATGCCGCACGGCGCGACCGAAGGCACAGCGCGGCTGTATACCGACGGGGTGTTTGCCACCGACAACGGCTTGGCACAGTTTTACCCTGTGCGGCACAAAGGCGTGGCCGAGCCGACCAATGCCCGCACGCCTTTTCACTTGTTGACAGGGCGGCTGCGGGACCAGTGGCATGGCATGAGCCGAACCGGCTGTGTGCCGAGCTTGTTTGCGCACACCCGCGAAGCCGTGGCGACGCTCCACCCCAACGACTTGCTCCGCCGTGGGATTGCCGAGGGTGATTTGGTGCGCTTGTCCAATAAACACGGGAGCTGGACGCTGCCTGCCAAAGCGGATACAGGGCTGCAATCGGGGCAGGTTTTTGTGCCGATGCACTGGTCGTCTGGCTTTGTGTCTGGCGCGGGGAGTAACGCGCTGATTGGTGGGAAAGTCGATGCGCTGTCGTTTCAGCCTGAGCTGAAGCACGCGGCGATTCGGGTCGAGAAGGTCGGCTTGCCGTGGACGTGTGCGGCAGCGATTGCCAGCCCTGACCCTGTGCAGCATCAAGCCGCTTTGCGCCCTTTGCTGGCGGCGTGCCAATACGCCAGCCTGACCTTGGTGGACGGCGATACCCCGACGCTGCTGGTGCGCTTTGCCCATGCCACCTTGCCCAGCGCGGACTTTGTTGCCCAGCTTGATGCGGCATTGGGCATGGGCGGTGAGCGCGAGGCGTTCCAAGATTTGACCGACCTCACCCGTGGCATCCACAAACGGGCGCACTGGGCGGATGGGCGGCTGGTGGGGATACGTTTGGCGGGAGAATGTTGTGCCATTGATTGGCTGGCCGAGGGCATGGCGGCAGGCGGTGAGCTGGGCACGCTGCGGCTGCTGGTGTTTGCCCCGCTGACCAGCCCCCCAGGGGTGAGCCGCCGTGCGCGGATGGTGTGCCATTGCGCCAAGGTGGACGAAACCGCGATTCGGGCGGCCTTGGATCGGGGCGATTCGGTCGAGATGATGCGCGATGCACTGGGCTGTGGCGGCGGTTGCGGCGCGTGTCTGCCGGAGATTCGGCGGATGGCGGCGGGGCGGTAGGCTTCTCTTGACGGTTGGCGGTGTATGGGGGGGCGTTGAGAGGCTATTTTTGGGTTGATTCCGCCTTGGCTGACGCTTCGCACGCTAGACTTTGAGCGGGTTCTAAGCCCGCCCCTCATCCCCCGCTGCAATGCGTTATAATCGCGCGGTTTCATCCCCATCAAACCTATAAAACGGAGAGCTCCCCATGATTCTCGACCGCGTCCCTGCTGGTAAAGATTTGCCTAACGATTTCAACGTGATTATCGAAATTCCCGCCAACGGTGCGCCAATCAAGTACGAATTGGACAAAGAAACTGGCTCGATGTTTGTTGACCGTTTCATGGGCACAGCCATGTTCTACCCCGCAAACTACGGCTACGTTCCCCAAACCCTGTCCGAAGACGGCGACCCCGTTGACGTGCTGGTTGTGACCCCTTTCCCCTTGCACGTCGGTGTTGTGGTGCGTTGCCGCGCCCTCGGCGTACTGAAAATGGAAGACGAGTCCGGCATTGATGCCAAGCTTATCGCCGTACCGGTTGAAAAGCTCTGCCCAATGTACAAAGCCATCCAAAAAATGGAAGACCTGCCAGAGTTGTTGCTCTCGCAAATCTCCCATTTCTTTGAGCACTACAAAGACCTCGAAAAAGGCAAGTGGGTGAAGGTTCAAGGCTGGGATGGCATCGAAGCCGCCAAGCAAGAACTGGTTGATGGCGTAGCACGTTACGTACCTTAACGTTGTTGTTGCGGGGGGAAAGGTCGTGTGGGTTTACCTCAAACGCTGGCCCCCTGCCCACGCCACCGCCTGTTTAGCGCGGTGGCGATTGTTTACATACGGTTTGACCGTACAGCATCCGTTCTACCGCCTTCTCTTGCCACGGGCTCTGCCCTACGCTTGCCTAGCTATGCTCAACCGCTGCCACGCAGTTTCGCCCCACCCCACCATGCCCCCCTTACATGACCCCCCTAACTGATTTAAAGCACCTTAAAATGGTGGTTGAAGCCGCGTTACTGACCACGCAAGAACCGTTGTCCGTGCATCAACTCAAACACCTTTTTACCGAGACACTCACCACCGGCTTACTCTACGAAATCCTCGACGAAATTCAAGCCGACTGGGCAGGACGGGGGATTGAGCTGGTGAAGCTGGCCTCGGGGTGGCGTTTTAGGGCTAGGGTTGAGTTTCAAACCTACTTGGCACGGCTGACCCCCGAAAAACCCCCGCGCTATTCGCGGGCTGTGATGGAAACCGTGGCCATTATTGCCTACCGCCAGCCGGTGACACGCGGCGATATTGAAGCCATCCGAGGTGTTTCTGTGTCCTCCTCGGTGGTACAAACCCTGCTAGAGCGCGGCTGGATTGAGGTGATTGGGCATAAAGAAGTCCCCGGTCGTCCCGGCTTATATGCCACTTCCCGCAAATTTCTGGATGACCTTGGGCTGTCCAGCCTCAAAGATTTACCGCCCTTGGCTGACGTAGGCACACTGATTGTGCCCGAAGCCCCGAGCGACACCCCGACTGAAGAAAATCATGCCTAAATCGAATAAACCTCAAGGCGCACGCCAACCGGCATCGCGCACCCGCCGCACCGAGCCCCAAGCCCCCCGCAATCCCCACGGCCAAAGCCATTCCGGCAAAGGACGCGTGCCCCGCCACCCTGCCGACGAATTTTCTAACCGTCCGCCCCAAAGCCGTCCTGCCGCCACGCCCCGTTCGGCTCCCTCAGCGGCCAGCAGCCCTGCCGCTCGGCCAGAGGGCACGCCCCCCCGCACGTCCACGGCACGCCCTGCTGCTGCCACCGACGCGCGCCGTTCAGCCACCCGTCCTGCTGCGGCAACCGGCACACGCAGCCCCTTTGCTCGCCCTGCCGCCGCCACCGGCGCACGCACATCCACGGCGCGTCCTGCTGCTAC
>CALMOJ010000032.1 GCA_937871815.1 uncultured Neisseriales bacterium
ACCAAGCTCAATCTCGATTTGGCGATGACAGGGCGGCTGGTTTCTGAAGTGCGCAGTCTGCCCAACCTTGCCGCATGGCAAAACATGCAGCCCTATGAACGGTTTGCGCTGTGTAACTTTGACAATGTGTGCTCGGCACTGCGTAAACAGGCGTGGGCGTCCATTCACTTTGGCAAGGTCGCTTTTGCGGAGGATATTGAGTGGAGTCGCAAAGCCCTCGAAGCGGGTTGGCACTTGGCTTATGTTGCAGAAGCCTGTGTGATTCACTCCCACGACCGCCCTTTACGCTACGACTTTCAGCGCACCTACCTGACCCATCGTAAGCTCTACGAACAATATCAATTCTCCACCGTGCCTACTTTGTTGCGTGCGTTGGGGGGGATTTACTACACCTTCCGTGCTGACTGGCATCATATCCGCCACACCGAGCCTAGCCGTAAGCGCTAAGTCAAATGTCTGTGTATCCTGCCGTTTTTGACCATTGCATGTGTCATGGGACAATACATAGGGGCAAGAGATGAACGGCTGGGTAAAGGTAAAGATATTGCCGGAATTTGATGCCCACCCGCTGCATCGTCCCGCCTCTTCCATCCCGACTGACAGGCACTTGCTTGAGGGTATCTCTTGAAGATTCTTTTAACAGTTCATCAATTTTTTCCAGAATATAGCTCTGGCACCGAAGTTCTCACCCTAGAAACCGCCAAGTCTCTTCAAGAAAAAGGGCATGACGTGTTGGTGGTGACGGGGGGCTACGCGCCTCAGCCGATGCAGGATGCTGACCGCTTTGATAATTACATCCACGACAATATTCCCGTTGAGCGGATGATGTTTTCCCCTGGCTTTATCGGCGATAGTGCCGACATGACCCGCCTCGAATTCGACAATAATTTATTCAAAGCCCGCTTTGACCAAATTGTTCAGGATTTTCAGCCGGATATTGTGCATTTCTTCCATTTGATGCGGCTGTCTGTGACGTTTGTTGATGTCTGTAAACAGCGCGGCATTCCTACGGTGTTCACCCCAACGGATTTTTGGTTTCTCTGCCCCTATGCGCAGCTGATGCTGCCGGATCATTCTCCGTGCCTAGGGCCTGATGCACGCGCCATCAATTGCATCCGCCACTTTATGCACTCTAACCGCCTCTCGCCCACCATCAATGCAGTGGCCGATGCGTTGCCCGACGTGGCTTTTCGGGCTGGGCTGGCTGTGGTGCGGCGTAATTTGCACTTTAGGCTCCCGATTAAGCTGGCGACCTTGGGTGAAAATGCCCGCTCGGTGGCGGCACGCTTGCCGTTTACTTTGCAGCGGCTAAAAGACATCGACCGCCTAATGGTGCCCAACGCCATGATGAAAGAAACCCTGCAACGCTATGGGGTGAGCACGGCAAAAATGGTCGATCAGCCTTATGGCATTAACTTGGCCTACCAACACAATGCGCCGCGCCAACCGGCCAAAACCTTCCGTATTGGGTTTATGGGCACCCTGTCCAAACACAAAGGGGCGCATGTCCTGATTAATGCCATTCGCCAATTCCCAAGCGATGCGGCGATTGAGGTCAAGCTCTACGGACGGCTGACCGACAACCCCGCTTACGTAGAAGAATTACGCCAGCTGATTGGCGAGGATGCTCGCATCACGCTGATGGGGGGCTTCCCCAATAGCGAAATTGGCGAAGTCTTTGCCCACTTGGATGTGCTGGTGGTGCCTTCTATCTGGCACGAAAACACCCCGCTGGTGGTGTACTCTGCCCAAGCGTCAGGCTGCCCCGTGATTGGCTCGGACTTTGGGGGGATTAACTGCGTGGTTACCCACGGCGAAAATGGCTTTCTCTTTCCTTCGGGGGATGACCAGACTTTGGGGCAATTGCTCAAGCAGCTTGACCAAGACCGCGCCTTGCTGCAAAAGCTCAGCGACAACGCCAAGCCGCCGTTGTCGATTGCGGGCTATACCGATGCACTACAAACGCACTACGTCGAGATGGTGCAGGAGAAACCATTGTGAGATGCACGGTATTAGGTGGCGGCGGGTTTATTGGGGCGCACCTGTCCTTACGGCTGCACACCGAGGGTCATGACGTTACCGTCATTGAGCACCCCGCGCTTGCCCAAGAAAAAACCATCCTAGCTAACGTGCCCGTCCGTTGGGAACCCGTGGATTTTACCGATGCCGTGGCACTCGAAGCCGCATTGGCTGGTTGCGAAGTCTTGTTTCACTTGGTCAGCACCACGGTGCCTCAGTCGTCTAACGACAATCCGCTTTATGACCTCGAAACCAATACGGAAGCCACGTTGCGGCTGCTCGAAGCCGCCAAGCATCAGGGGGTCAAGAAAATTATCTTTACCTCCTCCGGTGGCACGGTTTACGGCATCCCCCAAACCTCGCCTATCCACGAAGACCATCCCACCGAGCCACATTGCGCCTACGGCATCAGCAAGCTTTCGATTGAGAAATACCTCCACCTCTACGAATTTTTGCACGGCATTGAATACTGCATTCTCCGCATCGCTAATCCCTACGGCGAGGGGCAGTCTCCGTTCAAAAAGCAGGGTGTGATTGCGGTCTTTTTGCACAAAGCCCTCACGGGACAACCCCTCGAAATTTGGGGGGATGGTGAAGTGGTGCGCGATTACATCTACATCGGCGATGTGACCGATGCCTTCTTGGCGGCCTTGCATTACGCCGGCGACCAGCGGGTATTTAACATCGGCTCTGGCGAGGGGCATAGTCTGAACGACATCATGCTGACGATGGAGCACGTTATTGGGCAACCCGTCGCAAAACGCTTCATTCCTGGGCGAGGATTTGATGTGCCGGCCAATGTCTTGGCCATCTCTCGGGCACACACGCATTTGGGGTGGCAGCCGGCGACTTCCTTGGCTGCTGGCATCAAAAAAGCCATGGATTGGCAACGTGCAACCTTTCCCTGCTAGTTCCCCCATGCCCCACCTCACCGCCCTTATCATCACCTACCACCCCGACCCTAGCCTCCTTAACCGATTGCTTTTGGCACTTGCACCCCAAGTCACCCAAGGTCGGGTTATCCACAATGGCAGTGCGGTCGATTTTCCGGCCAGCGTCGTCTTACCGGTCGGTTTTTCGTGCGACTACTTGGGCGACAATCTTGGGATTGCCACGGCACTCAACCACGGCTGCGCCTGGGCGGAGGCCGAGGGGGCAGACTACATCCTCACCTTTGACCAAGACAGCGAACCCGCCCCCGACATGGTGGCGGTCTTGCTGGCGG
>CALMOJ010000033.1 GCA_937871815.1 uncultured Neisseriales bacterium
ACCCGCATGGTGCTGGGGCTGGCTTCCACGACAAAATCGGTGCCGCGCACGCCAATGGCGGCAATCGGCGTATTGAGGCGAAAACGGTCGCGAGCAGCTTCGCCCCACTGGCCGGTAATGGAACGCATCACACCTTGGTCGAGTCGAAATTTAATCGCGGTTTGCTGCCCTTGCCCACTATGTTGATAGGACTCCACCACGAGGCGGCTACCTGGGCGAATGCTGACCATGCCGCCATCGACAAAGCGAATATGGACGTGCCCCCCGCCTTCGGTGTCGATCCGGTCGCCGGACTGGATGGCCGCGTGCCGTGCCAAAGGGCGGGCAGTGCCGTTTTCGCTCATGAGTCGAGCGTCTCCGATGACCAGCGACACTTCACCCACGGCTTCTACCGCTGTGGCACTGTGAGCCAAGCTGGCCAGCCCTAGCAGGGCGAGCAAGGTGTTTCGCGTTATCATGGGGATTCCAGCGGGTTGACCATAGGTTGATGGCTGGGAGTATTACACCTCACCCCCGCTGCCGATGTGCTGCGGGTCACATATTCTGCCAAAAAGTTATTTTCCCATCCCCGCCAGATGCGTTCACGGCAGGGGAAGGGGGGAGGCTCTGAATGCCCGTAGCGGCTGCCGTCTTACAGCGTCTTGCCTTGCTGCATGGCTTGCCCACCGAAGCACTCGATACCTTGGGTAAGTACATGAGCTTGCACACCTTTGCTCGCCGCGCCGTGGTGCTGAATCGGGGCGAGGAAGGGCATGGGCTGGGCTTTTTGCTCGAGGGGCGATTGCAGGGGGTGGACTTCACCCTTGATGGGCGCGAGGTCGGCTTATATTTTGTGGCGGCAGGGGATTATTTTGGTGAGCTGTCGGTGGTCGATGACGGGCCTGCGCCTGAGTTTGTGATGGCGTTGGGGCGGGCACAGGTGGCTTTTTTGCCCCGCGAAGCCGCACGGGGCTTGGTGCTCTCCACCCCCAGCATTGCCGAAAAAGTCATGAAGCGGCTGTCGGCACGGGTGCGCAGTGCCTCAGCGCAGCGGACTTTGCTCAGCTTGCCCAATCCGGTGCAGCGGCTGTGCGCCCAGCTTTTGGTGCTGGTACGCGAAGAAGCTTCGCGCATCGACAATGCCCCAACCCACCAAGAGCTGGCGATTATGATTAACACCAGCCGCGAAACCGTGACACGGGCGTTTCAGGTGTTACAAAGCCAGCACATCTTGCTCCGCGATGGCACGACCTTGGTGGTGCAACGGAGCGACGCGCTGGCGGACATTGCCGATGGCAAGGCTGAGCTCACCAAGCCCAAGCCCTCAGAGGGGGCTTAGAGCCTGTTTACGACCTAGCGAACGAAGGGTGATCCTGCGTTGAAATTCACAAAAATAGGCGTGTGGATTCAGTCCCAACGGCGTTTTTTTCCAAATTTCGCCTTAGCAGGCCGTGTATGACCATTTCCGTCGCTGGAACCAGTACGGTGTATGGGAATGCGTCCTAGATGATCTCTCTCGGGTTCATCGATGGCAGAGAAAAAAACCGATGCCCAGCGAAGACATC
>CALMOJ010000034.1 GCA_937871815.1 uncultured Neisseriales bacterium
CCCTACGCCGCCTCCCCTTACACCGAGACCGACTATGTTCAGCAAAATCTTGATTGCCAACCGTGGTGAAATTGCCTGCCGCGTCATTCAAACCGCCCGCAAGCTGGGCATTGCCACCGTCGCGGTGTATTCCGATGCCGATGCCCATGCCCGCTTTGTGCGGATGGCGGACGAAGCATGGCGGCTGGGGGAAGCCCCCGTCCAAGACAGCTACCTTCGCGCCGACCGTATCCTCGCCATTGCCCAAGCCAGCGGCGCACAGGCCATTCACCCCGGCTACGGCTTTTTGTCCGAGAACCAAGCCTTTGCCCAAGCCTGCGCCGATGCTGGCGTGGTGTTTATTGGCCCACCGATTGCCGCCATTGCCGCAATGGGCAGCAAAACCGCCGCCAAGCAATTGATGGAAGCCGCCCGCGTCCCCCTTGTGCCGGGCTACCACGGCGATGACCAAACCGACAGCCTGCTGCACACCGAAGCCGATGCGATGGGCTATCCGGTGCTGATTAAAGCCTCGGCGGGGGGCGGCGGCAAAGGGATGCGCATCGTCACCCAGTCGGCAGATTTTCTTGACGCGCTGGCTTCGTGCCGCCGCGAAGCCCAAGCCAGCTTTGGCGACGACAAAGTGCTGGTCGAACGCTATTTGCAAAAGCCCCGCCACATTGAAATCCAAGTTTTTGCCGATACGCAGGGCAATACTGTCTCCCTGTTTGAGCGCGATTGCTCGGTGCAACGCCGCCACCAAAAAGTGCTCGAAGAAGCCCCCGCGCCAGGCATGACCCTCGCCCGTCGCCAAGAAATGGGCGATGCCGCCTGTGCCGCCGCCCGTGCCGTTGGCTATGTCGGGGCAGGGACGGTGGAATTTATTGTTGAGCCTGACGGGCGGTTCTACTTCATGGAAATGAACACCCGCCTGCAAGTCGAACACCCTGTCACCGAGATGATTACCGGCTTGGACTTGGTCGAATGGCAGCTCCGCGTCGCTGCCGGTGAGCCGCTGCCCCGTCAGCAAGCCGAGCTGACTTTGCGCGGCCATGCCATCGAAGCCCGCGTCTATGCCGAAGACCCCGACCGTGGTTTTTTGCCTGCTACAGGGCGGTTGGCACGGCTGGTGCCACCGCCGACTTCTGCCCATGTTCGGGTCGATACGGGGGTCAGTCAGGGCGACACCATCACCCCCTTCTACGACCCGATGATTGCCAAGCTGATTGTGTGGGGTGCCGACCGCGAACAAGCTTTGGCGCGGCTGGATGCGGCTTTGGCGGCCTATCGGGTGGTGGGCGTGACCACCAATATTGCCTTTTTGCGCCGGATTATCGGGCACCACGCCTTTGCCCACGCCGACCTCGACACCGGCTTAATTGAGCGGCACCAAGCCGTCCTTCTGCCGCCGCCGCCGCTACCCGACAACGACACCCTGCTGATGCTGGCCGCCGCAGAAGTCCTCGGCAAGCACCCCCACCTGCCCGACCGTGCCGGTTGGCGCGCCAATGGGCTGCAAACCCGCACTTTGGCGTGGCTGAGCGGCGAAACACGGCTGGAAGTCGCCGTCACCTACACCTCAACAGGGCTGTTGGTGCGGCTACCGGATGGCAGCCAAGAAGCTGTCTCGCCGCGCCGGAGCAGCGACACCCTGACCCTCGCCCTCACCCACCGGCGGCTGACTGGCGATGTCTTGGTGCACGGCGACCAGCGGCATGTGTTTTTGCCGCACGGCAGCCGCGTACTGACGTGGCTCGACCCCTTCGCCTTCGAAGCCGACACCCTGCACGGCGACACCCACCTGAAAGCCCCGATGCCAGGGCGGGTGGTGGCATGGGTGGCCAAAGTCGGCGAGCACGTCGAAAAAGGCGCACCGCTGTTGATTTTGGAAGCCATGAAAATGGAACACACTCTCGTCGCCCCCGCCCCCGGCCAAGTGGTGGAGTTTTACTACGCCGCCGGTGAGCAAGTGACGGATGGCGTGGATTTGGTGGATTTTGTGGCGGATTAAGTCGTGGCGGGGGCATGGTGGTGGGAACCTGCCATGGCGATGGTGTCGGGTTGAAACTCGACCTACAACTGCCTCGCAACTGCCTCGCCCGCAACCACCCCGTTTGGCGTTGCCGTCGCCCCCACACCACCGGTAGGTCGTGGCTTTAGCCCGACAGCGGTACGCCACAAATGGGGCTGGCTGGATGCCCCGCTGCGGGTGGCCGGCGCGGTTTGGCCGTTATTCCCCTTCCGTGGAGGGGTGCCCCGTCGGGGCGGGGTGCTTGCTTTTGGGTTTGGATTTTAGCTTTGGCGGCCTTGCCCGAAACCACCCCCGTTTAAACCGCGCAACAGCGCATTCACCCTGTCAAATAAACAACCGGAGTCCCCATGTCTTACCCCACTTGCGTCACCCTGATGGAAGTCGGCCCGCGTGATGGGCTGCAAAACGAAACCGTCCACGTTTCTGCAGCGGACAAACGCACGCTGATTGCGCGGTTGGCGGCGGCAGGGCTGACCCATATCGAAGTCGGCAGCTTTGTGTCGCCGAAGTGGGTGCCGCAAATGGCCAACAGTGCCGAGGTGCTGGCCGCGCTGTCCCCCCACGGTGCCATGCACTACCCCGTCCTCACCCCCAATCTGCAAGGCTTTGAAGCCGCTTTGGCGGCAGGCGCGACTGAAGTCGCTATTTTTGGCGCGGCCAGCGAGTCGTTTTCCCAGCGCAATATTCATTGCAGCATCGCCGAAAGTCTGGCGCGGTTTGAGCCGGTGATGGCCGCCGCCCACGCGGCTGGGGTGCGGGTGCGCGGCTATGTGTCGTGCGTGCTGGGCTGCCCCTACGAGGGGGACATTGCCCCTGCGGCAGTGGCCAGCGTGGCCGCTGCGCTGACCGATATGGGCTGCTATGAAATCTCGCTGGGCGACACCATCGGCACCGGCAACCCGCTGAGCACCACGCGGATGCTCGAAGCAGTGTTGGCGCGGGTGCCGGTGGGTCAATTGGCGGGGCATTTTCACGACACCTACGGTATGGCGATTGCCAATATTTGCGCGGCACTGGCTTTGGGCGTGGCGACTTTTGACACGTCGATTGCCGGGCTGGGCGGCTGCCCCTACGCGCAAGGCGCATCGGGCAATGTAGCCACTGAGGATGTGGTTTACCTGTTGGATGGGCTGGGGATTCAGACGGGGGTGGTGCTGGCTACGCTGCTCGAAGCCAGTGCGTTCACCGCGCAGATTTTGCAGCGTCCGCCGCAATCCAAAGTGGCGCGGGCGTTGTTGGCACGGGCGAAATCGCCCACTGCCTAGGGGTTCGCTTTTCGCTGTATTTTCACGGTGTGGCGGGGGGGCTGGGCTACACCTTGCCCTTGGGGTTCAGAAGCACACAAGCGGGGGGCAAGGCATCTAGTTTCGCGGCGAAGAGCACGGGGAGCAGAGGGGGCGTTGGTCTGGACGGCTTCGCGCCGCTGCAGTCGGGTTGACGCTCGGCCTCTGTTCTAGGTTGGCACGGTGCTATGTATGTCAAACAAGCCCGTTGTGAACAAAAATCGAGCGCGAAATAGACGGGTCTCCATCGGCCACGCATCCCCCCCAACGCAGACAGCCCCGCCAATCGGCGGGGCTGTGTTGTTTTTACGGGTGGGTGACTAACCCGTAACTCAACGGGCTTTAATACACCCCCACCTCCCCTGGCAAGCCCACGGTCTGCACCAAATCAACCGAGACCTCGGTCAGCAGTTCCGCCAAGGCATGTTCGCCTGAACTGACGGTGGCAAGATTGCCCAAGGCGTAATAATGACTGCCCACTTTCAGCCCTTCGATTGCCGTGAGGGTGTTGATACTGGCGCCATAGACCTCGGTCAGCACCAACTGGGCACCACTATTGGTCAGGTTGACGTGGAAGGTGTAGTCCTTGACCGCACCGAGCAGCACCACCATATCCACGCCATTGCCGCCATCAACCAGGTTGTTGCCGCGTCCACCGGCCAAGACATCATTGCCCTCTCCGCCCAGCAAGGTGTCATTCCCTGTGTCCGAAGACCAGCCCATTTCGCTACTGTGATAGGTCTGGGTCAGGGTCAAATTGCCATTGCTGTCGGCGACGGCACGCGTATTGGTGCTGGAGCGTACCAGCGCGAGCAGCCCTTCTGCCCAGCTCCCGCCTTTGCTGATGTAATCCACGCCAACAGGAATCAAGGCTTCGCTGCTGCTGTTCACGCCCCAAACCGATTCGACCAAGGCTTTGACCTGTGCGGTCAGGCTTTGCTGTTGAATCCCAGGGTGGGTGTTGAGATAGTGGGTGTAGGCCAGTTGCGCCAATTGGTTGTCGTTGAGCCCATTGCTGCTATAGGTATTCAGCTCTTTTAGGGTGGGCAAATTGCCGAGTACGGCACGGTAAAGCAGGGCGGTGCTGGTCAGGTGGTCGGCGGTTTGGGTGCTATACGCGCCTCGGTCGTCGTTGCTGCGCCATTCTCCGAGATGGGTGTAGAACCCCGTGGTGGTCATGTCGGCGATTTCGGTATCGGTCGGGGTATACAGGGTGGTGACTTGGCCGTTGGTGTTGATTTTGACGGTGTAGTCCCCTGCATCGCTTTGGCCGCCTTGGAGGATGTCGTTGCCGGCACCGCCGTCTAGGGTGTCGTTGCCGAGCCCCCCGACGACGGTGTCATTGCCGGCATCGCCAAACAATTGGTCGTTGCCGCCTTTGCTGCCAACGGTGTCGTTGCCGCCGCCGCCATGCAGGAGGTCATCTTCTGCGCCGAGCACAATAAATTGGTCTTCGTTGTCGCCGACGGCGATGTTTTGGCCGGCACCACCGGTGATTCTGGCTGCGCCCACCACGGCCATAAAGCCAATGTTGTTGACTTCGAGGTGTGAGCCCGAGGGGAGGTGGGTGGTGTCGAGCACAATCGCTTGGGTGGTACCGGCGACTTGGGCGTTGCCGGTAATCAAAATCACCTGATTCGGGCCGTTGCTGTTGGCGGTGGGGGTGAGGGTTTCGACCACCAGCTGGGTGTTTTGGGGGAGCGCGTCGAGGAAGGCTTGTCCATCGCCTTTCATGTTGGTTTGGGTAAGGGTGCCGGTGGTGGTTTTTTGTTCAATCCGCTGAATCAGGTCAAGTTGGGCAGCGGCTTTGTCTTGCGTGCCACTGCGGCCTTCTACGCTGAACCCGACGCCATTGGGCACGCCCACGGTAATCAGGGGGACACCTTGGGTGTTGCTGGCGATGGGAATATCCGCCAAGGCACTGTGTGAGGTTTGGCTGTCTTCGGCGCGTGTGCCGGTGACGGTGGGGATGGTCAGCAGTGTGCTGCCATTGCTTTGGCTGGTGGTGGTGACGGTGACGCCGTCAAATAGGCCTCTGGAGGTCGTATTGTCTACCGGAGGCGCAGGGGGTACCACCGGTGGAATCGGATCGACCGGTACGACGGGTGGGGAGGGTGGATCAACCGGCACAACAGGGGGGACTGGCGGTGTCACCGGTGGGGTGACCGGCGGGGTCACAGGGGGGGCGACTGGTGGCACGACCGGCGGGGTAACGGGTGGCGTTACCGGCGGGGTAACGGGTGGCGTTACCGGCGGGGTCGGATCTCCACCACCACCGC
>CALMOJ010000035.1 GCA_937871815.1 uncultured Neisseriales bacterium
GGGTAAGGGCGGTGCACTTAGTCGCCAAACTAGCCGGTAGGCCCTCGCCTTTGTGAGCCCGCGCGTATTGCGCTAAGTAGGGCGGCACAGCATGGGGTGTGGTAAATAAACCATAGGTATATCTGCTATTTGAGTGCATTGGTGCAACGCACAAACTTAATGCTTGACGCACTGCACAACGATTCATAGAATACTCAACACGTTACCGAACACACAAAAATTCTCTTATTTGTCAAATAGCTACGAGGAAAAATATCATGATCGATAAAACCAAACTGAACGCTACTTCCCTGCAAAACATCGACACCGCTGTCCGTTTTACCCAGATTTCTTTGGCCGGTGCTGAGCGTCTGTTTAATCTGCAATTTCAAATTGGCCGCAGCTTGCTAGAAGAACAAGTGCGCGTGTTGCGTGACTTGGCGGGCACCAACCCACAAGAAGCCGCCACCAAGATGAACAAGCTATCGGTGGCTGCATTGGAACAAGCCGTGAGCAACTCCCGTAGCCTGTATGAAATCGTCGCCGGCACACAAAGCGAATTGTCCAAACTGGCAGAAGAGCAAGCCGGCCAAGTGAACCGCTCCACTGCATCGGCTATCGACATGCTGGCTAAGAACGCCCCCGCAGGTTCCGACGTTGCTGTGAACGCGCTCAAGTCCTCCGCTGCTGCTGCTGCTGCTGCCGTAAGCAGCATGAGCAAGGCTGCTCAACAAGTGGTTGAATTTGCCGAAGCCAGCGTTAAGGCTGCCAGCACCGCAACGACTGATGCTGTCAAAAATGCTGCCATCAAGGCAACCCCAGCGGCCTAAGTCTAGGTCGCTCGGAAGGCTTGATTCGTCACCGATGACAGCCCGCTAGACCGGTTACCCGCCTAGCAAAAAGCCCACCCCCCGCCCTGCGTACTGCCGGCGGGGGGTGGGCTTTTTAGTGTTTGCTCAACGTTGTGCCCATGCTGTGCTTTAGAGGGCGACGTGGCCAGATGGCACACTTTTTGCTGTTACATAGATTATCTAGTCTAGCCAGTAAAGGAAGTCCCCATGTCACTTGCCAGCCTTCGTATGAATCTCAGCCAGCCAGAACGCCGCTGGTTACCGTGGTGGGGGAAAACCGGCAAGCTGGCGATGCGCTTGAGCACCTTTCTAAATCGCCACCGCCTAGGCGGCTTGGAGCAGTCCTTCACCGGTATGGCCGAAACTCGCGTCAATATTTTGATGCAGTGGACGCAAGAGCAATGGCAACACCTCGACGCGCTGGCGGGGCAGGTGGTCGACACCGCCCCACAGGTCAATCAGGAGGCACTGGTCTTGCGTCACCAGCTTGCCGAGGCCTTTTCTGAGCTGTTTGTGATTGATGCGCTCGGCAAGGTGGTCGCCTCCACCGCCCCCCACCGTGTCGGGCAGCAGGACCTCTCCCCCAGCGCTGTTGCCCAAGGGACGCAGCAGCGTTTTTTGCATGGCCCCTACCTTGATAGCGTCACCCAAAGCCTTCCTCCCAGCACCTCTAAATTTCACGATGCCGTGACGCTGATGTTTTACCAGCCCCTGCTACGCAACGGCCACACCGTCGGTGCCGTGTGTGGCCGTGTGCCCAATGACGTAGTGGGCGACCTGATTCAGCGCGAAGCAGGGCACATCTTCCACGAGTCCGGCGACAACTATCTGTTTATGGCCAAGTCGGTATTTAACCCCCGCATGGCACTAGGCACAGCACTATCGCGTTCACGCTTCGAAGACAAGACCTTCTCGCTCGGCGACAACCTTAAAGAGGGCGTGAGGACGGCATTTGGTATCGTCCGTGTGCAAAACCACACCGAGTTTGAACTGGTGTTTAACGACCCCTCTACCGGCCAGCTTCACCCAGGAGTACGCGAAACCATTCGCTGCGGTGAAAACCTCTTTGTGACCTACCCTGGTTATTCTGATTACCGCCATATTCCGGTCATTGGCAAAGGGGTCACCTTCCAGCTCCCAGGCTCACCAGATACATGGGGCATGATGTGTGAAGCCGACCTTGAAGAGGTCTACCGGCACCGTACCATTAGCTACCGCCTAACGCGGCTGTATTTCAGCACCATGCTGATTACGTGGGCAATGGCGACCGGACTCGATGCAACTTTTGACTTGGGCTTGCTCTATCGCAGTGCCATCGCGCTAGGGATGCACACTTTAGGGGCATTTTTCTTTTTGACCTTCGGCACACGCAAGCTGACCAACCGTTTCCGCGAAATGATTCGCATGGTACGCACCATCGCAGAAGGCGGCAGCGATTTGCGCCAACGCTTAGACCGTGGCCATGTCCATACCGACGAACTGACGGTCATGGCGCAATGGTTTAACAGCTTTATCGACAACCTTGAAGCCATCGTCAGCCGCGTGATTCATACCGCCAACGAGCTCTCTACCACTAATAAAATCATGCAGCAGGGGCATCAAGCCACCCGTGAAACCACCCACACCGTCCTCGGGATGATGGACGACATGTTCCACTCGCTCTCGCAGCAAATGCAGGAAATTGATGCGGCCAATGTGTCTGCTGCTGAAATGAAGCGGGTCATGCAGCAGATGGTGGAAAGCGCGGGTCAGCAAGTCACCCTTGTGCGGCAGCGGTCACAGGGGATTCGGGATTCCGTCACCGAATCAAGCCACACGCTGACCCAGCTCGAAACCAGCACCGTTGAAATTGGGCGAGTGGTGGGGGTGATTAGCGAGATTGCCGACCAAACCAATTTACTCGCCCTCAACGCCGCGATTGAAGCAGCGCGGGCAGGCGAACAAGGGCGCGGGTTTGCCGTCGTGGCCGATGAGGTGCGCAAGCTAGCCGAACGTACCAGTAAGGCCACTGGCGATATTCGCGGCATGATTGAAAACGTCCAGCACCAAGCCTGTGGTGCTGTGCTTAGTATGGGGGTGGGGATGCGCGACATGGAAGAGGGTTTGAAACTGGCCGAAGAAACCGCCGCCGACAATGGCGGCGTGCATGAGCTGGTCGCCCAGCTCTTTCAGGCGATGGATGGGATTGCCACCACCAGCCGCGTCCACAGCGACAAGATGCAGCAGGTCAGTGATGCCACCCAAAGCACCAGCCGCGTGCTAGCAGAAACCGGTCACAGCACCCAGCAAACCCTGTTTGCCTCTAACCGGCTGCAACAACTGGTGCATCAGTTTAAGGTGGGTTGACCTCCTTCCCTCCCTCTCGGCCAGCTAGGCAAACCCTCACCCTTTAAATTGGAAAGGAAAGGGGTTCCTACGGCGGTTAGCCCACGCTTCGGCGGGTTCTTGCTTCACCGCGCGGCCTAAACTGCGCCGACTCTTCACAAGCTAATAAGCGGTATCCCCGCTCTAAAACATTGATAGCACTGACCACATCGGCGTGGTTTTGATAGCCATCGCCAACGCAGGCAAACTGGGCTTGAGTACCGCAGATTTTCTGCCAACACGCCGGACAGGTTCGGCTGGTGTTGTGCGGTGGTGCAGCAATCAAATACCCGCCACGCCAGCTTGTAGTCCAGTTAGCGGCGACACTCACCCCAACCTTGGCCGCGCATCACGCGACTCAGGCCAGATTTTTGTTTCACCTGCTTGCCGTAGGTTTTGGCATTGCCTTTGCTGGACTTGGACATATTCGGAACCTGCGAATCTTCAATACACACCATCGTATGGTTTTGGCTAATGGTGGCTGAGAACCTGTTTACGATCTGCGAGACTCGGGTGATCCTGCGTTGAAATTCGTAAAAAACATGCGTGTGGATTCAAATCCAACGGCGTTTTTTTCCGAATTTCGCCTTGGCTGACCCGTCGTTCGCGAGATC
>CALMOJ010000036.1 GCA_937871815.1 uncultured Neisseriales bacterium
CACCCCTCCACGGGAGGGGAATCACGGCCAAGCCCCGCTGCTACGAGCGGCAGGGTTTTAGTCCGACCAAGCCGCTGCGTTTAAAAAGACTTTTAAACAGGTTCTGAGAACCTATTTACGGCTGGTGGTGATGCGCCAAGCCAATCGCCACCTCTAGCGCGGCAGACAGGCTGCCGGTGTGGATGTCGCCCGTGCCCGCACGTTCTAGGGCGGTGCCGTGGTCTACCGAGGTGCGAATAATCGGCAGCCCGAGGGTGATGTTCACGCCCTGCCCAAAGCTGGCGTATTTCAGTACCGGCAGACCTTGGTCATGGTACATGGCCAACACGGCATCTACGCCCTGCAAGCGGCTGGGGCTAAACAGGGTGTCGGCGGGCAAGGGGCCGGTCAGCACCATGCCATCCGCCCGCAGCTTGTCGAGTGTCGGGGTAATGATGTCGCGCTCTTCATGCCCCATGTGGCCGCCTTCACCGGCGTGGGGGTTCAGTCCCGCCACCACAATATGCGGCTCGGCAATGCCAAATTTGCGCACCAAGTCGGTGTGCAAAATCCGTAGCACTTGGTTTAGCAGCGTCGGCGTAATGGCGGCAGGCACTTTGGCCAGCGGCAGATGCGTGGTCGCCAAGGCCACCCGCATCCCACCACCCACCAACATCATCACCACATGCAAGGCATCGGTGCGGTCAGCAAGGTATTCGGTATGTCCCGAAAAGGGAATGCCGGCCTCGTTAATCACCCCTTTATGCACCGGTGCCGTCACCATCGCGGCAAACCGTCCGGTTAAACACCCATCAATCGCCGTATCCAAGGTCGCCAATACATAGGGGGCGTTGGCGGGATTGAGCACCCCAGCGGTGACAGGGGTGACCAGCGGAATCGGCAGCACTTCGATACCCTGCTCAGGCGGCGGCGCGTCGGGGTTAAACAACGAAAAATGCGCGGTCAGCTCCAGTTGGTGGGCGCGGGCACGGAGCAGGTCAGGGTCGGCAACCACCACGATGCGGGCATCAAGGCGGGGCGGCAGGGCAGCAAGGTTCGCCACCAAATCCGCACCAATCCCAGCGGGTTCTCCCGCTGTCAGGGCAATAATGGGCTGGGTCATTTGTCGTTTAGGCGTAGATCAACGTGGGCGGCATCGCGTTGCTGGCGCGTCCAGTCTTGGGTTTGTTGCTCGATTTTGCGGGTGCGCAGCTCGCGTTTAATGGCTTGGCGATCTTGGTCTTGGCCAATGTCCTCGGTACGTTTACCGGTGACTTCGATTAAGTGCCAACCAAAGGGGCTGCGGACAGGGGCGGAGACGGTTTTAGGTGACAACGCCCGCATGGCGCGTTCAAATTCTGGCACGGTATCGCTAGGGGAAATCCAGCCCAAATCCCCACCACGGTTGGCACTGGCATCTTCCGAATACAGCCGCGCGGCTTCTTCGAACTTCATGCCGTTTTGTAGCCGGTCGCGGATTTGGTCGATGCGGTGCTTGGCATCGGCTTCGCTGATGGCTTCGTTGGTTTTAATCAAGATATGACGGGCTTGGGTTTGCTCCACCAGTTGTGCCGCGCCACGGGTGCGCTTGTCTTCTAGCCGCAAAATATGCAGCCCTGCACTGGAACGCAAAATGGGGGAGATTTGCCCCGGCTTGAGCTCGCGCAGCACACCGACAAAGTCAGCCGGCATCTGGCTTGCGCCGCGCCAGCCGAGTGCGCCGCCGGTGAGGTTGTCGCGGGAATCAGAATAGCTGGCGGCGATTTGGGCAAACGGTGCGCCGCCCTTGAGCTTTTGCAGGGCTTCTTCGGCACGACGACCGCGCTGCTCCAGCACCTGTGGGCTAGCTTGCTCGGGCAAGGAAATTAGGATGTGCGCCAGCTTGTATTCGTCACGGTTGGCATTGACCGCGCTTTTGAGGAACAAGTCGACTTCGATGTCGCTGACTTGGATTTTGTTGTCCACTTCACGCTCGCGTACCCGCTCAATCAAGACTTCGCGGCGAATTTGGTCACGGAAGCGGGCAAAGGGCACGCCATCGGCGGCAAGGTGCTTTTTGAACTCGGCAACCGACAGCTTGTTGCCCTGTGCGATGCGCTCAATGGTGCGGTCAAGGTCGGCTTCGTCAAGGCGCAAGCCGGTTTGCTCGGCGTATTGCAGCTGAGCTTCCTCGTTAATCATTTGCTCAAACACCTGCTGACGCAGCAGGTCACGCGGGGGCAGGGGGACTTTTTGCCGTTTCAGTGTGGCCTCGGCTTCGGCAACACGGGCGTTGAGCCCTTGCTCGGTAATGACGTTTTTATTCACTACCGCCACGATGCGGTCTACTTCACGCACCGCTGCGCTCACAGGCAAGGCAGGCAGGGCAAGGCTGGTCAGCAGGGCGGTTAAAAGCATTTTTTTCATCTACGTACCTTAACGTGGTCTCAAACCGTTTCCCGTCGGGGAGAGGTCTCTTTGAATAAGGGCAAATCGCCCGCTACTGCGGTAGGTCATTTATTTTGCTGTACCCAGGAATGCTTTGGCGCAGGGTTTCAAGCGGATTGCTGCCAATGCCGCCCAGCCCATTCAGCTCTAGCTGCACATAAAACGTGGTGTTAGATGAAGTCAAATCCTTGATATAGCGTTGCCCCACCACCCGCAAGGCCCAGCAACCGGCGTTGTATTCTACGCCCAGCAGGCTTTCTAGCGTTTGTCGGCTGGTGAGCGAATAGTTTTGCCGCCCCACGACATACCAGTTTTTCTGAATCGGCCACTGACCGGCAATGTCGATTTGGCGGGAAGGGCCGCGCAGCAAGGCACCGGCGACTTCGGTATCGCGCTGGTAACGATAGCGGAGGCTGGCCGCATGGCCGGTTTGTGGGGCATAGCGCACCCCCATCTGGTAACGCTCGGTTTTATTGAGTTCGGTATTGAATTGATACAGCGAATCCAGCCATGTGCTGCGGTTCACCTGCCCCCCGACCGAAGCCAAAAAGTCAGAAAGCGTTTTGGTGCGGAGGGTGTCATATGGGGTCAGCGTCACTTTGGAATCAGCAAAATAATAGCGTTGCCCGACTGCCAAACGTAGGCGTTCCATGCCGGTTTCGGCATCAATAAAGCGCGAGGTTAACGCCGCCGTGATTTGGTTGGCGTTATTGATACGGTCGCCGCCAGCAAATTGGTTTTCGGTAAACAGCTGGGCAAAGTTGACATCGTAGCGGGCCGAATCAAAGTTGGGCAGCTTGGACTGGTCTTTGTAGGGGATATAAACGTAGTAAGCCCGTGGCTCTAAGGTATGGGTCAGGTTGCGCCCAAACCACTGGGTATCGCGCTCAAACATCAGCCCTGTATCCACGCTGGCCAGCGGCAGCACACGGCTTTGCCGACCGGATAGCGCGGTGCCATCGCCAAACCCGCCGTTGAGGTCGTATTCGGTGTAATGCAGCCCCAGCTTGGGGGTGAAAAAGCCATAACTACTGGTCAGCGGCAAAGACAGGCTGGGGTTAAAAATCAGCCGCTTGCCTTCTTGGCGGGTTATCAGCCCCGCTGCCGTGACCTGCCGTGCATGAGAAAACTGGACAAACTCCGCCCCAGCTTGGGCTTGCAAGCCGTAGGGCAGGGCGCGTGCCGCTTGCCATGTGAGCTGGGGCAAACGGGCATACGGCTCATCCACCAAGGCTCTGGTGTCCTGCATGGTTTGGTAGCGTTGGGCGCGGGCAGTGAGCTGCCCCAGCGGCGAATTCCAACTGACCCAGCCATCCCGCAGCAGGTTGTTGTTATCCGCGATGGTGGTGCGGTTACCAAAGTCACGGAAAAAATCGGTATCCGAGGCGTAGCGCAGGGTGTAACCCGCCCCAATGGTGGGAGAAACCTGTTGCAGGTGACTCATGTCCAGCAAATAGCGGGTATCGCCATGACGCTGGTTGTCGTTCGGCAGCACTTCACCGGCCATACGCCCGTTGTACGTCGGCTGCAAGTAGCGGAATTCGCCGCCTACCATGAGGCCACGGCGGCTAATCAGATGTGGGGTGAGCGTGGCATCGTAGTTCGGTGCAAGGTTGAAGTAATACGGCTGCAGCAGCTCGAAGCCGCTTTTGCTGTTGACCTTGACGGTGGGAGCCAGCAGCCCGCTTTTGCGTTTGCCGTGCAGCGGAAAATCCAGCCACGGCGAATACAGCAGCGGCACGCCCATAAATTCGAGGGTGGCATGACGTGCTACGCCTTCGTTACGCAGATTGTCGAGTGTCAGGTCTTGGGACTTGATAAACCAGTCGTCCTTCAGCGGCTCGCAGGTGGTGAACTGCGAACCACTGAGCTGGTATTGCCCCTTACCCTGCATGTCGATGCGTTCCCCCGTCACCCGATAACCAGTGCTGTTGATGTCCACACGGCGGCGTGAAAAGCTGTCAAACGGCAGGTCGTCGGGGTCTTGTGAGGTCGTGCGGGGGGAGGGCGGATGACGCAAGCTGGCAGCGTTGAGCGTGCCGGTTTCTTGCCTGAGGTCGTAGTCGAGGGTGGTGCCGGTTAGGGTGTCGTTATCCCGCTGCATCCGCACCCGTTGCCCCGCTTTAACCCGCTGCTTGTCGGCAAAATAATCTAGCCAATCCGCCTCGACCCGCTGCTGGTCACGGATGGCCACCACACTGCCTTCGGCGTGGACGGTGTCTGACCCGATGCCCGATAGGCGGTCAGCGTTGACCTCTAGCTGCCCCGCACGCGGCGTAAGGGGTTCGATGGGGTCGGCGTGTGCCGTAAAAACCAATAGCGCGGCGGCCAAGGGCGTGAGACGGAAGGAAAACATCAGGACATCCAGCAGGGCAAAAGCCCATGTGCGTGAAAAGTGCCGGTAGTTTAACAAAATGTGGGCGATTCCTCGCTGTGGATACGCCTCGTGCGTAGCGCACCTGCCACAGCGACTTTTGCCGCTGCGGGGTGCGTGTTTTGGAGGGCGTTTACGGAGAGATACGCACTTGCCAGCAAAATTGGGCGGCAGGTGTTGGGCAAGCGGCACGGCAGTGGCCGGTATGGCTTTGAGGCGTGCCAAGTGCAGGTGGGGGTTGGGTAATGATTGCGTCAGGATTCAGCACGCCGTGGGGGTCAGCCGCTTGATGTCGCGCGTGGTGCCGTAGGCTTACGCCCCCCATTCCAGCGCAACAAATGGCGCGACATTGTGCCCCGTGCCGTGCCCGGCTTTGAGCAAGCCGCCAAACGCCACCGCACCAGCAGGCTGACCTCGCCCATAAAATTTATGGCCGAGCCCCGTCAAAATCGCCTCCCGCCGACTTGGATGGAATTTTGGGGGCTTTGGGCAAAAAAAGGGAGGGCGTAAACGGCTCGCTCTGCTACTTACTACTCATCGCTGGACTTGGCTTGGCAAGTGCCAGACATTTCCCGACAATACGCGCCTCTTTCCCTGTTTAACCAAGGCATCCCATGTCCACCCTACCTGCCCCTTCTGCTGACCAACTGGCGCATAGCCAGCACCTTGCGGCACTGATTGCCGACCAGATTACGGCAGCAGGAGGATGGCTACCTTTTGACCGTTATATGGATGCGGCACTGTATCAACCAGGTTGGGGCTATTACAGCGCGGGCAGCCGTAAATTTGGTGCGGCAGGTGACTTTGTGACCGCACCTGAAATGGGGTCGCTCTTTGCCGAAAGTCTGGCCAATACCGTCGCCACGGTCTTAGCGGCCTGTGGTGGGGGTGAGGTGCTGGAGGTCGGCGCAGGCACGGGGGCGTTGGCGCGTGACCTGCTGCTGGCGCTGGAGGCAGTACAGCTTCCGACGCATTACCGCATCCTAGAGGTCTCCCCCGACTTAGCCGCCCGCCAGCGCGAAACCCTAGAAGCGGGTGCACCACACCTGTTGTCTCGGGTCAGTTGGTGCACCACCCTGCCCAGCGGGTTTGTCGGCTGCATGGTGGGCAACGAGGTCTTGGATGCCATGCCCTGCCGCTTGGTGCGATGGACGCAGGGGCAGTGGTGGGAGCGGGGCGTTGGCCTGAGTGCCACCGGCTTGGTCTGGGCAGAGCGTCCTTTGGCCGACCTTGCAGCGGCCGCCCACCTCCCCACGGCGGGTTGGCCCGATGACTACCTGACAGAAATCCAGCCGACGGCGGCGGCCTTTGTCGCCAGCTTGGCGCACGCAGTGGAGAAGGGGGCGTTGCTGTTGGTGGACTACGGCTTTGATGCGGCCACCTACTACCATCCCGAACGCAGTGAAGGCACGCTGATGTGCCATTACCGCCACCATAGCCACGATGACCCACTGTGGCTGCCCGGCTTGCAGGACATCACCACCCACGTCGATTTCTCCGCTATCTGGCAGGCGGCAACCGATGCAGGCTGGGCACTGGAGGGCTACACCGCGCAAGCCTCGTTTTTGTTGGATGCAGGGCTGCTAGAAGCCTTGTCGCGCCGCGACCCCCAATCCACCGATTACTTGCGCCAAGCCGCCTATGCACAAAAGCTGCTGAGTCCCGCTGAAATGGGTGAACTGTTTAAGGTGATAGGCTTTAGCCGCAATCTCCCCTTGACCGCGCTGCTTCCTGGCTTTGGGCGGGAAGACCGCTCCGGCGGACTATAAAAAACGGGCAGGGCTTGACACTTCTCTGCCGCCTATGGATAATGCCGCTTCGGTTTGGCTATGTAGCTCAGTTGGTTAGAGCACAGCACTCATAATGCTGGGGTCACTGGTTCAACTCCAGTCATAGCCACCACGAATAAGTTTCAAGCAATCCAAAGAAGGCCGCAAACCTAGATAAACAAAGGGTTTGCGGCCTTTTTTACGTCCAACAACGTCCAATGCGTACGCTGACAGCCACAAAAATTGGGGGTATGTTCGGGGGTATCCCCCCAAAACAAAAAACGGATGCCCCCAAATGGGCAAGTCCACGGATTCCGCTACCAAGAATATTCGTGTCGCCTAGCCGCCGCCCCCACCGTCCCCCACGGTGGGGGCGGCGTGGACAGAAAAACAAGCCCTACCTCTCAGAACCTGTTTACCATCTCAATGGCGCAGGGGTTGCCAAGGCGAAATTCAGAAAAAAGGCCGTTGGGACTGAATTCATACGCATTTTTTTGTGAATTTCAACGCAGGATCACCCGAGTCTCGCAGATCGTAAA
>CALMOJ010000037.1 GCA_937871815.1 uncultured Neisseriales bacterium
CCGCGCAAATTAGGCAAAAAGGCAATGCGGCGGGTGCCGTCCATCACCACGCGTTCCACCACCCGAATGCCCTGCTTGGCGCAGAAGCTTTCAAAGTCTTGCAGCATACACAGGTGCAAATTGGGGGTGTTGTACCACGCATAAGGAATGGTCTCCGACACCGGCATATGCCCCTGAAAAATCTGCCAGCGATTTTGCCAGTAACCAAAGTTAGGGAAGCTGACAATGACTTCTCGCCCGACACGCAGCATGTCCAGCATGATTTGCTCCACATGCTTCATGGCTTGAATGGTCTGCGACAGCACCACCACATCAAACGTCTGGTCAGAAAACCCCGCCAGCCCTGCTTCAAGGTCGCCCTGCAGCACATCCACGCCTTTCTCGACGCAGGTAATCACATTGTTGATGTCGATTTCAACGCCGTAGCCGCTCGCACCCTTGCTAATCAGGTGCGCCAATAAGCTGCCATCGCCACAGCCCAAATCCAGCACGCGGGCGTGCGGCGGAATCCATGCCGCAATTTGCTGTAAATCTTTACGCAAGTTCATACCCCGACCTCCTTGGCGACGTTATCCAGATAGGCGTGCATCAGCCTAATATACGGCGCATCGGTCATCAAAAACGCATCGTGGCCGTGGGTGGATTCGATTTCGGCATAGGACACATTGCGCTTGGCATCAATCAGGGCTTTGACGATTTCTTTGGAACGCGCGGGCGAGAATCGCCAGTCGGTGGTAAACGAAGCCACCAAAAAACGGGCGCGGGCGGTGCGGAGCGCGGCAGCTAAATCACCACCAAAGTCTTTGGCAGGGTCGAAATAGTCCAACGCTTTGGTCATCAGGAGATAGGTATTGGCATCGAAGTAGTCGGAGAACTTATCGCCCTGATAACGTAGGTAGGACTCGATTTCAAATTCCACTTCGTAGCTGTAGCGGTATTCGCCGCTTTTCAGCATCCGCCCAAATTTCGCGCCCATGCCGTCGTCGGACAAATAGGTGATATGCCCCAGCATCCGCGCCAAACGCAATCCACGGCGGGGAATGGCTTGGTGGGCGTAAAAGTCGCCGCCATGAAAATCAGGGTCGGTCAAAATCGCTTGGCGTGCCACATCGTTAAACGCGATGTTTTGGGCGGTGAGCTTGGGGGCGGAGGCAATCACCAAGGCATGGCGCACACGGTCGGGGTAGCTCAGCGTCCATTGCAGGGCTTGCATCCCGCCTAAGCTGCCGCCTATCACCCCTGCCCAGCAGTCTATGCCCAGCCGGTCTGCCAGCCGTGCTTGCGCCGTCACCCAGTCAGGTACCGTGACCACAGGAAAGGTGGAGCCCCACGGCTGGCCTGTTTCGGGGTTAAGCGACACCGGCCCCGTGCTGCCGTGGCAGCCGCCAAGGTTGTTGAGTGCCACCACAAAAAAGCGGTGGGTGTCGATGGGCTTGCCCGGCCCGATCATGGTGTCCCACCAGCCTGGGGCTTTGTCCTCGGCATGGTGAAACCCCGCCGCGTGGTGGTGACCCGAGAGCGCGTGGCAAATCAGCAGGGCGTTGGTGCGGCTGGGGTTGAGCTCGCCATAGGTTTCGTAAACCAAGTCGTAGGCATTGAGCATCGCGCCACTCGCCAGCAGCAGGGGCGTATCAAAGTGGGCGACTTCGGGGCGAACCAGCCCGACGGAGGTAGGGTCGTGCATCATTGCGGCATCATTTCGCGCCAAGCGGAAGCCCGCTGGCTGGTCAAGAAGGAAGGCCGATTATACAAGCGGAACGCGTTTGTGCAGCATAATCCCCCACGGCGAAACGGGGAGGGCGGCGGAAAGCGAGGGGGCTGCTGTGCCCGCCTCGCCTGCCTGCGGTGCCTGTGGTTCGCCGTGCTTATGGGTAGCGTGCCCCATCCCTTTTTACCTCGCCCCGTTTGTCTATTGGAGTGCCCTGTTTTGATTGGTCGCCTGTTAAAGTTTTTTTTGTTGGCGTTTTTTGTGGTGTGGCTGGTGCGGCGGATTTTTTCATCCCAGCAGCAGCGCACCCTTCATGCGTGGGTGGTGACTTTGGCGCAAGCTCTGATTATCAGCGCGGTGCTGTTTGCGGGGCTGTACGCGCTGGGGGTGTCGTTGCGTTGATTTGCGGCCGTTGCACGGGGTTGGGCGGTTATTTTTCTTCGTCGGACGGGATGGTTGCTGGCGAGGCCGCCAAAGCCAGTCGTGACGCGGGAGACAGCATCGCCGGTTTTATCCCCCTCCTTCGGAAGGCTAATCTATGCACACATGTGCAGAGGCTAGGAGCCAGCC
>CALMOJ010000038.1 GCA_937871815.1 uncultured Neisseriales bacterium
TTCGGCCGCCGGCTCGTCGGCCGGGTCTTGCGCCACCAGTTCGCCGCGAAACGCCTTGGCGAGCAGGGCTGGCGTCAATTGGCCGACCTGCCGGCGGGCGGTGGCGAGACGGGCTTCGAGGCGGTCGGCGAAGGCGAAGAGGATTTCGACGCGGCGGACGATTTCGGTTTGTTCGTTTGCTGGCGGTAGGTTGATTACGAAGGCTCTTAGCCCATTAAGCGGAATCGTCAGTTGTGCCGTACCTGTTGCGATGAGTTGTGCTTGCTCCTTAATCATCTCGGAGCTTAGTAGGTGCAACAGATAGGCACTTGATACGCGAGAGTGATCAGGCTTCAGAATGGCCACGTGCCGCTGAAAAGTGAATTCGGCATCAACATCAACTAACGCCGCGATTCCAATTGAGCCAGTTACTGAGTAGAGAACATCTCCGCGAGCAGGACGACGAATTGAGCTAAGGCTACCGAAATACTCCTTTGGCACAAAGCGGCTAGCTTTGTGTAATTCAAGGTGGCCAGTGTTAAACGCAGAAATTGTAATAAACGGAATTCCGCTTGTTGCTTGCGGCGGAGCTTGGTGGTCGCCATCGCTGACGGAGAGGCATATCTCTTTTACCGATACCGTTGCCCAATTGCTGAGCGCAACGGAGCCGCGCCAATCCTCAGTCAGCCGCCCCGAGGTAGCAGCGGCGAGGATGGACTGGCGGAAGCGTTTGAGCAGGGCCGGGAGGCGGTCGAGGCGGTCGCGGCAGGCATCCACCCGCGCCAGCACGCTGTCGAGTTTGTCGGCGATGCGTTTTTGTTCGGGGAGAGGGGCAAGCGGGAGGTTCCAGTCTTTAATGATTGCTTGCGAAATGTTGGGTTGCGCTCCGCCTTTTCCCGCTTCGATGAAGGCTTCCTTTTGTGAGCAGAGAAAGTGGTAGAGGTATTCCTTCGTCGTTGCTTCGACGTGCGGAATCCCAACGGCACAGGCTTGGTTGGTCGTGGCCTGGATGCCGAGAATGCTTGTCTTGCCAATCGTGGCACCATACATCGCGATTGCAACGGAGCCCGCAGGGAATAGTTTGGCGCTGGACTTGGAAAGACCTTCCTCAGAAATGGATTCTTCGGTTGACCTAACAAAACGTGGCCCAAGCTCTCCTGTTTTTATCCACGGGATGCCGCCACCGTAATAGCTCGGTTCGCTTCGTGAGGGGGTGCCGCCAGAGCCCCAGGCTGCAATTTTGCTGAGGGTTGTCTGTGCCCAACCCGTTGGCAACTCACTCATTCCCCCACCTCACCCAACTCCGCCAAAATCGCCTGCAATTCCGCCAGCGCCCCTTCCAGTTCGCCCATCGCTTCCTGCGCCAGCACGGCGGGTTCCGGCAGGTCGGCGGCGTCCTCGGCGTTGTCGTCTTTTAGCCAGGCGATGTCCAGGCTGTCGGCGCGTTCCCTGATCCAGTCGCGGCTGAAGCTGCGGTAGCGGCTGTTTAAATTTTCCGGCGTTTTTTCAGGTTGACCGTAACAGGCTTCGAATTCGGCGAAATGGGCGCGGGTGAGCGGGGTGCGTTTGCCGAAGCGGGGCATGTTGGCACGCAGGTCGAAGACGCGGACTTCTTTGGTGCTGCCGGTGGCGTGCTGGCTGACTTTGTCGAAGAAGAGCACGTTGGTCTTGACGCCCTGGGCGTAGAAGATGCCGGTGGGCAGGCGCAGGATGGTGTGCAGGTTGCACTTGTCCATCAGGTCGCGGCGGATGTCGGCGCCGACGCCGGCTTCGAAGAGCACGTTGTCGGGGAGGACGACGGCGGCGCGGCCACCATCTTTCAGGTGCCGGTAAATGTGCTGGACGAAGGCGAGTTGCTTGTTGCTGGTGCTGTGCGTGAAGTCGTCGCGGGTCGGGCCGCCGCCGCCCTTGGCGGTGCCGAAGGGCGGGTTGCTGAGGATGATGTCGCTTTTGGGCAGGCTGCTGCCGGCGCTGCCCAGCGTGTTGCCGAGGTGGATGACGCCTTGTTCGTCGCCTTCCATGCCGTGCAGCAGGCAGTTCATGAGCGCCAGACGGCGGGTGCCGGG
>CALMOJ010000039.1 GCA_937871815.1 uncultured Neisseriales bacterium
GACGTAAACCGCTTCTTGAGAGAAGAGCGCGTGCCAAAAACAAGAAACGGCAGGGTAGGGCAGCGAGACTTTGAACAGGCACTTACAGCCCGTCAAACGGCACCCAAATCGGCACATAGCCGGTTTCTTCTTTTTCGACGAGGCATTCGGAGTTGATGCCCACCCCTGGCGCGGCCAGCAGGGTTTCGCCAAGGTAGAGCAGAGGCAGGCGTTCGCGGCGGAAGGGCGGCATGGCGGCTTCTTGCAGCAGCGTTTTGAGTGGCTTGCTCCCAAGACGGAACTGCGGCAGCACCTCGCCCCCTATGCGGGGTCGCACGGTCAGCCCGACCCCTAAAAAGTGGGGGGCAATCCCCGACCCTTTGACTGCATTAAACCGCAACCGCCCGCCCCAGTCAGGGAGGTCGATGGGCTGGGGCGGCTCAAACGTAATCTCGATGGTGTGGGTGGGCGGAGTGAAGGGGCGGAACAAATAGGCACGGCTACGGTAGCGGCTAATGCACCACGCCCCTGCTTGCAGCGTGGGGGCGGCATCGGCGGCAGCGGTCAGTAGTTGGTTTAGCGTGACATCAAGGGCATCGGGGGTCAGGCTACCGCCCCGATTCTCGACCCACGCCATCAGGGCGTTCCGCATTCTGGCCGCCGAATAGCCGGCGAAAGGCTCTAAATCAAGGCTGCCATCGGCACCGACCAAGGCTTCGAGGTCAGACCGCGCCAGTTCGTCGAGTAGCTCCGCCGCATCCGCCGCCCGTAGTGCCACTCGCGCCAGCTGGGCACGGTACTCGGTATAGACTTCGGCCAAGACAGGGAACAGCGTTTGACGGATAAAGTTGCGCCGAAACTGGGGGCTGAGGTTGCTTTCGTCTTCGACCCATAGCCAATCGTGGGCTTCGGCGAGGGCGGTCAGGTCTTGGCGGTTGATGTGGAGCAAGGGTCGCCACAGTTGGGTGGTTTCGGTCAGGGCACGCATCACCGGCATCGCCGCCAAGCCGCGTGCACCGGCACCGCGTAGCAATTGCAGCATCACGGTTTCGGCTTGATCATCGGCATGGTGGGCAAGGGCAAGGACGGGGGTGGTGCTGTCGGCAAACACGGCATAGCGCACACGGCGGGCTTCCGCCTCTAGGCTTTCGCCGCCTTGCCGTGCCACCGACACCCGTGCCACCCGCAGCGGCACGTTCAGCTCGACACACAGCCACTGGCAGAACTCTTGCCAGTCTTCGGCATGGGGACTGATTTGGTGGTTGACGTGAACAGCGGTAATGCTCAGCCCAAGCCGCTGCCCCAAGGCCACCAACAGACGCAGCAGGCAGACGGAATCCAGCCCGCCACTGAGGGCGACTTCGATGTGACGCACTTCTGGACAGGCTTGTGCCCAAGCACTCTCCAGCAGGTCAACCCAATCAGAGGGGGGAGTCGTCCTTAAAGCGGCCATAGCTCATCAGACGGTCAAAGCGGGTTTTGAGAAGGTCATCTAGCGGCTGGGCTTGAAGCTGCCGCAGGGCATCGGCTAACGCCCGTTTAAGGGTTTGCATCATCGCGGCAGGGTCGCGGTGTGCGCCGCCTAGCGGCTCGTTAATGACCTTGTCAATCAGCCCAAGGGTTTTGAGACGAGGTGCGGTAATGCCTAGGGTTTCGGCGGCTTCGGAGGCCTTGTCGGCACTCTTCCACAAAATAGATGCGCAGCCCTCGGGCGAAATCACCGAGTAAATAGAATATTGCAGCATATTGATCTGGTCGCCGATAGCAATTGCCAACGCCCCACCCGAGCCACCTTCACCAATGACGGTACATACAATCGGTACCCGCAAGCGTGCCATTTCGTAGAGGTTGCGCCCGATGGCTTCGCTCTGCCCGCGTTCTTCTGCCCCAATGCCAGGGTAGGCACCAGGGGTGTCGATAAACGTAAACAGCGACAGCCCAAATTTTTCGGCGGTTTTCATCAGTCGCAAGGCTTTGCGGTAGCCTTCTGGACGGGGCATCCCGAAGTTACGGTAGATTTTTTCTTTAGTGTCGCGCCCTTTTTGGTGGCCGATAACCATCACCGGCTGACCGTTAAATCGTGCCACACCGCCAACAATGGCTTTGTCGTCCGCAAAGCTGCGGTCGCCATGAAGCTCGTGAAAATCGGTAAACAGGCTGCGGAAATAGTCCAGCGCGTAAGGGCGTTGGGGGTGGCGAGCGACTTGAGAAATTTGCCAAGAAGTGAGCTTGGAATAGACCGTTTTGGTCAATTCTTGGCTCTTCTTTTGAAGCCGGCTGATTTCTTCGGAGATGTCTAGGACGGAGTCGTCTTGGACGAATCTAAGCTCGTCAATTTTGCCTTCGAGTTCGGCAATCGACTGTTCGAAATCAAGAAAGGTGGTTTTCATTCGAAGCGGGAATGTTCAATTAGGCAATCGCAGGATGATACAGGAGGGACTGCGGATTGCCTACCGAAAGCCCCGCTGCGGTAGACCAATCGCGCTGTCGCATAGGCTAGGGCGGGCTTAAAGCCGAGGCGGGGGGCGGGGTAGCAGACCTGCCTATTTTTTCAAGTGAAATGAATCTAATCTAGACGGTTTTAGTACGCCGACGCAGAGTTTAAGAACCTATTCACGTTCTAGCTAACAAAGGCTCATCCAAGGCGAAATGAACCGAAAAAACGGCGTTGGACTTAAATCAACACATATGTTTCAGGGCATTTCAACGTAGGATCACCTGAGTCTCGCAGGCCGTGAACAGGCTCTAAAAAATTATGAAGCGGCAAATGCTTAGCCATTTCCTGTGATACCTCAGTGTTGATTCGTTGAATGCTCCTCCGCTTGGTGTGAAAAAGCCACGACCCAATAGAAAAACGGCAAGCAGGTGTTGCACTTGCCGTTTTTCTATATTACATGATGAATCTAGCCCTCTTTAACGTGCTGACCGCAAACAACATCTCAGTGTGAAGTGTGCTTAAAGCGATCGACCTGCTGGACCAGTGCGGTAGCGGTGCGGTTGAGTTTTTCAGCCAAATCAGCAGCTTCGCTAACGATGGCGGCGTTGTCTTCGGCAATGGCAGCAATGTGGCTGATATTGATGGCAACCTCATTGCTGGCGGCGGTTTGCTGGTGCATGGCGGTCGCGGTGTCTTGGTTCTTGGCGGCTGTTTTGCGGGCATCGTCCAAAATCAGGTCTAGCCCGCCCTCGGTGGCCGCAACCAGTGCTAGGCCTTTGCTCATCTGGGTTTGCGCCCCTGCCATCCGCTCGGCAGCAGCTTCGGTTTCGTGGGTGATGCCCTCAATTAGCTTGGTGATTTCTAGGGTTTGCGTGCCAGTACGCTCTGCCAGCTTACGCACCTCGTCTGCCACCACGGCAAAGCCCCGTCCCATTTCACCGGCGCGGGCGGCTTCAATCGCTGCGTTCAAGGCAAGTAGGTTGGTTTGGTCAGCAATTTCGCGGATGGCGGTAATGATTTGGCGGATGTTTTGTGACTTATCAGACAAGCTGGCGATTAGCGTCCCTGCCGCATCCACCGAGGCCGCCGTGCCTTGCATCGAATGGGCGGTGTCTTGCATCTGCTTACGCTCTTCTTCTACGCTGCGCTCCATCTCGTTGGCGACTTCTTGGCTGGCGAGGGTGTTGTCGCTGACCAAGGCAATGCCGGCAGACATTTCTTCGACCGCAGCGGCAATTTGGGCGGAGGACATGCTTTGCGCCTCGGCAGATTGCGCTGCCCGCGACGAGACACCTTGCACTGCTTCGGCAGCCGTCATCAAGTCATGAGCATGGGCTTTTACCCCACGCAGGGTATGGGCAAAAGCATCGACCAGCTGGTCAAACGCGCCACCCATCTGCGCTACTTCGTCCGAGCCAACAATCCGTGCCCGTGGCGAAAGGTCAAGATTGGTGCTCATGCCGGTCATCAGGCTGGCCAAGGCCACGATAGGGTGGCGAATGCTGCGATACAGGGCAAAGCCGCCAATCAGCAACAGAATCGACAAGAGGATAACGCTCAAAATGGTGGAGAACAGCGCGGCTCTAGCTTCGGAATAAGCGGTGTTGACATACTTAGATAGCAAGTCTTGCAGCACGTCTTGCCCTTCTTTGAGTCGGTCAATCCGCGCGGTGGTGAGCTTAAACCAGTCGGTAGGCAGGATTTCAGGTTGGGTCAGCAGAGGCGCGGCATAGATGACCTCGCGTGCGGCAACCACCGCTTTGGCTTCGGCACTGTCCATCGTCGGCACAACAGCCGCCATCGCATCGGCGGGGGCAGTCAGGCGGAATTGGCCGTCGCAGGCATCTTGGCGGGCGCGGAGGTCGGCGGCCCGCGCCAGTGCGGTTTGGCTAAAGCCGTTGCCCGCTGACAGTGTGCCATTTACAAAAGCCCGTTCTTGGCCAGCATATTCTTTGGCGCACAGCAGGTTGACCAATGCCCCGCCATAGCGCACCACGCCACCATCGTTGCTGGCATCGGTTAGGCGGGCAATGGCTTGGATAATGTTGCCAATGGCGCTGGTGTAGCCGCCAAAGACTTCGGGTGGCGGCAAGTTGCGGGTGTTGATGGCTTCGCGCTTGGCCAGCAGGGCTTTGACCTTTTCTTCGGCGGCAATGGCTTTGTTGGCGACTTCTGAGCCTTTACGCAACACGCCTTGCTGTTGGTGGAAGCTAATCAGTGCGGCATCGGTTTTTTGCCGTGCGGCAACAAGGGCTGGGGGCAAGTCGCCCTTACCGTTGATATGTCCGATCGACATGCCCCGTTCAATTTGGAGCTGATGCACCAAGGCCGAAGAGCTGGTGGCGACGCTGACCAGTTCTTTGGTCTCTTCCATCTCTTCGACAAACTTCCAGTGCTGCAGTGATAGCAAGGTGGCTAACACAAAGCTGAGTACACAAAAAGGGAGGACAAGCAGGAGGAGCTTGTTGCCAATGCTCAAACGAGAAAGCATAAGAAAATTCCTAGGAGGATGAACGAACTCAGCACAGGGTCGGTGCTGTGCGGCTACCTTAGAACCTGTTCACACGCTGGCGAGCCAAGGGTCAGTCAAGGTGAAATGAGCCGAAAAACTGGTGTTGGGACTGAGTCCATACGTGTTTTTTGTCTCATTCGAATGCTGGGCTACCCGAGTGGCCTAGGTTATGAACAGGTTCTTGCCGCAGGCTCAGCCACTTTGAGCAGCAGTGCAGCGAAAGCAAAAAGACCTAGATGCTGCATTTTGACGGCATTGTTTGATTATTGTCACATGCTTTAAGTCTGCGGTGGGGTAAGAAAAAATTTAGCAAGGTTTATGCCTAGCAGGGTTACGCGGCGGTAAAGAGGGGAACGTGGGGGGGGGCACGAAATTTTGTGTAAAAGGTTTTTTGGCAGGAGATCACTGTTTTACATGACATTGCAATAGCTGTAGAGATGAATTTTTTATCCCGCTGTAGTGTCAGGTTAAAACCTGACCTCCGCTGTGAACCGACACAAAAAACCCTGCTGCTGTATAGAAACAGCGGCGGGGTTTTTGACAGCAAAGCCGGTGAAACAGGCTTATTTAGCTTGGTTCACTTGGGTTTGTGCATCCACCGCAGCCAAGGCCACCATGTTCACAATCCGGCGTACCGAGGAAATCGGCGTAATGATGTGCACTGGCTTGGCTACCCCCATCAAAATCGGCCCAATCGTCACCCCATCCGCTGCCGAGACGCGCAGCAGGTTGTAGCTAATATTGGCGGCTTCCACGTTAGGCATAATCAGCAGGTTTGCTGCACCTTTGAGCTCAGAATCCGGCATCGATTCTTTTCGGATGTGCTCCATTAGGGCCGCATCACCTTGCATTTCACCGTCAATTTCAAGGTTGGGCATCTTGGCTTTAATCAGCGGCAAGGCATTGCGCATTTTGTCTGCCGAGGTGGCGTTGACCGTGCCAAAGCTAGAGTGCGACAACAGCGCGACCTTAGGCACAATCCCGAAGCGGGTCATGGACTCTGCTGCCAAGGTGGTGATTTCGGCGATTTGCTCGGTGGTGGGGTTGGCGTTGACGTAGGTATCCGCGATAAAAATATTCCCCGTTGGCAACAGCAGGGCATTCATCGTCGCCGCCGTGGTGCAGCCTTCACGCAGCCCGAGGACTTCTTGCACAAAGGTCATGTGCATGTCGTAGGTGCCAAACGTCCCGCAAACCATCGCATCGGCTTCGCCACGGCGCAGCATCAACGCGCCAATCAGCGTGGTTTTACGGCGAACTTCACGCCGTGCCAGCTCTTGCGACACGCCACGCCGTTTCATTAGCGTGTAGTAGTCCATCCAGTATTCGCGGTAACGAGGGTCGTCCTCGTTATTGACCAGCTCAAAATCCACCCCTGGGCGAATCCGCAGGCCGAGCTTTTCAATCCGGCGTTGAATTACGGCAGGGCGGCCAATCAAAATCGGGAAGGCCAAGCTGCCATCGACAATTTCTTGGGTGGCGTGCAGCACGCGCTCGTCTTCACCTTCGGTCAGCACCACCCGCTTACGGTCTTGCTTCGCCGCGCTAAATACTGGCTTCATAAACAAATTGGTTTTGTAAACGAATTGGGTCAGTTTCTCGATGTAGGCATCCATGTCCGCCAACGGACGTTCTGCCACGCCAGAATCCATCGCAGCCTGCGCCACAGCAGGGGCAATCTTGATAATCAAGCGGGGGTCAAACGGCTTAGGAATCAAATACTCAGGGCCGAACTTCAGCTCTTGGTCGCCATAGGCCGAAGCCACCACGTTGGATTGCTCGGCCATCGCCAAATCGGCAATGGCATGTACGCACGCCAGCTTCATTTCTTCGTTGATGGTGGTCGCGCCCACATCCAATGCGCCACGGAAAATAAACGGGAAGCACAAGACGTTGTTCACTTGGTTAGGGAAATCCGACCGGCCAGTACATACGATGGCATCGGGACGGGCTTCTTTGGCCAGTGGCGGCAAAATTTCAGGCTCAGGATTCGCCAACGCCAAAATCAGCGGGTGAGCCGCCATGCTCTTGACCATTTCGGGAGTCACGAGACGCGGGCCGGACAGCCCCAAGAAAATGTCTGCGTTAACGATGGCTTCTTTCAGGGTGCGCATCCCGTTATCAGGGATGGCAAAGCGGGCTTTGGACGCATCGAGCTTTTCATCGCGGCCATGGAAAATCACACCCTTGGAGTCACACGCAATCACGTTGGCGGTGTTAATCCCCAGTGCCACCAGCAAATCGAGGCAGGCAATCGCTGCCGCGCCCGCGCCCGATACCACGAGGCGGACTTGGCTGATGTCTTTACCAACCACGCGCAGCCCGTTGAGTACGGCGGCGGTGGTGATAATGGCGGTGCCGTGTTGGTCGTCGTGGAAGACGGGGATGTTCATCCGCTCACGGCATTTTTTCTCGATATAAAAGCACTCAGGGGCTTTGATGTCTTCGAGGTTAATGCCGCCGAACGTGGGTTCGAGCGAGCAAATAATGTCTACCAGTTTGTCGGGGTCGTTTTCGTTCACTTCCAAGTCAAACACGTCGATGCCGGCAAACTTTTTAAACAGCACCCCTTTCCCTTCCATCACCGGCTTGCCGGCGAGCGGGCCGATATTGCCCAGCCCCAGTACGGCGGTACCGTTAGAAATCACCGCAACCAAATTACCCCGTGCTGTGTATTCGTAGGCATCGGCAGGGTTGGCGACAATAGCATCACAGGCGGCGGCCACCCCTGGGGAGTAGGCCAAGGCCAAGTCGCGCTGGGTGGTCAGCGGCTTGGTTGGGGCAACGTGGATTTTGCCTGGGGTAGGGAAGCGGTGGTAATCGAGGGCACTCTGGCGCAGTTGCTCATCCATAAACTAAAAACTCCTGAAAGTGGGTGCTTGGGGCGTTCGAAAAACCTACCCGTGGCAGGTTTAGTCCACAAAAGCACAAAGCCCGCCCCAGTCAGGGGGTGGGCGGTGAGGCTTTCGGCAAAGACCTTGGGGGTAGGGGCTTTGTGGGTGTCGGGCTAGGTTTTTCGAGAACCCCGTTTGGCGGAAAGAGAAGTCGCTGGGCGTGTCTTGGCGGTGTCAGGCAAGCGTTCTGCGAGCAGGGTGGCGCGGCGCAGGGTGACTTCAATGCTGTGATTATAATCTGACCGAGGGCAATGGTGCTTGTGTTGCAAGGGGTGCATCCCCCAAATGCTGCTGAAAAAACGCGAGGGTGCGTGCCCAAGCTTGCTCGGCGAGGACGGCTTGATAGGCGGGGCGGGTGGCGTTAAAAAAGCCGTGTGCTGCTTCACTCTTCCCCACACCACTTCCGCCACATCCCCCGCAACGCCTGCCCAAACGCCTCGGTAAGCCCCGCCTCATCCATTAGCGGGCTGGCTTCCGTTTCTGCGCGCAGGCGTTGGCGGATGGCGTCCAGCGCCG
>CALMOJ010000040.1 GCA_937871815.1 uncultured Neisseriales bacterium
CCCCTGCTGCCGGTGGTCGTTCCCCGCGCACCGGTATCGCTGGCACTGCAGCAGAAGGTGCCCCTTTCACCCCCCGTGCTCCTAAGCAAAAAGTCCAACGCGCCAAAAAAATGGCCTTGCGTCACGGCTCGGTGAAAGTCGAAAAGCAATCGCGTGAATTGCGCGAAAAGCGCGTCGAAACCCGCTACCTAGAAGACATGCGCTTGCAAAAAGCCTTGGCACTGACCGGACTCGGCTCGCGGCGCGAGATGGAAGACCTGATTGCCGCCGGCAAGGTAGAAGTGAATGGCAAAGTGGCTGAACTCGGCTGCAAAATCAGCCCAGAAGACAAAATCCGCTTGAACGGCAAGCCCGTATTTGTAAAGTGGCCTGACCGCTTGCCCCGCATCCTGATTTACCACAAGCAAGAAGGCGAAATCGTCACCCGTGACGACCCCCAAGGCCGCGTCACCATTTTTGACCGCCTGCCCCAAACCAAAAGCAGCAAATGGATTGCGATTGGCCGCTTGGATGTCAACACCAGTGGCCTGATGATTGTGACCACCTCGGGCGAGCTGGCCAACCGGATGATGCACCCCAGCTTTGAAGTGGAACGTGAATACGCTGTACGCGCCTTTGGCGAATTAACCGCCGAGCAAATGACCCAACTCACCCAAGGCGTTGAGCTGGAAGACGGCCCCGCGCATTTCCAGTTCATCAGCGACCAAGGCGGCGAAGGGCAAAACCGCTGGTATCGCGTCATTCTGCGCGAAGGGCGTAACCGCGAAGTGCGCCGCTTGTTTGAATTCTGTGGACTGGTGGTCAGCCGCCTGATTCGGGTGCGCTACGGCACGCTGACCCTGCCGACCCGTCTTAAGCGTGGGCAGTGGGTGGAGCTGGGCGAAACCGAAGTGGCGGATGTGTTGAAGTGGGCGGACCTGACCCTTGCGGGTGGGGTTAAGCCGCGCTGATGGGTGGTGTGCCCCGTACCAGAACCTGTTCAAAGTCTGCGAGACTCGAGTGAGCGTGCGTTGAACGGGTTCTGGCAGCGGGGCACACACCGTCGCGCCAGTAAATCACCGTAAGTCGGGTTCCCACCCGAGCTCGCCGCCGAAAATCCGCCCGTCCCACGCCGCCCTGCCCGCCTCGTTCCGCCTTGTCCGCCGCCAAACACGGGCTGAAGGCGCACCCCTGCTGTCCCCCTCCCGTATAATCGCGAGCTTCCTTTGCCTGACCAGATTAGCCGCGTATGCCCGCCACCGTTGCCAGCCTCAAACGTGCTTTACCCCACTGCCTTAACCGCGACCGCCACGCGCTCAGCCAAAAGCTGCGCCAGATAAGCAGCCGGCAAAAAGACAACAAGCCCATCGACCGTCAGCTCCAAGAAGTCGAAGCCGCTGTATTGCGCTCCACTGCGCGGGTCGAGGCACGCCGTGCCGCACTCCCTGTGCCCGATTTTGACCCTGCCTTGCCGGTCAATCAGCGGCTGGACGACATCAAGGCCGCCATTACCGCCCACCAAGTGGTGATTATTTGCGGCGAAACCGGCTCGGGTAAAACCACGCAAATCCCCAAGCTGTGTCTGGCTTTGGGGCGGGGGGTGACAGGGGTGATTGGGCATACCCAGCCGCGTCGTTTGGCGGCACGCTCGGTCGCCGCACGGATTGCCGAGGAGCTGCGCACCCCGCTGGGTGAATCGGTCGGGTTTAAGGTGCGCTTTACCGATAAAAGCTCGCCGAATAGCCATATCAAGCTGATGACCGACGGCATCTTGCTGGCCGAAACCCAAACCGACCGCTTTCTGACCGACTACGACACCATCATCATCGACGAAGCCCACGAGCGGTCGCTGAACATTGATTTTTTGCTCGGCTATCTCAAGCAAATGCTGCCGCGCCGCCCCGACCTCAAAGTGATTGTGACCTCGGCCACCATTGATGCCGACCGGTTTAGCAAACACTTTGACGGCGCACCGGTGCTGGAAGTCTCAGGGCGCACGTTTCCAGTCGAAATCCGCTACCGCAATTTGGATGAGCGCGATGAGGACCAGCACGAAATCGACATGGAAGCCGCCATTGTCGAGGCCGTCGAAGAGCTGTCGCGGCACGGGGCGGGCGATGTGTTGGTGTTTTTACCCGGGGAACGTGAAATCCGCGATACCGCCGACGCGCTGGGCAAAGCCCGCATCAAGGGCTACGAAGTGTTGCCGCTGTTTGCGCGGTTGTCTAACGAAGCCCAGCAACGGATTTTCCATCCCTCGGGCGGGCGGCGGATTGTGCTGGCCACCAACGTAGCCGAAACCTCACTGACCGTGCCAGGGATACGCTATGTGATTGACACCGGCTTGGCGCGGGTCAACCGCTACAGCCCCCGTGCCAAAGTCGAGCAACTGCTGGTGGAAAAAATCTCCCAAGCCGCTGCCCGTCAGCGGGCGGGTCGCTGTGGACGGGTGGCGGCGGGGGTGTGTATTCGGCTGTATGGCGAGGATGACTTTAACGCCCGCCCTGCGTTTACCGACCCCGAGATTTTGCGCTCCAACTTGGCGGCGGTGATTTTGCGTATGGCCTCGCTGAAACTGGGGCAGGTCGATGCCTTCCCGTTTTTGGATGCGCCGTCCTCGCGGCTGGTGGCCGATGGCTACCAATTGCTGCACGAGCTGGGCGCAGTCACCGAGCGCAACGACATCACCCCGCTGGGGGTGTCGTTGGCGCGTATCCCCGTTGACCCCAAAATTGGCCGGATGATGCTGGCGGGCGAAGCCCATCAGTGTCTGCGTGAGATGCTGATTTTGGCTGCCGCGCTGTCGATTCAAGACCCCCGCGAACGCCCCTTCGATGCCCGCGAAGCCGCCAACCGCGCCCAAGCCAAGTTTACCGACCCGACTTCTGATTTCGCCTCCTTCCTGCATCTGTGGGATTTTTTTGAGGACGCGCTCAAACAAAAAACCTCGCATCGTCAGCTACGCCAAGTGTGCGAAGCCCATTTTTTGTCGCACTTGCGAATGCGGGAATGGCGCGAGTTGCATGGGCAGTTGGCGCAGATTGCCGACGAACTCAAGTTGCGGCAAAACACCACCGCGCCCAACGTGGAACAGTTGCACAAAGCCTTGTTGACCGGCCTGCTGGGCAATGTCGGCATGAAGGCCGTGGAAGGGGACGAGTACCTTGGCGCACGGGCGATTCACTTTCATATTTTTCCCGCCTCCGCGCTTAAAAAAACCAAGCCCAAGTGGGTGGTGGCCGCCGAACTGACCGAAACCAGCAAGCTCTACGCCCGCACCGTGGCCGGCATTCAACCCGAGTGGCTAGAAGCCCTCGCCCCGCATTTGGTCAAATATCACTACTTTGAACCGCATTGGGAAAAAGCCCGTGGCGAAGTCGTTGCCAGTGAACGGGTGACGCTGTATGGGCTGAATATCGTGCCGCGCCGTCCGGTGTCGTATGGGCGGGTTGCCCCCGAAGAAGCCCGCGAAATCTTTATCCGTGCCGCTTTGGCCAATGGCGAATTCAACACCCAAGCTCCGTTTTTCCGCCACAACCAGCGGCTGATTAAAGAGGTGGAGACGCTGGAGCACAAAGCCCGTCGCCAAGATGTGTTGGTGGACGAAGAAACCCTGTTTGCCTTTTACGATGCGCTGATTCCGGCGGGGATTTTTAATACCGCCAGCTTTGACGATTGGCGCAAACAGGCTGAGGCCGCCCAGCCGCAGTGCCTGTTTTTAACCCGTGACTATTTGATGCAGCACGCGGCAGAGCACATCACCGAAGAGCAGTTCCCCCCGCACCTCAAGCTGGCAGAGGGCGTGTTTCCGGTGCGCTACCGGTTTGAGCCGGGACATCCCTTGGATGGCATCACGATGGATATTCCCCTGCCGCTGCTGAACCGGCTGCCCGCCGCGCCGCTAGAGTGGCTGGTGCCTGGGATGCTGCGCGAAAAACTCAGCCTGCTGATTAAGAGCCTCCCCAAAGCCACGCGCCGCCATTGCGTTCCTGTGCCGGACTTTGTTACCCGCTTTTTAGCCACCCACCCTGACCACACCACCCCGCTGACCGAAGCCTTGGCGGCGTTTATTCGGCGCGAAACCCAAGTGCAGGTCGAAGCCAAAGAGTTCGCGCTCGACACTTTGCCGGTTCACTTGCGGCTGAATGTGCGGGTGCTGGACGATGCCCGCCAAGAGCTGGGGATGGCGCGAGAGGTGTTGACCCTGCAAAAGCAGTTTGGCGAAGTCGCCCAGCTCACCTTCCGCGATACCGCCTTGGAATTTGAGCGCGACCACGTCACCACTTGGGATTTGGGCGAATTGCCCGCCAGCTTGAAATTTGCCCGCAACCGCCAGCAGCTCACCGGCTACCCCGCCTTGGTGGTGGAAGAAGACCGTGTCGCGTTGCGGCTGTTTGATGTCGAAGCCACTGCCGAAGCGGCCATGCGGCAAGGGCTGGTGCGGCTGCTGCAATACCAGCTTAAAGAGCAAATGAAGCAAATGCAGAAGGGCTTGCCCGGCTTTACCCAAACGGCTTTGTTGCTGCGGGGGGTAGCCAGCCCTGACGCGCTGTTGGCCGATGCCATTGCCGCCATTTGCGACCGTGCGTTCTTGGGCGAAGACCCCCTGCCGCGCACCGAAAAAGCCTTTAACGCGCAAAAAGCCCGCGCCCGCACCCGCCTGCCTGCCGTGACCCAAGCGGTGTGTCAGATGTTGGCGGCGATTGCGGCGGATTACCAAAAAACCATCACGATGGCCGAGCGTCACCGGCTGGGCGCGACAGTACGCACCGAGCTACAAGGCTTGGTTTACGCGGGATTTTTGGCCGCGACCCCGTGGGCGCAGTTGTCCCAATTGCCGCGCTATATCAAAGCCAAACAGCTGCGGATGGAAAAATACGCGGCCAACTCCAGCCGAGACGGACAGCGCAACGCCGAGGTCAACGGTCTGCACACCCAGTGGCAAGCCAGACTGGCTGCCGACCTCGCCGGACAGGGGGCACGCCCCGACGTGGTGGCCTTTGGCTGGCTGATTGAGGAGCTGCGCGTTTCGCTGTTCGCCCAAGAGCTGAAAACGCCCTTTCCTGTGTCGGTGAAGCGGCTGCAAAAAGTGTGGACGGAGGCGACGCGCTAGGCGGGGGGAGGCGGTGCCAAAGTACCATCGCCCGCAAAACGCCACCCTTGGTGGCCTGCTGCGGGGAGACGAGGCAGGGAGCAGCGTGTGCCTACACATTGTTTTGTCTGGCCTGCTCGTGGAAAATGGCTTGGCTTATTCTCATCTTTCCCACCCCGCTAGGAGTCGCCGCATGTCCTCTACCCTTATTTCGATTGCTGACCTACACGCCTTGCCCGCCGAAAGCCGTGTGGTGGTGGATTGCCGCCATAGCCTCAACGACGGCAACTATGGGCGGGCGGCCTACGCCACCAGCCATATTTCTGGCGCGTATTTTCTGCATTTGGACGACGACTTGTCGGGTGAAAAGACCGGCAGCAATGGCCGCCATCCCTTGCCAGATGCCGCACATTTGGCAGTAAGACTGGCGCAGCTTGGCATTCACCCTCACACCCAAGTGGTGGCTTACGATGATATGGGTGGGATGTTTGCGGCGCGGCTGTGGTGGTTGCTGCGCTGGCTGGGACACGAAAAAGTCGCCCTACTGGATGGCGGCTGGCAGGCATGGCAAGCGGCAGGGTTGCCCACCGATGCCGTGGTGCCGGACGACCATGATGGCGAGTTTGCGATTCAGCCTTCCCTTGAGCAGATCGTGGATGTCAAAGCTGTGCTGACCAATCTGGACAACCCCTGTTTTACGCTGGTCGATGCCCGCGCCGCCAACCGTTTTGCGGGGCAAGACGAAACCATGGACCCCGTAGGCGGGCATATCCCAGGGGCAATGAACCGTTGCTTCCAGCTGAATTTGGCAGAAAGTGGGCAATTTAAATCTGCCGAAACGCTGCGGGCAGAATGGTTGGCCTTGCTGGGTGACTGCAGCCCAGAAGCCTTGGTGTGTCAGTGTGGCTCGGGGGTGACGGCTTGCCATAATGTGTTGGCCTTGCGGGTGGCAGGACTATTGGGCAGCCGCCTCTACCCTGGCTCGTGGAGCGAATGGTGTGCGGATGCCGCACGGCCTGTCGCGGTGGGCTAAACCGCGCCATCCCACGCGCTTTGCTCCCTGAATGAAACACCCCTCAAGACGACTTTTGAGGGGTGTTTCGTTTAGGGGGGGCGGTACGTGCTGACTCTTCGTTTTCACAGCGGTCAACAGCATCCAAGGTTGAACAGGTGTCCCACTTTTGGGGAGCGTTATTTAGCCTCAGCCCCTCCCCCGACATAAAACCCCCACCGTCTCGGCAATTTTGCGAAAATGCCGGTCTTTCTTGTTTTTGGTAATTCAGCATGACTTACACCGTCACCACCGCCACTATCGAATCCCTCGACCACGAAGGCCAAGGCGTTGCCCACGTCGATGGCAAAACCATTTTTATCAATGGTGCCTTGCCCTACGAAACCGTGGTGTATTCCAGCTACCGCAAAAAGCCCAGCTTTGAAAACGCCGATACCAGCAAGGTGCTCAAGGCCAGTTTTATGCGCACCACGCCCCGTTGCCCGCACTTTGGCGTGTGCGGCGGCTGCTCCTTGCAACATGCCGAATTTACCGCCCAAGTCGCCGCCAAACAGCGGGTGCTCGAAGACAACCTCGCCCGCTTGGGCAACGTCAAACCCGAAGTGATGCTGCCGCCGATTTACGGCCCCGCATGGGGTTATCGCCATCGGGCGCGGATGTCGGCACGGCTGGTGGCCAAAAAAGGCGGGGTTTTGGTCGGCTTCCACGAAAAACGCTCCAGCTTTATTGCCGATATGCGCGAATGCCATATCTTGCCGCCGCACATTTCCGCGCTATTGGTGCCGCTGCGGGGCTTGGTGGCCGGCTTGTCTATTTGCCAGCGGATGCCGCAAATCGAGCTGGCCGTGGGCGAGAACGTCGATGTGATGGTGTTCCGCGTCATGGAGCCGCTGACCCCCGCCGATGAGGACTTGATGCGTGCCTTTGTCGACCAGCACACCCGCCCAGACCGTGCCCTGCAATTTTGGCTGCAGCCCAAAGGCCCCGATACGGCGTATCCGTTTTACCCGCTGGATGCCCCCGCGCTGACCTACACCCTGCCCGAATTTGCCATTGAAATGCCCTACAAGCCCACCGAATTCACCCAAGTGAACGCCAGCATCAACCGCAGCTTGGTCAGCCGTGCCTTGGGCTTGCTCGACCCGCAAGCCGGCGAGCGCATTGCCGATATGTTCTGCGGTTTGGGCAACTTTACCCTGCCGATTGCCCGCTCTGGCGCGACAGTGTTGGGGATGGAAGGCAGCAAGCAGCTGATTGAACGGGCGATTGAAAACGCCACCCACAATCAGCTGGCTGACCGCGTCAGCTACCGCATGGCCAACCTGTTTGAAGTCACCGAAGACAGCTTTGCCGCACTCGGCACGTTTGACAAAATGCTGATTGATCCGCCGCGTGACGGGGCTTTAGCACTGTGTACATCGCTGGGCGACACCGCCCCCAAGCGGATTGTCTATGTGTCATGCAGCCCTGCGACTTTGGCACGCGATGCCGGTGTTTTGGTCAACCTCAAGGGCTACACGCTCAAAGCGGCGGGTATCGTCAATATGTTCCCGCACACCGGCCATGTGGAAAGCGTGGCGTGGTTTGAGCGTGAACCGCTGCCAGACGGGACCTTCCCCGTCGCCACCGCCTAAGCCCGCCGTATGCAATTTTCTTCGCATCTCACCGTGGGGGCCGTCACCGCTTTGGTGAGCGTCAAAGCGGGCTGGATAGGCCTAGAGTCGCTGGATATTTTGGCGGTGCTGTTGGGCTGTATGCTGCCCGACATCGACCACCCGCACTCGGCCTTGGGGCGGCGATTAAAAGTGCTGTCCGTGCCGATTTCCAAGGTCTTTGGCCATCGCGGCATCACCCACTCCTTGCTGATTATTGCAGCGGGCATGTGGCTGCTGCTCTACAAGCTCCAAGCCCCCCCGGGCTGGGTAACAGGGCTGGCACTGGGGTATTTTTCCCATCTGGCGGCCGACTTTATGACCGTAGCGGGCATTCCACTGTTATGGCCTTGGCGGCAACGGTTTTGCTTTCCGCTGCCGATTCGAACCGGCAGCCTGAGCGAGCACCTGATTGTCGCGCTGCTGGTCGCCAGCTCGGTGACGTGGACAGCGTGCGGCAACCAACGCTGCCAGCCGGTCTTGCTTGAGCTGCAAATGGCGGTGGCGCAGTTTTCAGCGGGCACGCCCAAATAATGCTGACCCCGCCGCCGCCGCTGCCTTCTCCTCCCCCTTCTCCCGCCCCCAGCTGGTTTGCGCCCGCCCCGATTTCGGCGGGATTTATCGCCGTCTTGGTCGGCTATACCAGCTCGGCGGCCATTGTGTTTCAAGCCGCTCACGCTGCAGGGGCTTCCGCTGCCCAAATCGCCTCGTGGCTGTTGGTCTTGGGGCTGGGCATGGGGCTGACCTGCATTGGGCTGTCGCTGTATTTTCGCAGTCCGATTTTGACCGCATGGTCCACGCCAGGCGCGGCTTTGCTGACCACCAGCTTGGTCGGGGTGCCGATGGGGGAGGCGGTTGGGGCGTTTATGTTTTCTTCCGCGCTGCTGACCTTGGCGGGGCTGACCGGCGGTTTTGAGCGGCTGATGCGCTACCTCCCCAAGGCCTTGGCCGCTGCGATGTTGGCGGGGGTGCTGCTGCGTTTTGGCTTGGCGACCTTTACCGCGCTGCCGGAACAAGGCGGCTTGGTTGGCACCATGATTGGGGTGTTTTTGCTGGCGCGGCGGATGCAGTCGCGCTACACCCTGCCCTTGACCCTGCTGGCGGGGTTGGGCGTGGCGTGGGCGCAAGGCAGCATACAGGGCGGGGCTTTGACCTTAGCTTTGGCGCATCCGGTTTGGACCACGCCGGTGTTTTCGCCGGCCACTGTGCTGGGGGTGGGGGTGCCGCTGTGTGTGGTGACCATGGCTTCGCAGCATGTGCCAGGGCTGGCGGTACTCCGCGCCAATGGCTACACCACGCCTGTGTCGCCGCTGGTCAGCGTCACAGGGCTGACGGGGGTGGTGCTGGCACCGTTTGGCGGCTTTGCGTTTAATTTGGCGGCGATTACGGCGGCTATCTGCATGAGCCGCGAAGCCAGCCCCGACCCTGTGTGGCGTTACCGTGCGGCGGTCTGGGCGGGTGGGTTCTATGTCTTAACCGGCTTATTTGGCGCGACCGTGGTCAGTTTGTTTACCGCCTTGCCGCTGGCTTTGGTGCAGGCGATTGCGGGGCTGGCCTTGCTGGGCACGCTGGCCAACAGTCTGTTTGCCGCGCTGCACGAAGAACCGCTGCGCGAGTCGGCCATCCTGACCTTTTTGGTGACGGCCTCGGGCATGACGCTATTTGGCGTGGGCAGTGCTTTTTGGGGGCTGGTGCTGGGGGGGATGGCCTATGCCTTGCGCCATCGGCCTACTGGGGGGTGAGGAGGTGAGGGGGTGTTGGGTGGCAAGCCGACCGATGGAATGCCCACCGGTGTGGGTCGCCATACCGCTTGTGACTAAAAAATCATCTGGCACTGTATGGCGTGATAAATACGGTATTGGCATCAGGTTATTGGAAAACCAGGTGCTGAAAAAATTCAAAAAGGAAACGCAATGGCCATCAAGAAATCAGACCTTTACTCATCCCTCTGGGCATCTTGCGACGAACTGCGTGGCGGCATGGATGCCAGCCAATACAAGGACTATGTCCTGTTCATGCTGTTCATCAAGTATGTCTCGGACAAGTACGGCGATTCTGATGACTTTGCACCGCCGGTTACCATTCCGCTCGGAGCCAGCTTTAAGGACATGGTTGCCCTCAAGGGCAAGAGCGATATCGGTGACAAGATCAACACACAGGTTATTCAGCCGCTGATTGATGCCAACGCCCGCCTTGCCCGCAGCGACTTCCCTGACTTCAATGACCCGAACAAGCTCGGTGAAGGTCAGGCGATGGTGGATCGCCTCGGCAACCTGATTGGCATCTTCCAAAAGCCCGAGCTGGATTTTTCTAAGAACCGCGCCGAGAACGACGACATTCTGGGTGATGCCTACGAGTACCTGATGCGGCACTTCGCCTCGCAGAGTGGCAAGAGCAAAGGCCAGTTCTATACCCCGTCAGAAGTCAGCCGAATCATGGCTAAGGTTGTGGGCATCTCCCCCGCCAATGCCGTTGCTTCGACCACCGCGTATGACCCCACCTGTGGCTCCGGCTCCTTGCTGCTCAAGGTGGCCGCCGAGGCTGGCAAGCACATCACGTTGGAAGGGCAGGAAATGGACGTGACCACTGCTGGTCTCGCCCGTATGAACATGATCCTGCACGACTTCCCGACTGCCAACATCCTGCAGGGCAACACGCTGGCCTCGCCCAAATTCAAGGATGGCGAGTCGCTGCGTACCTATGACTACGTCGTCGCCAATCCGCCGTTTTCAGATAAGACGTGGAGCACCGGCTTGACCCCAGTCAATGATGCACACCAGCGTTTTGCTTGGGGTGAACCGCCGAAAAAGCAAGGTGATTACGCTTACCTGCTGCACATCATCCGCTCACTCAAAGGGACGGGAAAAGGCACCTGCATTCTCCCGCACGGCGTTCTGTTTAGGGGCAATGCTGAGGCTGTCATCCGCGAGAAGCTGGTGCGGTCGGGCATTCTCAAAGGGATTATTGGGCTGCCGAGCAACCTGTTCTACGGCACAGGCATTCCCGCCTGCATCTTGGTGCTGGACAAGGAGAACGCTTCCGCACGCAAAGGCATCTTTATGATTGATGCCTCGAAGGGCTTTATCAAAGATGGCCCCAAGAACCGCCTGCGCGAGCAGGATCTTCACAAGATCGTCGATGCCTTCACCAAGTTGGCTGAGCTGCCGCGCTACTCGCGCATGGTGCCGCTCAGCGAGATTGCAGACCCCAAAAACGACTACAACCTCAACCTGCCCCGCTATATCGACAGCACCGAACCTGAAGACATCCAAGACATTGATGGCCACCTGCGGGGCGGGATTCCAGAGCGTGACCTAGATGCGTTGAGCGACTATTGGAAGGTGATCCCCGGTGTGCGCAATACCCTGTTCGAGTCAGCCGGTCGCGCTGGTTATGCACAGTTAAAACACCCCATCGCCGAGGTGAAGGCCACCATCTTTGCCCATCCCGAGTTCACAGCATTCAATCAGGCGGCTACCAAAGTCTTTGCTGATTGGCAGCAAGCCAGCACCCCGCTACTGAAGGGCTTTGCGCAAAACGGCCACCCCAAGCAACTAATCAAGGCACTGTCCGAGGATTTGCTTGCCCGATTCAAGCTGACCCCCTTGGTCAATGCTTATGACGTGTATCAGCACCTTATGGATTACTGGGCCGAGACGATGCAAGACGACTGTTATTTGATCGCGGAGGCAGGCTGGCAGGCGGGGGCGCAGCCGCGCGAGATTCTTCAGGCCAAGAATAAGGACGGCAAGCTGGCTTGGCCCGAGGCACATGACTACAAGAAAGGCAAACGACGCTTCAAGTCTGATTTGATTCCAACCCCGATGCTGATCGCCCGTTACTTCGTTACCGAACGCGATGCCATTGAAGCACTTGAGGCCAAGCTGGCCGAGGTCGAGCAGCAACTTCAGGAAATGATGGAAGAAAACAGCGGCGAAGAAGGGCTGCTGGCCGAGGTCATTGAGGGCGAAGGCGACAAGCAGAAGATTACCGCCAAGGCTGTTAAGGCACGGCTGAAGGAGATCGGCAAAGATCCTGACTACGCCGACGAATGCAAGGTGCTGCAGGACTACGCCACGCTGCTCGACCAGCAAACCAACACCAAGGCCAAGCTCAAAGCCGCGCAGGATGACCTTGAGGCCAAGCTGAATGCCAAGTACCCCACGCTGACCGAGGAAGAGATCAAGACGCTGGTGGTGGACGATAAATGGTTGGCAACCTTGGCCGAGGCCGTGCAAGGTGAGCTGGATCGGGTTTCTCAGACCCTCACAGGTCGCATCCGCCAGCTTGCCGAACGCTATGCCACGCCGCTGCCGACGCTGACCCAAGAACTCGCAGCACTCTCGGCGCGGGTAGATGCGCACCTGAAAAAGATGGGGGCGGTATGGAATTAAGCCAAGACAACCCGTATCAGCAACTGATCGGGCATATTGCCAAGGACTACCAGCAGGGGCAGCATCGAGCCGCGCAAGCCATCAATACCCAGCTGATTGAAACTTATTGGCAGATCGGCCAGCGCATTGTGGAATTTGAACAAAACGGGCAACAGCGTGCCGAGTACGGCAAAGCCTTAATTACCCAGCTCGCCAAAGACCTTACTCTGCTTTTGGGGAAAGGATTCAGCCGCAGCAATGTGGTCTATATGCGACTTTTTTATCTGCGTTACCCAATAAGTCAGAAGCCTTCTCACTTATTGAGTTGGTCACATTATGTTGAGCTACTGAAGCTGGACGACGAACTCGAACGCGGTTTTTATGAACAACAAGCCATTGCCGAACGCTGGTCAGTGCCCGAGCTGAAACGCCAAAAATCAGCCCAATTATTTTTGCGTCTTGCCGCCAGCAAAGATAAAACAGGTATTTTACAACTCGCCAAGCAAGGGCAGGTGGTTGAGCAACCCACCGACTTGCTACGTGAGCCCTATGTGTTTGAGTTTTTGAAAATACCCGAACCACACCACATTTCTGAAACGCAACTAGAAACCCTGCTGTGCGATCATCTCCAACCCTTTTTGCTGGAGCTGGGTAAGGGTTTTACCTTTGTTGGGCGGCAATACCGTATCACCCTCAATAACACGCATTACCGTGTCGATCTGGTGTTTTACCATCGTATTTTGCGCTGCTTCGTGTTGATTGACTTAAAGCTCAACGAGGTGCAACACCACGACATTGGTCAGATGAATATGTACTTGGGCTACTTCGCCGCCGAGGAAAACGTTGAAGGCGATAACCCACCCATTGGCATCATTTTGAGTCGGCAAAAAGACGCGTTGCTTGTGGAATACGCCACCTACCAAATGGATAGCCAACTTTTTGTGCAGAAATACCAGCTGTATTTACCCGAACGCGAAACCCTGCGGCGAGAGTTGGAACTGACTTTACGGGAGGCCGATGATGCCAAAGCGCAATAAAGACTGTCGCATCTGCCAGCTGGCGGAACGCTATGCCACGCCGCTGCTAACGCTGACTAAAGAGCTCGTAACACTTTCAGCGCGGGTGGATGCGCACCTGAAAAAGATGGGGGCGGTATGGAACTGATGCCTGGCTACAAGCACAGTGATATTGGATTTGTGACTGAAGAGTGGGACGTTAAACGCATATGCAATTTCGCGTCAGTTGCT
>CALMOJ010000041.1 GCA_937871815.1 uncultured Neisseriales bacterium
CGGACACCACCTGGGGCTTGTACTTCCGCCACATCGCCCAGCTCTTTGCCGATTAGGGCACGCGCAATCGGTGAATTGACCGAGACTTTACCCAGCTTAATATTGGCTTCATCGTCCCCGACAATTTGGTAACGCACGGTTTCATCCGTGGCTAAATCCATCAAATGCACGCTCGCGCCAAACACCACGCGGTCTTCAGCATCCAGCAAAGTGGGGTCGATAATTTGGGCGTTGGACAGCTTGCCTTCAAGGTCGGCAATCCGCCCTTCGACAAAACCTTGGCGTTCTTTGGCCGCGTCGTACTCGGCGTTTTCGGACAAATCACCGTGGCTACGGGCTTCGGCAATGGCCGCAATCACGCTAGGACGTTCAATGCTTTTAAGACGTTGCAGCTCGGCTTTAAGCTGTTCCGCGCCAAATACGGTAAGCGGGACTTTAATCATGGGGAGACTCCTTGCATCCGCCGCCCATCGGCGCGTCTGCACGAAAAAACGCAAGCCGCCGTTCGGTGACGGCGGCTTGCTTAGTAATGAGGGTTCTGGCTCAGGCGGACGGGCTGCCCAAGCAGAACAGATAAAACAGAATGCGTTGATTGTAACGGTAAGCGGATGGGTTTCCAAGCACACGAAGCCGCCGACAGCCCGAAAAACGCTATTGAATCAAGCCTCCGCCTTGGCTAAACCACACCAAGGCAGCGGACAGCGACCTGATTTACTACAATTGCGCGTGCAGTGCTTGGACGCTATACACACCCAGCTCTTCCAGATGCTTCATGCCAACGCACACGGCTTTCGCCCCAGCCAGCGTGGTGTACTGCGGAATGCGGGCTTGCAGCGCAGAGCGGCGAATCGAATAGCTGTCGTGGATAGCTTGGCGTTTTTCGTCCACGGTATTGATGACGAGGCAGATTTCGCCATTTTTCAGCATATCGACCACATGGGGACGACCTTCCGTCACCTTGTTAATCGCCGTCACCGGCAAGCCTTGGGCGGCGATGATACTGGCCGTGCCGCGCGTCCCCACCAAGGTAAAGCCGAGGGACAGCAAATCACGCGCCACATCGACAATACCGGCTTTGTCCGATTCGCGTACCGACAAGAACACCTTGCCCGCTTTCGGGAACACATCGCCCGCGGCCAACTGGCTCTTCACAAATGCTTCGGCAAAGGTCTTGCCCACGCCCATGACTTCGCCGGTGGACTTCATTTCAGGCCCGAGGATGGTATCGACCCCTGGGAACTTGATAAATGGGAACACGGCTTCTTTCACCGCGAAGTAAGGCGGAATCACCTCAGCGGTCACGCCTTGTTCGGCCAAGCTGATGCCCGCCATGCACCGCGCGGCAATCTTAGCCAGCGGCTGCCCCGTGACCTTAGAAACAAACGGCACGGTGCGCGAGGCACGCGGGTTCACTTCCAGCACAAAGATCGTGTCGCGCTGAATAGCGAACTGCACATTCATCAGCCCCACCACATTCAGTGCCTTGGCCATCGCCACGGTCTGGCGGCGGATTTCGTCTTGGTGCTCAACGCTCAGGCTATACGGCGGCAAGGAGCAGGCCGAATCGCCCGAGTGCACACCGGCTTGTTCGATGTGCTGCATGATGCCGCCGATGATGACCTGTTCGCCGTCGCTCATCGCGTCCACGTCCACTTCAATCGCATCGTTCAAGAAGCGGTCGAGCAGCACGGGGCTGTCGTTGGACACCTTGACCGCTTCGCGCATATAGCGTTCGAGGTCGGCTTGCTCGTGGACAATTTCCATCGCACGCCCGCCCAGCACATACGAAGGCCGGACGACCAGTGGATAGCCAATTTCAGCCGCAAGGCGGATGGCTTCTTGGGGCGCACGGGCAGTGCGGTTAGGCGGCTGTTTCAGCCCCAGCGCGTGCAGCATCTTTTGGAAGCGTTCGCGGTCTTCGGCACAGTCAATCATGTCTGGGGTGGTGCCAATAATCGGCACGCCGTTGGCTTCTAGGGCACGCGCCAATTTCAGCGGGGTTTGTCCACCGTACTGCACAATCACGCCCACGGGTTTTTCGACGTTGACCACTTCGAGCACGTCTTCGAGGGTCAGCGGTTCAAAATACAGGCGGTCGGAGGTGTCGTAGTCGGTCGAGACGGTTTCGGGGTTGCAGTTGACCATGATGGTTTCAAAGCCGGACTCGCGCAGTGCCAAGGCCGCATGAACGCAGCAATAGTCGAACTCAATCCCTTGGCCGATGCGGTTAGGTCCACCGCCCAGCACCATGATTTTTTTACGGTCAGAAGGCTTGGATTCGCATTCTTCTTCGTAGGTGGAATACATGTAGGCGGTGTTGGTAGCAAACTCAGCCGCACAGGTATCGACCCGCTTGTAAACAGGGTGCAGGTTAGCTGCCCAGCGTTTGGCACGCACCGCACCTTGGTCGGTGCCCAGCAACATCGCCAAACGGCGGTCAGAGAAGCCTTTGCGTTTCAGGCGGCGCAAGGTGGCGATGTCGAGGGTTTCGACTTTTTGCCCACGGATAGCGTTTTCTTCGGTGACCAAGTCTTCTAGCTGTGCCAAGAACCATGGGTCGATTTTGCACACATTAAAGATGTCGGTGGCGGTCATGCCAATACGGAAGGCATCGGCAACGTAGAGCAGACGATCGGGGCCGGGCTCGCCCATTTCACGCACAATCACTTCGCGGTCGGTGCTGCGTTCATCCAGCCCACACAGGCCGGTTTCCATGCCGCGCAGGGCTTTTTGCATGGACTCTTGCAGCGAACGCCCCATGGCCATCACTTCGCCCACCGACTTCATTTGGGTGGTCAGGCGGTCGTTGGCTTGGGGGAATTTCTCAAACGCAAAACGGGGGATTTTGGTCACAACGTAGTCGATGGAAGGCTCAAACGAGGCAGGGGTCGCGCCGCCGGTAATGTCGTTTTTCAGCTCATCCAGCGTGTAGCCCACCGCCAGCTTGGCCGCCACTTTGGCAATCGGGAAGCCGGTTGCTTTGGACGCCAAAGCGGAGGAACGCGAGACGCGTGGGTTCATCTCAATCACAATCATCTCGCCGGTGGCGGGGTTGGTTGCAAATTGGACGTTGGAACCGCCGGTATCAACACCGATTTCACGCAGCACAGCCAAGCTGGCGTTCCGCATGATTTGGTATTCTTTGTCGGTCAGTGTTTGGGCAGGCGCCACGGTGATGGAATCGCCGGTATGCACGCCCATCGGGTCGAAGTTTTCGATGGAGCAGATGATGATGCAGTTGTCGGCACGGTCGCGCACCACTTCCATCTCGTACTCTTTCCAGCCCAATACCGACTGCTCAATCAGCAGCTCGTGGGTGGGGCTGGCTTCGAAGCCGCGTTCGCAAATGCTGACGAATTCTTCTTTGTTGTAGGCAATACCGCCGCCGGAACCGCCCATAGTAAACGAGGGGCGAATCAGCGTTGGAAAGCCCACTTTGCTTTGCCCGTCTAGGGCTTGTTCCATGGTGTGCGCCACAAAAGACAAGGGGCAAGACAGGCCGATTTTTTCCATCGCCAGCTTAAACTTGCCACGGTCTTCGGCTTTGTCGATGGCTTCTTCGGTCGCGCCAATCATCTCGACGTTGAATTTTTCCAGCACACCGTTACGCGCAAGGTCGAGCGCACAGTTCAGCGCGGTTTGGCCGCCCATGGTGGGCAACAGCGCGTCTGGGCGTTCTTTTTCGATAATTTTTGCCACCATCGGCCATGTAATCGGCTCGATGTAGGTCACATCCGCCATGTTGGGGTCGGTCATGATGGTGGCAGGGTTAGAGTTGACCAGAATGACGCGGTAGCCCTCTTCGCGCAGGGCTTTACAGGCTTGTGCGCCAGAGTAGTCGAACTCGCACGCCTGACCAATCACGATAGGACCTGCGCCGATAATTAAGATACTTTTGATGTCTGTCCGTTTTGGCATGGTTGCACTCTATACGATCAATATTTGAGAAATTCAGTTAAGGCTTGCGCTGGCCAGCTTGGCACCAAACCCAATAAACAACACACCGACCCCACCCGTCAGCGAGGCTGAGAGCGTTTGACGGCGGCGAAAACTATCTGCCACCCGCGCACCAATCAAAATCACAGCCGTGAGGTAGCTTGCGCTGAGCACTTGCACAATAGTGCCCAGTGCCAAAAACGTCACAGCAGGATGTGGATAGTAAGGGTCAACAAACTGGATAAAAAAAGAGATGAAAAACAAAATCGCCTTGGGATTCAGCAAGCTAATCACCAACGCTTTTTGAAACGGCTGACGGCTATCGACCTTGCGGGGCGGTGTGTCTAGCGTGGGGTGGCGCAAAGCCTGCCCCGCGCCCCACAACATCGCTAACCCTATCCATGCAAGGTAAGCCGCCCCAGCATATTTCAGCACAAAAAACAGCGCGGGCAAGCCTTTGAGCACCGAGGCCACACCCGTCGCAGACAGCACCATCAAAATGGTGTCGCCCGCAAAAATCCCACATGCCCCCTGAAACCCCAAACGCACGCCGCGCTGCGCCGCCACCGAAAGCACATACAGCGAGTTCGGCCCGGGGAGCAGCACAATAAACAGCGTCCCCAGCAGATAGGTGCTTAAGTCGGTGATGCCAAACATCGTGCCTCCTTAGGGGGTCAAGCGATACAGCAGGGTACGGGGCGGGGACAGCAAACAGGGGGTGTTGACCCCCTGTTTGCTACCCGTGCAGCGGTAGGCGATTAGCCGCCGCGCGCTTCACTCATGGCATTGACAAAGCGGTCAAACAGATACGCCACATCGTTCGGTCCTGGGCTGGCTTCTGGGTGGCCTTGGAACGAAAACGCAGGGCGGTCGGTCAGGGCAATGCCTTGTACCGTTTGGTCAAACAGACTGCGATGCGTGACGCGAACATGGCTAGGCAAGCTGGTTTCGTCTACTTGGAAGCCGTGGTTTTGGCTGGTAATCATCACGCGGCCACTGTCGAGGTCTTGCACGGGGTGGTTCGCGCCATGGTGGCCAAACTTCATCTTGCTGGTACGGCTGCCGCTGGCCAAACCCAACAGCTGGTGCCCCAAGCAAATGCCAAACACCGGCAAGTGGGTATCCAGAATGGTGCGAATGGCTTGGATGGCGTAATCGCAGGGCTCGGGGTCGCCAGGGCCATTAGACAAAAACACGCCACTGGGCTGCAAAGCCAACACATCTGCCGCAGAAGTTTGCGCCGGTACGACGGTCACTTTGCAGCCCCGCTCGGCCAGCATCCGCAAGATATTGTGCTTGACGCCAAAATCGTAGGCGACAACGTGGAATTCGGGGTTGTCTTGGCTGCGATAGCCTTCGCCCAAAGCCCATTCGCGGTCTGTCCATGCGTAAGGCGCGGTGCAGCTCACCACCTTGGCGAGGTCTTGCCCTGCCATTGAGCCAAAGCCCTGCGCCAGTGCAATCGCTTGGGCGGGGTCAAGGTTGTCGCCGGCCATAATGCAGCCGCCTTGTGCGCCTTTTTCGCGCAGAATGCGGGTCAGCTTGCGGGTGTCAATATCCGCAATGGCCACCGTATTGTTTTGTTTCAGATAGTCAGACAGCGAGACCTCCGCACGGAAATTGCTGTGCAAATAAGGGAGGTCGCGGATGATAAGTCCAGCGGCAAATACGCCGCGTGATTCGGTGTCTTCGGCATTTGCGCCGACATTACCGATGTGGGGATAGGTCAGCGTGACCAATTGCCGAGTATAAGAGGGGTCGGTCAGTATTTCTTGGTAGCCAGTCATGGCTGTATTGAATACCACTTCACCCACGGTGTGGCCGGTTGCGCCGATGGCACTGCCGTGGAAAAGGGTCCCGTCAGCCAAGGCAAGAATTGCGGGAATCGTGGACACTGGTTGCTCCTGATGCGTGCTGCCGGTTTTTGAAGGCTTGATGCGAATAACGGGACGCAGCAGCGATTGGCTGCCTGTCCCGTTTTCCAAACCTTGAAATTATAGCGTTTTTTACCAATTTGCTGCAATACAGCAGAGCCAGATTCAACAAAAACCCCGCCGTAGCGGGGTTTTTGATTGCGGCATCGGCAAGGTGCGTAGAACGTGCGCTTAAAGTCTAGCGAACGACGGGTCAGCCAAGGCGAAATTCGGAAAAAAACGCCGTTGGAACTGAATCCACACGCATATTTTTACACATTTCAACGCAGGCTCACCCGAGTCTCGCAGACTTTGAACACGTTCTTAGAACTGCGCTTCATCCAAGGCCAACACAGACGCTGCGCCGCCCAAAATAGCCACAGCCAGACCTGAGATTTGCGGCAACAGGTGCTCACCGTAGAAACGGGCAGTGACAATTTTAGCGGTGTAGAAGTCGGTGTCTGCGCCATCTTCGCCCAGCTTGGCTTGGGCAATCAACGCGCCGCGTGCCAACTGCCAGCC
>CALMOJ010000042.1 GCA_937871815.1 uncultured Neisseriales bacterium
CACCCCTATCGCTGCCCCCACCCCTCAGCCCAGCCCGCCCGCCGCACCGCTGGCTATCCCCGTTGCTGTGCCGCCCACGGCCAAGCCCTTGGTGCGCATCGCGGTATTGCTGCCGCTGCAATCCCCCAGCTTGGGCGAGGCCGCCAAGGTGGTGAAACAGGGCATTGAAGCCGCCAGCCGTCTGGAAGGCGGAGCGACGTTAACGGTTTACGATGTGGAGGACAGCACCGTCCGCCAACGCTACGGCGAAGCCCTCGCAGCGGGGGCGCAAAGTGTGATTGGGCCGCTGACCCGCCCCCACATTGCCGCCATCACCCCTGTGGTCAAAGTCCCCACGCTGGTGCTGAATACGCTAGACACCCAACAAACTACGCCTGCTCAGCTTTACAGCCTCAGCGCGGCGGTAGAGGGCGACGCGGTGCAGCTTGCCCGCCGGATGCGTGAATCGGGGCGGCGCACGCCTTTGGTTGTGGTTGGCAAAGGCGGCTTGGATACCCGCATCGCCAGCGCGTTTGGCAGCGAGTGGCGCAGCCTGACCGGTCGCCCCCCACGGGAATGGACGCTGGGCAGCCCCGCCTCACTCAGCAAAGAAGCCGAGCAAGCCGATGCGGTGGTGCTGGCGGTCGAAGCCAGTGGTCTTGCTGGGCTGGCAGCGTCGCTGGTCAACAAGCCGATTTATGCCACGTCGCAACTCAACGACCGCAGTCTGCCGCTAAAGGGGCTGGGCGATACCCGTGTGGTGGATATGCCGTGGCTGGTCGCACCAGAACGGGCGGTGGTTCAACGCTACCCCCGCCTGAATCCCCCGCTGCCCTACTCCAGCGAACGGCTTTACGCCCTTGGGATTGATGCCTTTCGCCAAGCGTTGTTGCTGGCCACCACCCCGCCTTCTGGCAAAATGGAAGGCGTAAGCGGCACCTTGACGCTGGGGCGTGACCGGCAGTTTGTGCGGGAACTGCCGCTTGTGCCGGTTAGCCCACCGTGAATACGCGCGGGGCAGCCGCAGAGGCACGGGCTTTGGCGTGGCTGACGGCGCAGGGCTTACACTGCGTCGCACAAAACTACGCCTGCCGCTTTGGCGAGATTGACCTCATCATGCAGCACGGCGACACGCTGGTGTTTGTCGAGGTGCGGCACCGCCGACACAGCCGCTTTGGCACCGCTGCCGAGAGCATCACCCCGCGCAAATGCCAAAAACTGCGCCTGACCGCCGAACACTATTTGCAGTCGCTCACCGCCTTGCCGGTGTGCCGCTTTGATGCCGTGCTACTCGACGGCAACCGCGACCCCGAATGGGTGCAGCGGATAATTGACTAATTCGAAGGAAGCCTGTGGACCTGATTCAGCTTGTCACCACCCACTTTGTCGATAGCATCGCCGCCAAGCAAGAATCTATGGAGGTGCTGTCGGCCCCGATTGCCGCTGCGGCAGAGCACTTACTCGCCTGCCTGATGAACGAGGGCAAGATTATGGCTTGTGGCAATGGGGGCTCGGCAGCCGATGCCCAGCACTTTGCCGCCGAGATGGTGGGACGGTTTGAGAAAGAACGCCCAGGGCTGGCGGCACTCTCGCTGGCCACCGACACTTCGGCGCTGACCGCGATTGGCAACGACTACGACTTCGATATGATTTTTTCCAAGCAGGTGCGGGCACTGGGGCAAACCGGCGATGTCTTGCTGGCCATTTCGACCTCGGGCAACTCAACCAATGTGATTGAGGCCATCCACTCGGCACACGAACGGCAAATGACGGTGATTGCCCTGACCGGCAAAGACGGCGGACGCATTGGTGATATTTTGTCGAGCGAAGATATTTTGCTCAACGTGCCGGTACAGCGCACGGCACGCATCCAAGAAGTCCATATTCTTATCATCCACGCCCTGTGTGATGCCATCGACTACATGCTACTTGGCGGAGACTAAACCATGCCTTATTTGCCCACCATCCCTGCACGTCTCATCACCACCCTGCTGCTGGCAGGCTGCTTAACCAATGGTTTGACCGCCTGCGTGCCGATGGCTATTGGCGCGGCGGGGAGCGCGGCCTTGGCGGGGACAGACCGCCGCCCTGCCGGTGCGTATGTGGACGACCAAAGCTTGGAGTTCCGTCTTGGGCAGCAGATTGGTCAGCGCGTCCCTGACGCCCACATCAACATCAACAGCTATAACCGCGCAGTGCTGCTGACCGGCGAAGTCCCCGATGAGGCCGCCCGCCAGCAAGTGGAATTTTTGGCGCAAGCCCAGCCTGGGGTGCGCAAGGCGTTTAACCATACGGTGGTTGCGCCCAACGCTTCGGTCGGCAATCGGCTGAACGATTCCTCGCTGACCACCAAGGTCAAGGCGCGGCTGGTGGAGTCGTCGCAGATTTCGTCTAACCACGTCAAAGTGGTGAGCGAGCGGGGGCAGGTCTATTTGCTGGGGCTGCTGACCGAGGCCGAAGCCGCCGAAGCCAGCCGAATTGCCAGCCAAACGGCGGGCGTGGTGCGCGTGGTGACGTTGTTTGAGTTTCTCGCCCCGAAGTCTCAATAACCAGCCCCAAATTAAACCGCGGCTAAACGCGGTTTAATCGGCGCAAAAAAGCCCCCCATTGCGGCACAGAATACGCCGCGATGGGGGGCTTTTTTGGGGTGAGGCAGGGTGAAGCGCGATGGCTGCGGTCTTGTATGCCCCTCTACTGGTGGGGGGGTGCTGGCTGGCGAGGCCGCCAAAGCTAACCACCCCACTCCGCCACGGGAGGGGAATACAACCAAACCCCGTCGGCCACCAGCGGTGGGGAGCACAGCCAGCCCCCACTGCGGGGCAAGCCACACGCCAGCGTTAGATTTTGTCGTACAGCTTGCTGCCGCTGCTGACAAACTCAATCGACTTCACCGCCATACCTTGTTGCAGGGCTTCGGTTTCGCTCACCCCTTGTTGGGCGGCGTAGTCGCGCACGTCTTGGGTGATTTTCATCGAGCAGAAATGCGGGCCGCACATCGAGCAGAAATGCGCCACCTTGGCACTGTCTTTCGGCAGCGTTTCGTCGTGGAAGCTGCGGGCTTTGTCGGGGTCGAGCCCAAGGTTAAATTGGTCTTCCCACCGGAACTCGAACCGCGCTTTGGACAAGGCGTTGTCGCGAATTTGCGCCCCAGGATGCCCCTTGGCCAAGTCGGCGGCGTGGGCGGCCAGCTTGTAGGTGATGATGCCTTCTTTGACATCGTCTTTATTGGGCAAGCCCAAATGCTCTTTGGGGGTGACGTAGCACAGCATGGCGCAACCATACCAGCCAATTTGCGCCGCACCAATCGCCGAGGTGATGTGGTCGTAGCCCGGGGCAATGTCGGTGGTCAAGGGGCCGAGGGTGTAGAACGGGGCTTCGTCGCACCAGTCTAGCTCTTTGTCCATGTTCTCTTTAATCAGCTGCATCGGCACATGGCCTGGGCCTTCAATCATGACCTGAACATCGTGCTTCCACGCCACTTGGGTCAGCTCGCCGAGGGTTTTCAGCTCGCCGAGTTGGGCTTCGTCGTTGGCATCGTAAATCGACCCCGGACGCAGGCCATCGCCCAAGCTGAACGCCACGTCATAGGCTTTCATGATGTCGCAGATGTCTTCGAAGTGGGTGTAGAGGAAATTCTCTTTGTGGTGCGCTAAACACCACTTGGCCATAATCGAGCCGCCCCGCGACACAATGCCGGTCATGCGTTCGGCGGTCATCGGCACATAGCGCAGCAACACCCCCGCGTGGATGGTGAAGTAATCCACGCCTTGCTCGGCTTGCTCAATCAGCGTGTCTTTAAAAATCTCCCATGTCAGGTCTTCGGCTTTACCGTTGACCTTTTCGAGGGCTTGATAAATCGGCACGGTGCCAATCGGTACGGGGCTATTGCGCAGAATCCATTCGCGGGTTTCGTGGATATTTTTGCCGGTGGACAAATCCATAATGGTGTCCGCCCCCCAACGAATGCCCCACGTCATCTTATCGACTTCTTCGGCGATGCTAGAGGTCACGGCACTGTTGCCGATGTTGCCGTTAATCTTCACCAAAAAATTGCGCCCGATAATCATCGGCTCGCACTCGGGGTGGTTGATGTTGTTGGGGATAATGGCGCGACCACGGGCGATTTCGTCACGGACAAATTCGGGGGTGATGGTGGCGGGAATACTCGCGCCGAAGCGTTCACCTTGGTGCTGGCGCAACATCATCCGCGCCATTTTTTCGCCTTGGGGGCCGCTGGCATGGAGCTGGTCGATATAGTCTTGGCGCAGCAGGTTTTCGCGGATGGCCACGAATTCCATTTCGGGGGTCACGATGCCTTGGCGGGCGTAGTGCATTTGGCTGACATTGGCACCGGCTTTGGCACGGCGGGGGGCGCGGGTCAGGTTAAAGCGCAGGCTATCGAGCTTGGCATCGGCGGCGCGTTGGCGGCCAAATTCGCTCGAAAGCGCGGTGAGCTGCTCGGTATCGTTGCGCTCTTCAATCCACGCGGCGCGTAGCGGACTCAGCCCCGACTGGATGTCGATGCTGACGCTGGGGTCGGTGTAGGGGCCGGAGGTGTCGTAAACGGTGACGGGGGGATTTTTTTCGCCGCCAAACGAGGTGCTGGTGTCGGCTTGGCTAATTTCACGCATCGGCACGCGAATATCAGGGCGGCTGCCGGTGACAAAGATTTTGCGGGAATTGGGCAGCGGGGCGATGGCGGCTTGGTCAACCAGAATGGTTTGATTGAAATCAGCGGGGGAGGCGGGGGTCATGACTTTCCTAGGTGGGACGGGCAGGAAAGATCAGGGAAACGCGAAGAGGACACGGCTCCCGCTTCCCTACGCCGGTATTAACCGAACAGGTTACAAGAACCTGTTTACGGCCTAGCGAACGCAGGATCACCCGAGTATCGCAGGTTATAAACAGGTTCTAAGGGTGTACTCTCATTTTTGGTGGGGGTATCCCACACAAAAAACCCCTAGCGGACAATGCTGTGAAGCTAAAGCAAATATGGGATAATTTCAAGTTATTCAGGCAACTGCGCCGCCGTGTGGCGGGGCGCGACCTGAGCTTCCTTTCTCTTTATTTCTGAAAACGTATTCGGAGCAATCAATGGATTTCGAACAAGCCCGGTTCAACATGGTTGAGCAACAAATTCGCCCTTGGGACGTGCTGGATTTGCGCGTGCTTGACCTGTTATCAGTGGTGAAGCGCGAGGACTTTGTCCCCGAAGCCCTGCGGAATCTGGCTTTTGTGGATACCCCTCTGCCCTTGGGCAATGGGGCGTTTTTGCTCCCGCCGCGCCTAGAAGCCCGCTTGGTGCAAGAGCTGCGTTTGCAGCCCACAGACCGCGTGCTAGAAGTCGGCACGGCCACCGGCTATATCACCGCGCTGTTGGCCAAGAGCAGCCAGCAAGTCTATAGCGTGGACATCAACCCTGACATGACCACCCAAGCCCGCCGCAATCTGCAAAAGGCCGGCATTGGCAACGCCACCCTGAGCACCGGCGATGGCCTGCTGGGTCTGACTGCCAACGCGCCTTACAACGCGATTGTGCTGACCGGCTCGGTGACGGCTGTGCCCGAAGCCCTGAAGGCGCAATTGGCGATTGGCGGGCGTTTAGTCGCCATTGTGGGCAGCGAACCCGCCATGAGCCTGACCATTGTGACCCGTGTCTCTGAAACCGAATACCACACCTTTAAACAAGTCGAAACCAACTGCCCACCTTTGGTTGGCGGGACGGTGGCACCGGCGTTCGTGTTCTAAACCATTAGCGTCGCA
>CALMOJ010000043.1 GCA_937871815.1 uncultured Neisseriales bacterium
GAAAGCCGCACCGTCGCCAGCCACAAAGAGCTGCTGGAAAAAAGCGAAGCCCGCCTGCGTACCATGATAGAAAGCCTGCCTTTTCCGCTGGTGGTGACGCGAATAGCAGACCGGCGGGCGATTTACGCCAACGCCCTCGCCCTGCAGCTCTTTGCGCTGCCCGAAGACTGCTCACTCGAATTACTTGTCCCTGAAAACTTTTACCAAGACCCTGCTGACCCCGCCGTATTTTTTTCTTTGCTACAAAAGCAGGGGCGCGTGGATGGTTTTGAAGTCTCGATGCGCAAAAACAATGGCGAGCAGTTTTGGTCGCTGCTATCGGCGGTACCGCTGCTGTTTGACCACCAGCCGGCTATTTTGTCGAGCTTTAGCGATATTCACCGCCGCAAAATGTTAGAAGAATCACTGCGGGTGCAGGCACAAACCGATGGTCTCACCGGTATTGCCAACCGCGGCCACTGGGTCTATTCCGCCAAAAACAGCCTTTCTTTGGCGCGTGAAACCGGAGAGCCGGTCAGCCTGCTGATGGTGGACATTGACCACTTTAAGCAGATCAACGACACCTACGGCCATGCCACAGGCGATACGGCCTTGGTTGGCTTGGCGCATCTGATGCAGGGCGGCTTACGCCACGGAGATGTATTGGGACGTTTGGGCGGAGAAGAATTTGCCATCATTCTGCCCAACAGCACCCTAGACAGCGCGGCGCAATTGGCTGAACGGCTACGCCAGCATATTGAGCAAACCCACTTCCCGCTCCCAGGCAGTGATGCGTCTATTAAGCTGACGATTAGCCTCGGGGTCACCGCATTCCACCCAGAAACCGACACCGTAGACACATTGTTGATACGTGCCGACCATGCCCTGTATGCCGCCAAGCGCAATGGCCGGAATCGGGTAGAAGTCGAAGCCCCGCCGATGACTCCATGACACCCGATCCCCCCCCCAGCTCGGCGTGGGCACATTTGTCTGATACGGTTCGACACGCCCTTGCCACCCTCAATATTATCGACCACGACACGCTGTCCGCCTACGGCGTAATTCCCGCTTTTTTGCAGCTCAAAGCGGCAGGCTTGCCCGCCCCGCGCCATCTGCTGTGGCGGCTACAAGCGGTGGTGGAGAATTGCCACTGGAATACCCTCAGCCCCGTGCTACGTGACCAACTTTGGCACACCGCCTGCCATGCCCCCCCCGTGGTGCCGCCGCTTAATCTGCCCGAAGCCGAGCACTGGATGCGAGTGGCCCTCACCCTCGCTGCCCAAGCGGCCGCGCGGGGTGAAGTCCCTGTCGGGGCGATTGTCGTTAAAGCGGGCAAGGTAATTGGGCAAGGCAGCAATGCCCCCATCGCCACCCACGACCCTTGCGCCCACGCTGAAATCCTCGCGCTACGCCAAGCCGCCCAACACCTCGGCAACTACCGGCTCACGGGGTGTGCGGTCTATGTCACCCTAGAGCCTTGCCCGATGTGTGCGGGTGCCATGCTGCACGCGCGGGTAGCCAAAGTGGTTTACGGAGCAGCCGATGCCAAAACCGGCGCGGCTGGCAGCGTGGTCGATTTATTTGCCCAGCGGCAGCTCAACCCCCATGCGGCGGTCTATGGCGGAGTGCTGGGCGCAGAGACGCAAGCAGTTTTGGCGGGGTTTTTTCAGGCACGGCGAAATGAAAGCCAAGTAGGCTTAGCTAAAAACACCCCGCACACGGCTTTTCTACACCAATAAAGCTTGGTCAGCTTATTTTATAAAAAGAATTTTTAGCGCATGAAACTTATCCCAGTCATCCTTTGTGGCGGCTCTGGGTCACGGCTGTGGCCTATCTCTCGCGAGCATCACCCTAAACCGTTTCTTCGTTTAGACGACAATCAAAGCCTCCTCCAGAAGGCATTCATTCGCGCAGCATCATTACCTGGTGTAGAGGAAATACTCACAATAACGAATCGAGAACTTTTTTTTAAAACGCAAGATGATTACGTTGAGGTAAATAGTCAGAATTTAGCCACAAGTTTTATACTCGAACCATTTGGTCGTAATACAGCTGCAGCGATAACAGCTGCTGCACTTAAAATTGCTAGTGCATATACACCAGACACGCAGTTATTGATTTTGGCCGCAGACCATATCATCACCAATCAAGCAGCATTTGAGCAGGCGGTTGAAAGCGCGAGAGAACTTGCCGCCACGGGACGATTAGTGGCACTGGGTACGCAACCAACAGCACCAGAAACAGGCTATGGCTATATAGAAGCGAAAGATAATCAAGTGCTTCGGTTTATAGAAAAACCCTCAAAAGAGACTGCAGAACACTATATTTCATCAGGCCACTTTTATTGGAATACAGGTATATTTTGTTTTAGTGCCAACACATTTATTGAGGAGGCAAAAAAACATTGCCCCGATGTCTTAAACACGGTCAACACATGCCTTACACATTCTAGGCATTCTAATGGCAAACATTTTATTCAAATCGAGCTTGACAAAAAACACTTCATGGCCGTGCCTGATATTTCAATTGACTACGCCGTCATGGAGCGCTCTTCAAATGTCGCTGTTGTCCCATGTGATATTGGCTGGCGTGACATTGGATCATGGCCGGCAATAGAATCTCTGGAAAACAAAGATGCGCACGGGAATACCACAAGCGGAGAAGTTATACTTCACTCAGTCAAAAATTCCTATATTCGTAGCAATACAAAAGGGCGCGTAATCGGTGTTGTTGGTATGGAAGATGTATTTATCGTAGACACACCAGATGCCCTATTGGTGGCAAAAAGATCATATGCACAAGATGTTAAAAATATCTATATTGACTTAAAAAACAGAGGCCATGAAACACATAAATTCCACCGAACGGTAACACGTCCATGGGGGTTTTATACCGTACTTGAAAAAGGGGACGGATTTAATATTAAGCAAATTCTAGTCAAGCCAAAGTGTAGCCTTAGCCTGCAAATGCATCACCATCGCAGTGAACATTGGATTGTTGTTCATGGCATGGCACAGGTTACCCGATCTGATGAAGAATTTCTTGTGGCCACGAACGAGTCGACTTACATCTCCGCAGGACAAAAACATCGCCTAACTAATCCAGGTGTAATTGATTTAATTTTAATAGAAATACAAAGTGGCGAATATTTGGGGGAGGATGATATTGTTCGATTTGAAGATAATTACGGGCGCTGCTAAATAAAGCGTGCCCCAATAAAAACCAGCTACGCAATGCCATAGAAAAATCATTACCTATGAAAAAAGCAATCATAACAGGCATTACAGGGCAAGATGGCGCGTACCTTGCTGCGCTCTTACTCGAAAAAGGATACTCAGTTTATGGAACCTATCGCCGAACAAGTTCAGTTAATTTTTGGCGCATAGAAGCCTTGGGCATCGCCAAAAACCCAAACTTACACTTAATCGAATTTGATTTAACAGACCTCTCCTCTAGCATTCGCCTGCTCGAAACAAGCTGCGCCACCGAGGTTTATAATTTGGCCGCGCAAAGTTTTGTTGGCACCTCATTTAACCAACCGATTACCACCGCACAAATCACAGCCATTGGCCCGCTCCACCTACTAGAAGCCATTCGAATTGTTAATCCAAAAATTCGATTTTACCAAGCATCAACCTCAGAAATGTTTGGCAAAGTGCAAGCCACGCCGCAAACAGAAAGCACACCATTTTACCCTTGCAGCCCTTATGGTGTGGCCAAGCTATACGCCCATTGGATTACCATAAACTACCATGAGAGCTATGATATATTCGGGTGTAGCGGCATCCTTTTTAACCACGAGTCTCCACTTCGTGGCAAAGAATTTGTCACCAGAAAAATAACTGACGCTGTTGCCAAAATAAAGCTCGGAAAATTAAAAACATTAGAACTAGGGAATTTAAACGCAAAACGAGATTGGGGATTTGCGAAAGAATACGTTGATGGAATGTGGCGTATGCTTCAGCTCGACACCCCAGACACCTATATCCTAGCCACCAACAGAACAGAAACCGTGCGAGATTTCTTAACCATGGCTTTTAAAGCGGCAGAAATTCCATTGGATTTTAAAGGCGTGGGGGAAAACGAAGTGGGCTTTGACCCCATCACGGGGGATATTTTAGTGCGTGTTAACCCGCAGTTTTATCGCCCAGTGGAAGTCGAACAACTCACTGGCGACCCAACAAAAGCAAAAAATAAGCTCAACTGGGCGGCAAAAACAACGCTAGAAGAACTCTGCCAAATGATGGTAAACGCAGACATTGAACGTAACGAAAAAAACTTCTCGTTTTAACAAGTTCCATCAAATAAAAATTAACCAATAATCATTCCCCCGCACTGGACTTTGAACATGACGCTTTATCAGGCTGATCTTCAACTC
>CALMOJ010000044.1 GCA_937871815.1 uncultured Neisseriales bacterium
CGGCGGCATCGTATTCGCCACCATTCAGAAATTCATGCCGGGGGAGGATGAAGATACGTTCCCCGTGCTGTCCGACCGCACCAACATCGTGGTCATCGCTGACGAAGCGCATCGCACCCAGTATGGCTTTGAGGCCAAGCTGAAAACCTTTAAGGTGAAACCGCAGGTGGCAAACACGGCGGCGAACAATGACCAAATGCTCAAGGTGGCCGAGCCAGCAGCCGCGTACACAACAAGCTACCAAGTGGGTTACGCCCAGCATCTGCGTGATGCGCTACCCAATGCGACGTTTGTGGCTTTTACCGGCACGCCGGTATCAAGCGAAGACCGCGATACCCGCGCCGTGTTCGGCGATTACATCCACGTTTACGACATGCAGCAGGCCAAGGAAGATGGTGCGACGGTAGCCATCTACTTTGAGTCTCGGCTTGCCAAGCTGTCACTGAAGCAGGATGAACTGCCTGCCATTGATGACGAAGTCGATGAACTGGCCGAAGACGAAGAAGAGGGGCAGCAAGCCAAGCTCAAGAGCAAATGGGCGGCACTAGAAAAGGTGGTTGGGGCCGAACCCCGTATTGCCCGTGTCGCGGCGGATCTGGTGGCGCACTTCGAGGAACGCAGCAAAGCCCAATCCGGCAAGGCGATGGTGGTCGCCATGAGTCGGGAAATTTGCGCCCATCTCTATAACGAGATCGTGAAACTACGCCCAGATTGGCATAGCACCGACCCTGAGCAGGGAGCGATCAAAGTGGTGATGACCGGATCAGCCAGCGACAAGGCGTTGCTGCGGCCTCACATTTACAGCGGGCAGGTAAAGAAACGGCTGGAGAAGCGCTTCAAAGACCCAGCCGATGGGCTGCGCATCGTCATCGTGCGCGACATGTGGCTGACCGGCTTCGATGCACCCTGTGTGCATACCCTCTACGTCGACAAACCCATGAAGAGCCACAACCTGATGCAGGCCATTGCACGGGTCAATCGCGTGTTTAAGGATAAGCAAGGCGGCTTGGTCGTCGATTACATCGGCATCGCCAATGAACTGAAATCGGCACTCAAGGAATACACCGCCAGCAATGGCCGAGGTCGCCCAACGGTGGATTCCGCCGAAGCCTATGCGGTAATGGCCGAAAAGCTCGACATCCTGCGCGGCCTGCTGCACGGCTACGATTACAGTGACTTCCTGACCGCCAGCCATAAACGCTTGGCCGGCGCGGCCAACCATGTCCTCGGCCAGAAAGACGGCAAGAAACGCTTTGCGGACACGGCTCTTGCCATGAGCAAGGCTTTCACCCTCTGCTGCACCTTGGAGGAAGCCAAGGCGGTGCGTGAGGAAGTGGCCTTCATACAGGCGGTGAAGGTCATCCTAACCAAGAAGGACATCAGCCAGAAAAAGAAAACCGACGAGGAACGGGAACGGGCAATCCGTCAGATCATCGGCTCGGCGGTGGTGTCGGAAGACGTGGTGGATGTATTCGATGCTGTCGGCCTCGACAAGCCGAACATCGGCATTCTGGATGATGCGTTTCTGGCCGAAGTTAAAAATCTGCCCGAACGCAATCTGGCCGTGGAGCTACTGGCACGCCTACTGGAAGGTGAAATTAAGAGCCGCTTCGCCAGCAACCTGGTACAGGAGAAAAAATTCAGCGAATTACTGACCAGCGTTATCAAGCGTTACCAGAACAGGGCCATTGAAACAGCGCAGGTCATTGAAGAACTGATCGAGATGGCGAAGACGTTCCGTGCCGCCGCGCATCGAGGCGACGAGCTGGGACTGACCGAAGACGAAGTGCATTTCTACGACGCGCTGGCTAACAACGAGTCCGCAGTACGCGAACTGTCCGACGAAACGCTGAAGAAGATTGCCCACGAACTGACCGAAAACCTGCGTCAGAACATCACCGTCGATTGGTCCGCGCGAGAAAGCGTCAGGGCGAAACTGCGCTTGATGGTGAAGCGCATTCTGCGCAAATACAAATATCCGCCAGATCAGCAAGATGCTGCGGTGGAGCTGGTGCTACGGCAAGCGGAGGCGTTGGGCGAGGCGTGGGGCTGAGGGCTAGGCGGGTAATGTTATTTGGTTTTTTGGGCACACAAAAAGCGGCTTCCTTCTCTGGCTGGAAAGAAGCCGCTTGGTTTAAAAAAGAGTCAGCCGGTATTACCCCAACCGCCCATGACACTGTTTGTACTTCTTCCCCGAGCCGCAAGGGCAAGGGTCGTTGCGGCCGACGCGCAGCCCCTGTGCCGCGAGGGCATCGGGGCGGAGCGGGTCGTCTTCGGCGGGGAGGGCAGCTTCATCGGCGATGTCGGCCAGCGTGTTGCCAAAGTCCGCGTGCTGGAACTGCATCGGACGCTGGCGGTGCTCTTCGGCTTCGAGTGCAGCGACTTCCTCTTCGCTTTGGATGCGAACCGTCATCACCAACTGTGCCACGTCCCGCTTGATGCGCTCCAGCATGGCAGCAAACAGCTCGAACGCCTCGCGCTTGTACTCTTGCTTCGGGTTTTTCTGGGCGTAGCCGCGCAGGTGTATCCCTTGGCGGAGATGATCCAGCGAGGACAGGTGTTCGCGCCAGTGCTGGTCAAGGTGTTGCAGCAAAATAGTATGTTCAAACTGGTGCATGACCGTCGCACCGGCAAGGTCGGTCTTGGTTTGGTAGGCCACCGCTGCGGTGTCTAAGAGCCGCTGCTTAAAGGTATCGAGGCCTTCGGCGGGCTCGGCTTGCATCCAGTCTGCCAGCGGAATGGTCAGGGCAAATTCGCCGGCCAGTTCTTTCTCTAGACCGGCCACGTCCCACTGCTCTTCCATCGATTCGGGCGGCAAATAGGCATCGAACAGCTCGGCCAGCACGCCTTCACGCATCGAAGCCACCACGCCAGAGACGTTGTCGGATTCCAAAATATCGTTGCGCTGTTGGTAAATCACCTTGCGCTGGTCGTTGGCCACATCATCGTATTCCAACAGTTGTTTGCGGATGTCAAAGTTGCGCCCTTCCACCTTGCGTTGGGCGTTTTCGATGGCGCGGGTCACCCAGCTATGCTCGATGGCCTCGCCCTCTGGCATTTTGAGCCGCTCCATAATCGACGCGACACGGTCCGAGGCAAAAATCCGCAGCAAAGGGTCTTCCAGCGAGAGGTAGAAGCGGCTAGAGCCAGGGTCACCCTGCCGCCCAGACCGCCCGCGTAGCTGGTTGTCGATACGACGGGATTCGTGCCGCTCGGTGCCGATGATGTGCAAGCCGCCTGCCGCCAGCACCGCGTCGTGCCGTTGTTGCCATTCGGCCTTGAGCGCGGCGATGAGCCCATCGCGCTCGGCTGCCGAGAAGTCGTTGTCGTCCGCCAAGGCTTTGAGGTCAGCGGCAATGCTGCCCCCCAGCACAATATCCGTGCCGCGCCCTGCCATATTGGTGGCAATGGTAATCGCCCCTGACCGGCCGGCTTGCGCGACGATGTCTGCTTCGCGGGCATGTTGCTTGGCATTGAGCACCTCGTGCTGCAAGCCTTCTTTGCGCAAGAAGTTGGACAGCAGCTCCGAGCTTTCGATGCTGGTGGTGCCCACCAAAACCGGCTGTCCGCGTTCGCGGCAGCTGCGAATATCGGCCACGATGGCGGCGTTTTTCTCGGCGGGGGTGCGGTAGACCAAATCGAGGCTGTCTTGACGCACCATCGGGCGGTTGGTCGGCACCACCACGGTTTCAAGCCCGTAGATTTGTTGGAATTCGTAGGCTTCGGTATCGGCGGTGCCAGTCATGCCGGACAGCTTTTGGTAGAGCCGGAAATAATTTTGGAAGGTAATCGAGGCCAGCGTTTGGTTTTCGCGATTCACCACCACGCCTTCTTTGGCTTCCACCGCTTGGTGCAAGCCTTCGCTCCAGCGGCGACCCGCCATCAGCCGTCCGGTAAATTCATCCACAATCACCACTTCGTCGTTTTGCACCACATAGTGCTGGTCGCGGTGGTAAAGGGCATGGGCACGGAGGGCGGCCATCAGGTGGTGCATCAGGGTGATATTGGCGGCGGAATACAGGCTATCGCCTTCTGCCAGCAAGCCTTGGGCGGTCAAAATCGCCTCGGCGTGCTCGTGGCCGGCTTCAGACAGCATGGTGGTGTGGGCTTTTTCGTCCACCCAGTAGTCGCCTTCGCCTTCTTCGTCGGTTTGGCGGGAGAGCAGCGGCGGCACGGCATTCATCCGCTGGTACATGTCGATATTGTCATCGGCAGGACCGCTGATAATCAGCGGGGTGCGGGCTTCATCAATCAGAATCGAATCAACTTCATCAATCACCGAGAAGGTCAGTGGACGCTGCACTTTTTCGTCAAGGCTATACACCATGTTGTCGCGCAGATAGTCAAAGCCGAATTCGTTATTGGTGCCATAGGTGATGTCGGCGGCGTAGGCGGCTTGTTTTTCGTCATGCCCCATTTGCGACAGGTTTACCCCGACGCTCAAGCCCAAAAATTCGTAGAGCGGCGCCATCAGGGCGGCATCGCGGCTGGCAAGGTAGTCGTTGACGGTGACGATGTGCACGCCTTTGCCGGTCAGGGCGTTCAGATAGACCGGCAACGTGGCGACCAAGGTTTTGCCTTCGCCGGTGCGCATTTCGGCAATTTTGCCGTCATTCAGCACCATGCCCCCAATGAGCTGCACGTCAAAATGGCGCATCCCCATGACACGGCGGCTGGCCTCGCGGCAGACGGCAAAGGCTTCGGGCAAGAGCTGCGCGGTGGTTTCCCCTTTGGCGAGTCGCTCACGCAGGGTGGGGGTGCGGGCGGCCAGCTCGGTATCCGAGAGCTTGGTCAGGCCGTCTTCCAGGGCGTTAATCCGCACAACAGTTTGCCGGTACTGCTTGATGAGCCGGTCGTTACGGCTACCGAACATTTTTTTGAGCAAGGTCGAGATCATGATTGGGCTTTCGGCGAGAACACCGGTCGGGAAAAATACCGGCGATTTTAACACACGCCACGTCAGGGCTTGCGTCACGGCAAACGGAGTGCATAATCTGGGCATGATTCCAGAATCCCTACCCGATGTGTTGGGGCGCGATCCCAAACTCTCCCAACTCTTTGCCCGTGTGGTATTGGCACAAAAAGCCGATACGGTGCTCAAGGCCGCTTTGCCTGGGGCATTGGCTGCAGGGTGTCGTGTGGTGCGCCTGACCGAGGGCGAAGTGCTGGTGTTTGCCCGTCATGGCGGGGTGGCTACCAAGCTGAAGCTGATGCACGAAACCTTGGTCTTGGCCTTGCAGCGGCGGGGGCTGCCGGTGACTTCGCTATGCGTGAAAATGCACGTCGATACCCCTCCCCCCCCTCGCCCCGCCAAAACCGTCGTCCTCAGCCCCCGCGCGGCGGTCGCCTTGCACACCGCCGCCGCACATATCAGCAGCCCGATGCTGAAGGCCGCACTGGAGCGGCTGGCGCGGCAAGCGCGTTAGACCGCCCGCAGAGGGGCGTACAGAAAAAAAACGCCAAGCAATGCAGCTTGGCGTTTTTTTGTGTGGCTAACGGGGCTTATGACCCTGATTGCTCGTTGTCCAAGAAGCTCTTCAGCCGCTCGGAACGGGTGGGGTGGCGCAGCTTACGCAGTGCCTTGGCTTCGATTTGGCGGATGCGTTCGCGGGTCACGTCAAATTGTTTGCCCACTTCTTCTAGCGTGTGGTCGGTGTTCATTTCGATACCAAAGCGCATCCGCAGCACCTTGGCTTCACGCGGGGTCAGCGTATCCAGCACGTCCTTGGTGGCTTCGCGCAGGCTGGCGTACATGGCGGCATCGGCAGGCGCGACCGTCACCGAGTCTTCGATAAAGTCGCCCAAGTGCGAATCGTCATCATCGCCAATCGGGGTTTCCATCGAAATCGGTTCTTTGCTGATTTTCATGATTTTGCGGATTTTTTCTTCCGGCATTTCCATCCGTTCCGCCAGCTCGGCGGGGTCTGGCTCTGAACCGGTTTCTTGCAAAATCTGCCGCGAAATGCGGTTCATCTTGTTGATGGTCTCAATCATATGAACCGGAATACGGATGGTGCGGGCTTGGTCGGCAATGGAGCGGGTAATGGCCTGACGAATCCACCATGTGGCGTAGGTGGAGAACTTGTAACCCCGACGGTATTCGAACTTATCCACCGCCTTCATCAAGCCGATGTTGCCTTCTTGAATCAGGTCGAGGAACTGCAAGCCACGGTTGGTGTATTTTTTGGCAATCGAAATGACCAGCCGTAAGTTGGCTTCGATCATTTCGCGCTTGGCCAAACGGGCGCGGGTTTCGCCAATCGACATTTGCTTGTTGATTTCTTTCAATTCCCGAATCGAAATCATCGCTTTTTTCTGCAAGCCGGCTAGACGCGCTTGTTTTTCGATAATGGCGTGCTTAAAGCGTTCGAGGATGGCACTGTAAGGTTTGTTGGTGGCGATTTCGCGCAGCACCCAATCGACGTTGGTTTCGTTGCCTGGGAAAGATTCGATAAAGCGGGCGTGAGGCATTTTGGCCTTTTGCTCGCAAATATCCATGATTTCGCGTTCAAAGCGGCGCACTTCGTCCACACTGCTGCGCAGGCGTTCGCACAGGGCTTCGACCTGCTTCACGGCAAAACGTACCTTCATAAACTCGGTGCTGATGGCCTGTTGCAGCCCCAGATAGCCCGCGCCTTTGGTTCCTTCGGCTTCGAGGGCTTCGCACATTTGGGCGTAAAGGGCGCGAATCACTTGGAAGTGTTCCGTGGTTTGGGCTTTGAGTTCTTCCAGATTGGCTTGATCGGCGGCGGCAGCGGCGGCTTCGTCTTCTTCTTCGGTGGTCTCGACTTCATCGACGGGTTCTTCTTCGACCAGCTCCGGCGGTTCGATTTCGGGCACGCCTTCGGGGGCATCGGGGTCGATAAAGCCGTCGATAAGCTCATCCACCCGCATGTCGCCGGCTTCGATGCGGTCAATCAGCCCCAGCACATCTTGGATAATGCCTGGGCAGGCGGAGATGGTCTGAATCATGTGCTTCAGTCCGTCTTCGATGCGCTTGGCAATGACGATTTCGCCTTCGCGGGTCAGCAGCTCGACCGTGCCCATTTCGCGCATATACATCCGCACGGGGTCGGTGGTGCGCCCAAATTCAGAATCAACGGTAGACAGCGCGGCTTCGGCTTCTTCGACGGCATCTTCGTCTGCCACGGCGGGGGGCGCATCTGACATCAGAAGCTGTTCGGCATCAGGGGCTTCGTCGCATACCTGAATCCCCATATCGATAATCATGCTGATGATGTTCTCGATTTGCTCGGCATCTAGCACGTCTTCGGGGAGGTGGTCATTGATTTCGGCGTAGGTCAGATAGCTACGCTCTTTGCCAAGCACAATCAGTTGCTTCAGTCGCTTGCGCCGTTCGTCAGCGTTATCGAGAAGCGATTGTGCTTTGATTTCAACGTCCTTGTCGGTGTCGGGAGTAGCCGCCATTGTTGCATCCTGAAAAATAGAGCTGAAAAATCAGCGAATTATAACATACGTCAAGTGCGGCTTACGGCACTTGGCACGAGGAGGAGGTGAAGCAACTGCTGCTTTTCTTCGGGGGTCAGACCTTGATGCCGGTCTTTTTCTTTCAGCCGTTCTAGCCACGCCATACGAATGTTGGTGGCAAGGCGACTGACCGCATCTTCAAATTCTTGTTCATCGGGGTCATCAAAAACCCCATCGCCAAAGCTTTCGGCCAAGACGGGCGACAAGCGGTGCGCCAGTTCGGTTTCACGTAGCCGCTCTTCGAGCTGGGCCGCGGTCAGGGGCTGCGCCGCTGCGGTAATCAGGGCGCACAGCTCCAGCAATAAATGGACTTCTTTGCCGCTGTCTGCGACTTCGACCGGCAGTTGCACCCGTGCGGCCAGTGCAGGGTTCAGGCTGACCCAGCGCAGCAAGCGGCGCGGCAGTGACAAGGTTGGCTTGCGGCTGCGCGGGCTGTTGGTGGGGTAACGGCTTGGGCGGTTGGGGGCGCGGCCCATCAGCCGGTCTAGCTCTTGCACTTCAATTCGCCCCAGCTCCGCCACCCGTCGGCGCAGCATCAAGCCCAAGGTGGGGGCGTTGATTTTGGCCAAGTAGGGCATGGCGCGGGTGACCAGCTCGGTGCGGTCTTCGGCATTGTTTAGGTTGAGCGTGCTGCTGAGTTCGTGGACAAAATACGCCGAGAGCGACAGGCTTTCAGCGGTGAGGGCCTGTTCAAAGGCTTCGCGCCCTTCGGCACGCACATAGCTATCGGGGTCATGCGTGGTTGGTAAAAACATAAAGTGCAGGTATTTGCCATCGACCAAGGCTTCTAGGCTGTTTTCTAACGCCCGCCACGCGGCGCGTTGGCCTGCTGCATCGCCATCAAAGCAGTAAAACACATGGTCGGTTTGGCGCAGGAGCTTTTGCACATGGACGGGAGTGGTGGCAGTGCCCAGTGCCGCTACGGCGTAATCAATGCCGTATTGTGCCAAGGCCACCACGTCCATATAGCCTTCGACCACCAGTGCCCGTCCGGTTTCGCGGATGCTTTCGCGAGCTTCAAATAGGCCGTAAAGTTCGCGGCCTTTTTGGAACAGCGGGGTTTCGGGCGAGTTTAAATATTTGGGTTCACCCGTGGCCAGTACCCGCCCGCCAAAGCCGATGACCTGTCCGCGTGGGTTACGGATGGGAAACATAATCCGTTCGCGGAAGCGGTCATGCCGCCGTCCATCGTCTTTGCGGATGACTAAGCCGCATTCGACTAAATCTTCGTCGAGGTAGTCGTCGAAGGCTTCTGATAAGGGTGTCCAGCCTTCGGGGGCAAAGCCGAGCCCAAAGCGGGCGGCGATTTCACCGGTTACGCCCCGCCCTTTAAGATAGTCGATGGCGGTGGGGCTGCGCTTCAGCTGTTGTTTGTAAAACTGCATGGCGGCCTCCATGCGTTCCACCAAGCCGGGGCGGGTGCGGGGGGCGGCGGGGGCGTGCGGGTTGTCTCGCGGCACCGTCATGCCGACGTTGCTGGCGAGTTCTTCTATCGCGTCAACAAAGCCCTGACCGGTGTGCTCCATCACAAAGCCAATCGCGTTGCCGTGTTTGCCGCAGCCAAAGCAGTGAAAAAACTGCTTGGTCGGGCTGACAGAAAACGAGGGGCTTTTTTCTTTGTGGAAGGGGCAGCACGCCATGTAGTTTTGCCCCGCTTTTTTTAGGGGCACATAGCGTTCAATCACGTCAACGAGGTCAACGCGCGTCAGGAGCTGGTCAATGAAGTCCTGCGGAATCATGGCGGCAGGGTCGCGGGCGGAAAATTAAGCCAACCGCGCCTTAATGCGACCCGAGACAGCAGCCATATCGGCGCGTCCTGCCATTTGGGGTTTGAGCACCGCCATGACTTTGCCCATTTCTTGCATCCCTGCTGCGCCGGTGTCGGCAATCGCTTGGTCAATCAGCGCGTCAATTTCGGCTTCGGTCAGGGCTTGAGGGAGGTATTCGGACAGCACAACCATTTCGGCGGTTTCGCGGTCGGCGAGGTCGGCACGGTTGGCGGCGGTATATTGCGTCACGGAATCGCGGCGTTGTTTCAGCATCTTGTCGATGATGGTGATGATGTCGGTGTCGGTTAGTTCAACCCGTTCATCCACTTCTTTTTGCTTGAGGGCAGCTAACAAAAGACGGATGGTGCCCAGACGCTCGGTTGCGCGGGCTTTCATGGCGGTCTTCATGTCGTCGGTGATGCGGGCTTTTAGGCTCATAGCGGACTCAATTTTAGAAGGGGGAAGGGGGGCAAACCGGATAATGCTGTGGAATAGCCTTAAAACGGCGAAACCGCAAGCTTGCGCTCGCGGTTTCGGTGCAGTCGCGACTATGAGCCGTTGCGAACTGTCGAGATCAATACAGCTTCGGTGGTAGTGTTTGGCTACGCAGACGCTTGTAATGACGCTTCACAGCAGCAGCAAGCTTGCGCTTGCGTTCTGCCGTTGGCTTCTCGTAGAACTCGCGGGCGCGAAGTTCGGTCAACAGACCTGTTTTCTCAACAGAGCGTTTGAAGCGGCGCATGGCTACTTCGAACGGCTCATTTTCTTTCACGCGAACGCTAGGCATGAAAAATCACCAATCCTTAGGATAATTAAAATGAACAACTTGCGAACCGCAGAGTATAAACCCCTCGGATTCGTTTTGTAAAACCGATGCTTAGGTGCAGGGCTTACTTCGCGGCGGCAATCACCCCTGCAGTGGGGGAGCTGGGCGCACCGTGGTACAACTTTTTCGGCATTCTGCCGGCCAAAAAGGCATGGCGACCGGCCTCGACCCCTAAGCGCATAGCGTGAGCCATCCGTACGGGGTCTTGGGCGGCGGCAATGGCGGTATTCATGAGCACCCCATCACAGCCCAGCTCTAGGGCAATGGCGGCATCGCTGGCCGTGCCTACGCCGGCATCGACCAACACGGGGACGCGGCTTTGGTCGAGGATAAGCTGTAAGTTCCACGGGTTGAGAATACCCATGCCCGAGCCAATCAGCGAGGCCAGCGGCATGATGGCACAGCAGCCGATGTCTTCAAGCTGACGCGCCACGATGGGGTCGTCCGAGGTATACACCATCACATCAAAGCCTTCTTTGACCAGCGTTTCGGCGGCTTTGAGGGTTTCGGTGACGTGGGGGAACAGTGAGGTGGGGTCGCCCAGCACTTCGAGTTTGACCAGTCGGTGGTCGTCTAGCAGTTCACGGGCGAGGCGCAAGGTGCGCACCGCATCTTCAGCGGTGTAGCAGCCTGCGGAGTTCGGCAGCAGGGTGTAACGCCCTTTGGGGAGGGCATCGAGCAGGTTAGGTTCGTTGGCATTTTGCCCGAGGTTGACGCGGCGAATGGCCACGGTGACGATTTCCGCGCCAGAGGCATCCAGTGCTTCGGCGGTTTGGGCAAAGTCACGGTATTTGCCCGTGCCAACCAGTAGCCGTGAGCCATACGCTTTGCCTGCAATGGTTAAGGTGTCCTGCATGGTGTGTCCTTGGAGAGAGGGGGAGAGGGGGCTTAGCCGCCACCAACGGCCACCACCACCTCAAGGCAATCGCCCTCGGCCAGTGGGGTCTGGGTATGCTGGCTTTTGGGGACGATTTCGCCATTGCGCTCAACGGCAACACGCCGTCCGGCAGGGGCGTAGACCGTAACAAAATCGGCCACCGTGCTGGCAAGGGGCAGCGTCATGGACTGGCCATTGACGGTGAGAGAGAGGGTGTCAGCCATCGGCGTGCTTTCCTTAGAACCTGTTTACGATTTGCGATACTCGGGTGATCCTGCGTTGAAATGCCCCAAAAACATGCGCATTGACCGCGTGTCAACGCCGCTTTTTTGGTTGATTTCGCCTTGTCTGACCCTTCGTTCGCTAGATCGTAAACAGGCTCTTACGCGCCGCGCACTGCCCGCACCACGGCAGGCTGGGCACGGACTTGGGTCAAAACATTCATCAGGTGTTGGGTGTTTTCTACCTGCAGGCGGAAGCCAATTTGCACCGAGCCTTCGCCACGGTGCGCGTCTTGCATATCGACGCTTTCAATATTGGCGTGAGCCTCGGTAATGGCGGCGGTGACCGCTGCCAGCGCGCCGCGTTCGTCCCGCACCGATACCCGAATCGGCACGCCAAACATCTGCTGGGCTTGGCGCACGTCCCATTCGGCTTCGAGCAAATCATTGGGGTCTTGGCGCAAAACGTGAGTGCAGTCTTGCTGGTGAATCACCAAGCCTTGACCCTTGTTAATCAGCCCCATAATGCGGTCGCCAGGAATGGGGTTACAGCAGGCGGCCAGCTGCACCGCGCCGCCCTCGTTGCCCCGAATCATGACCGGCCCCGAGCGGACTTCCTCGCCCAAGGCTTCGCCTGCCAGCTCAAGCAAGCGGCTGGCGGCCACCAAGGGGAGCTGCTTGCCCGTGCCAATATCCGCCAAAATATCGGCGGGTTTGTGCCCTTTTTCGGCGAACTCGCGCAGATAGGCTTCCCACAGCACGTTGTCGGGGGTAAAGCCACGGGCAGCCAAGGCGTGCAGCGATTGTTTCAGCAGGCGTTCACCCAGTTGCTCGGCATCTTCGCGGTCTAGACCCTTCAGATAATTGCGGATATGGCTACGCGCCCGCCCGCTGACCACAAACGACAGCCAAGACGGATTGGGCTTGGATTGCGAGGTGGTGATGATTTCGACTTGGTCGCCATTTTTAAGGCGGGTGCGCAGTGGCACCAGCTCGTGGTTAACCTTGGCGGCAATGCAGCGGTGCCCCACATCGGTATGCACGGCATAGGCAAAATCCACCGGACTCGCCCCATGTGGCAAGACCAAAATCCGCCCTTTGGGGGTAAACACATAAACTTCGTCGGGAAAGAGGTCAATCTTGATGTGTTCGAGAAATTCGATGGCATCGCCAGATTCGGCTTGGATGGCGAGTAAGTCTTGCAGCCACTCGTGGGTACGGAGCTGGGCTTGATTGATGGAATCGTCGCCGGTTTTATACATCCAGTGGCTGGCCACGCCACTTTCGGCGATTTTGTGCATGTCGCGAGAGCGGATTTGCACTTCAATCGGTGTGCCGTACGGCCCAAACAGGGTGGAGTGCAGGCTTTGGTAGCCGTTGCTTTTGGGGATGGCGATATAGTCTTTGAACTTGCCAGGGATGGGCTTATACAACCCGTGCAGCTCGCCAAGGGCGATGTAGCAGCTACGCACATCGTCCACAATCACCCGAAAGCCGTAAATATCCAGCACGTCCGAAAACGCGAGGTGCTTTTCTTGCATCTTGTGATAGATGCTGAAGAGGTTTTTCTCGCGCCCTTTAATGTCGGCGGCAATGTCGGCGGTTTCTAATCGCCCAGCGATGGCTTCTAAAATCTTGCTGACCAATTCGCGGCGGTTGCCACGGGCGGCACGGATGGCTTTGGACAGCACTTGGTAGCGGTGGGGGTACAGGTGTTTAAAGCTCAGGTCTTGCAGCTCGCGGAACACCTTGTTGAGCCCGATGCGATTGGCAACAGGGGCGTAGATGTCGAGCGTTTCTTGGGCAATGCGGCGGCGTTTGTCCTCGCGCATCGAATCCAAGGTGCGCATATTGTGCAGCCGGTCAGACAGCTTAACGATGATGACGCGGATGTCTTTGGCCATCGCCAACACCATCTTGCGGAAGTTCTCGGCTTGGGCGGCTTCTTGGGTTTGGTATTCCAAGCGTTCCAATTTAGACAGCCCATCTACCAAATCCGCCACGGTCAGCCCAAAGCGTTCGTGCAGGGTGGATTTGGCCACCCCCGTGTCTTCCATGGTGTCGTGGAGCAAGGCCGCGCACAGCCCTTGGGCATCCAGCCGCCAGCCAGTCAAAATTTGCGCCACTGCAATGGGATGGGTGATGTAAGGCTCGCCGCTTTTGCGCACTTGACCTTCGTGGGCATCGCGGCTAAACGCAAAGGCCTGCCGCACCAACAGCACATCCTCGGGGCGCAAATAGGCCTCTGCCGCCGCAAGCAGGGTAGTGGCTTGTGCAGCAACGAGTGCGTCGTAGTCGATGGGCGTGCTGGCGGTGTCTGCTGTCATGGTGGCGTTCTGCCCAAATGGCACAAAAATGCGGCGGGTTCTATTTAATTAGCCGCGATAACGGTCCAAAACTTCTCGCCCAATTTGCCCGATAGAGATTTCACGCAGGGCAACCACGGTGGGCTTGTCTTTACCTGCATCGACCAAAGGGGTCGCGCCGGAGGCCAGTTGGCGAGCGCGGTAAGTGGCTGCCAGCGTCAGGTCAAAACGGTTAGGGATGTGAACGAGGCAATCATCAATCGTCATACGCGCCATAAAAATTCCTTTGGGGGTGAGGGGTGAGAAGGGACAAAAAACAAAGCCCCACGCCGTTTGCCTGCCAGCTATAAAACAGCCTCGTGCAGGAAAAGACGGGGGCAAAAATACAGGCTTAGCCGTGCGACTGCATGGCCCGAAGCTGAGGGGCGCGACGGCGTACTTGGCTGGCGGTTTTGAGCCGCTCGGCACGAACAACGGCCAACAGGTCGCGCACGGCTTCGTCGATGTGCTCGTTAAAAATCAGGTAATCCGCTGCTTCGGCGTGATCCACTTCGGAGCGCACTACCGCCATCCGCTTGAGGATGGTTTCTTCGCTATCGGTGCCACGTCCGCGCAAGCGGGTTTCGAGGGCCTCGATAGACGGCGGCAAGATAAAAATCCCAATCGCGTCAGGCAAAAGCTGGCGAACTTGCGCCGCGCCTTGCCAGTCGATTTCGAGCAGGATGTCGCGCCCTTGGGCTTGCTGCGCCTGAATCCAGCGTAACGACGTGCCGTAATAGTTACCATAGACTTCGGCGTGTTCCAAAAAATCTTGCTGGGCAATCATCTGCTCAAATTGGGCACGGTCAATAAAGTGGTAATGCTGTCCATTGACCTCGCCTGCGCGGGGCGAGCGGGTGGTGTGCGAAACCGAAAGCTGCACGGCCGCATCGGCGGCCAATAAAGCCGCCACCAAGGTGGTTTTCCCCGTCCCTGAAGGCGCGGTGACAATAAAAAGGTTTCCGTGGGTAGCCATAATGGGAAGCAAACGCTGCAATGCAGAATTTTTTAGAGTAACACAGTGCCTAAACGCTCACCATATTGTCGCGGTGAATCAGCTCTGGCTCGACGATATAGCCCAAAATGCCTTCGATTTCGCGGGTGGCGTGGCGCATGATTTGGCGGGCTTCGTCCGAGCTGTAGTTGACCAGCCCACGGGCGACTTCTTGCCCCGCCGCATCGACGCAGGCCAGCACTTCGCCACGCAAAAACTGACCCTCCACCGCCACCACGCCAATCGGAAGCAGGCTGGTGCCTTTGTGCGCCACCGCTTCTGCCGCACCTGCATCCAGCACCAGCCGCCCCGCCAGTTGCAGATGGTCGGCCAGCCATTGTTTACGGGCCACCAGCGGGCTGGCGGCAGGGACAAGCTGGGTACCAATGGCCTCGCCATCGGCCAGCCGCGACAGCACATTGGCTTCACGGCCACAGGCAATGACGGTGGCCGCCCCGCTGCGGGCTGCGCGTTTTGCCGCGATGATTTTGGTAATCATGCCCCCCGTGCCGACACTGCTGCCCGCGCCGCCAGCCATTTCTTCTAGGGCGGGGTCGCCGGCGTTGGCGTGGTAAACAAAGGTGGCATCGGGGTGTTTGCGCGGGTCGGCGGTAAACAGCCCTTGCTGGTCGGTCAAAATCACCAGCGCGTCGGCTTCGATCAGATTGGTCACCAACGCGCCCAGCGTATCGTTATCACCAAAGCGGATTTCGCTGGTGGCGACGGTGTCGTTTTCGTTGATGATGGGGACGACATTCAGCTTCAGCAGCGTGGTGAGGGTTGAGCGGGCATTGAGATAGCGGGTGCGGTCGGCCAAGTCTTCGTGGGTCAGCAGCACTTGGGCGGTTTTGAGACCATGCGCCCGAAACGCCGTTTCGTAGGCTTGCGCCAGCCCCATTTGCCCCACCGCCGCTGCGGCTTGGAGCTCGTGAACCGCTTTGGGACGGGTGCTCCAGCCGAGGCGTTGCAGCCCCTCGGCAATCGCGCCAGACGAAACCAGCACCACTTGCTTGCCGCGCCGTGCAAGGTCGGCGATTTCGCCCGCCCAGCGGGTCAGGGCGGCATGGTCTAGCCCCTTGCCATCGTTGGTGACCAAGCTCGAGCCGACCTTGACCACGATACGCTGACTGGCACAAATAACGGACTGCATACGGTTTCCCCAAAATCATCCAAGCGCGAATTATACGCGGAGTGCGCCACGTTGCTGGCGTGCGTGGTGGGGTGGCGGGGTTGGGGCGCTTTCTGCTCCCTCTCTGCACTGTGCTGCGCCGCTTAAATAACCCCGCCACGCCCCCGTCCAGCATGGCTGGAACAGCCAGCACGGGATGTTTTCACCCCCAATGGGTTTTTTGCCGCACAGAAAGCCTCCCCGCAGAAACCCCGTATAATCCGCGCCTCGTTGGGTAACGGGAAACAGGTTCAAGGCCTGTGCTGCCCCCGCAACGGTAAGGTCTGTTGTGCTGCTTTTGGGCACAGCCCTATCGCCTCTTGCTGCCGCGCGTGCCCTGCGCTGCGACGGCACACCACTGCAGAACAATGCGGGAAGGTGTGGCGATAGATGATGACCCAGCCCGGAGACCGCCCCAATGACGTGCGGCTTGGTTTACCTCCCAAGCCGCACACGCAGGAGTATCGCGGGAGGGCGATGCCGGGCGGAAAAGCAGGCTTTTCAACTCGTCTTTCACACACCCCTTGTCTCGGTTTGTCGTCCGCCCCGTTTGTGTGGTGGGCAGGATAAACAGCGATAGGGCGTGCCTTCTGCACTCCGAATCTTTCTGATTCTTTTTTGGAGTGTTGTCTATGTACGTTCGTCTTTCAGCCGCCGGCGTGATGGCCTTGGCGATTTCCCATGCCTTTGCCAATGCTGCTTTGCCCGAAACCGTGGTGACGGCCACCCGCTTGCCCACCGACGTGGCCAAGGTCAACCATGACGTGACCGTGATTGAAGCCGAGGCGATTCAAGCCGCCGGTGCCGCGTCCTTGCCCGAGCTGCTGTCACAGCAGGCTGGGGTGCAGATTGCCCGTTCGGGCGGGGCGGGCACTTTGCCCAATTTGTTTGTGCGCGGCACATCGGCCAACCGCACTGTTGTGCTGGTGGATGGGGTGCGGGTGTATGGGCTGGATTCGGGCTTGTCGCCGCTGGAGCATATTCCCTTGGCGCAAATCGACCGTGTGGAAATCGTACGCGGGGCGATGTCTGGCCTGTATGGCGCAGATGCCATTGGCGGGGTGATTCAGGTCTTTACCCGTGAAGGGGAGGGGGCGATGCGTCCCTTCGTAAATATTGGGGTGGGCAGCGAAGGGCGTTTTGGTGCCAGTGCTGGTGTCAGCGGCAAAACAGGCAACACCCGCTACGCCTTGACCGCCAGCCATGACAGCACCGATGGCTTCTCGGCCACCAATAGCCAATCGCCGTGGTCGTATAACCCTGACCAAGACGGCTACCGCAACAGCAGCTACAGCCTCAAGCTTTCGCAGCAGCTGACCGCCCAGCATGAAGTGGGCGTGCAAAGTGCCGCCACCCGTGCCCACACCGACTACGATGCCACCGCAGACCGCACGGGTCGTATTCACGACTACTTCAACAGCGCGATACGCAGCAACGGCGTGTTTTGGCGGGCGGCTTTTTCGCCGGTATGGGAAAGCACCTTGCGCTTTGACCAAGCCGTGTCCGAAGTCACCAACTTTGACGGTGCGCCCAGTGTGCGGAGCTTCCACGCACGCACACAGCGCAACGTGTGGGGCTGGCAAAACCGGATTGAGCTGGGCAACGCAGGGCGTGTGGTCGCGGGCTTGGATTACGCCGATGAAAGCTTTGGCAGCCAACCCCGCTACGCCGTCACCGAGCGTGTGGTGAAAGCGGCGTATCTGGGCTACCAAAACACGCTGGGTGCACATCGGCTAGAAGCCACCGTCCGCCATGACGACAACGCCCAATTTGGCAGCAAGACCACCGGCAGCGCGAGTTACGGCTACGCGCTGACCACTGCCCTGTCGGCCAATGTGGCCGCTGGCACAGCTTTCCGCGCCCCTGCCTTTTTGGATTTGTACTACCCCGGCTTTAGCAATCCCAATCTGAAACCCGAAAGCGCGACCAACCTCGAAGCCGCGCTGCGCTGGCGTGAAGGCGTGCACCGCGCCAGCCTGACCGTGTACCGCAACCGCATCGAGGACATGATTCAATACAACTTTGCCGCAGGGATGCCCATCAATATCGCCCATGCCAAGCTCCAAGGTCTGACCTTGGCTGGTGGCACGCAACTGGCCGGTGTCGGCTTAACCGCCACGCTGGATTGGCTGACCGCACGGGATGGCGACACCGACCGCGTTTTGCCGCGCCGTGCCGCGCGTCATGCCGTGTTGGGCGCAGAAAAAACGTGGGACACGCTGACCAGCGGGGTGGAGCTGCACGCCGCCAGCCGCCGGTTTGATGATGCCGCCAACCGTGTGCCGTTGGCGGGCTACGGCAGTGCCAATCTGTGGACGCGCTGGCAGGTGGCACGGGATTGGTCGGCCTTGGCGCGGGTCAACAACGTATTTGACCGCTCGATTGTCGAAGCCAGTGGCTACAACACCGCAGGTCGCCAATGGTGGCTGAACCTGAGCTGGCAGCCTAAGTAATGCCTCGCGCCCGCTTTCGCCTTGGTCTTGTTCTTGCCCTCGGGCTGGCGGGGCTGTCTCCGTGGAGTGCGGCGACGGTCTCGGCAGTGGATGGCCGTGGCACGCAGGTTCATTTGCCCCTGCCCGCCAGTCGTGTGGTGGGCTTAACCCCCCATGCGGTAGAAATGCTCTACGCCATTGGGGCGGGCGGCAATCTGGTTGGGCGGGTGGAATACGCTGATTGGCCGAAAGCCGCGCAAGCCCTGCCTTCGGTGGGGGCGTATAGCGGGCTGAGTCTCGAAGCCGTGCTGGCCTTGCGCCCCCAGTTGGTGGTGGTGTGGGGCAGCGGCACTTCGCCGCGTGATGTGGCACGGCTGCGGCAGCTGGGCATTCCGCTGTTTGTCAGCGAGCCGCGCACCTTGCCTGCTGTGGCCGCCGAAATGGAAGCCTTGGGGGTCTTGACCGGCCATGCCGCTTCGGCGCGGGCAGCGGCCACGCAGTACCGCAACCGGCTGGCGCAGTTGGCCGCCGACAATGTAGGCAAGCGGCGATTGCGGGTGTTTTGGCAGCTGAACGAAACGCCGTTAATGACGGCTTCGGGGCAGCAGTTTATGAGCCACCTGCTGACGCTGTGCGGCGGCGACAATGTCTTTGCCGCGCTGTCGGGGCTGACCCCGATGGTTTCGACCGAGGCGGTGTTGGCGGCGCGGCCAGAGGTGATGTTGGCGCAGGGCGGGATGGCGAGTTTGGCGCATTGGCGACGCTGGCCCAGCCTGCCCGCCGTGCGCCACCAGACCCTGTATGCCGTCCCCGCCGATGAGACAAGCCGCCCCGGCCCGCGCTTGGTCGAGGGGGCAGAGGCGGTGTGTCGGGTTTTGGATGCGGCGCGGCAGGGGGGGTAGGTGGGGGTTCGCCCTCAATAGGGCAATTGCGGGTGTTTTTGGCTAGGCGGGAATGCCATTAACGAGCAAGGGGGGCGATGATGCCCCCCTTTTTTTTGCGGCTTCAATCATGCCAAGTTTGGGTTTTGTCATTCTCGGGGAAAATGGGGGGGGGGCTGCTTTGCAGCGTATTCTTATTTAAGTCTCACTGCTGTTCCAGAGGCCACCAGAAAAAGCATAGACTTTCCTTGGCCACTAAATTCGCTGTAGTCCAAATCCACTCCAATTACCGCATTAGCACCAACTTTTACTGCCTCAATTTTTAACTCATTTAGACATGCTCTCCGTGCTCTGCGCAAAGTATCCTGAGTTGCGTCGCTTCTCCCTCCGAAAAAATCAGACATGCCAGTAAGGAAATCGTTAAATACGCCAATACCAAATACACACTCAGCCGTTACAATTTCTAAAGTTTCATCCACAATATATCCTGCAATCTCAGGTGTCGTTGAGAGCTTGATGGCTTTTGCCGCCTGTAATATAACTTCATTTCTAACGGCTGCTTCATTGTCAATATCAACCATTTTTCCTGGCTCAACAGAAATCCCCAGTGAGCCCGCCTTGATAGGAAACTCTAGTCTCTGAAGATTACGTACAACTTTCATTGTATGTGTGCCGCTGGATTTTTTAATTGCAGCGGAGAGCGACTCTGATGAAACCAGTAAAACTCCATTATATTCATCTAGCCAATCACCGACCATAAGGCCAGCAGCTTCTGCTACACCGCCACAAGATAATTTAATAATTTGTAGTCTTTCCATAAATCCTCCAAACAACACCTTAAGGTTTACCGTTAGTTTCGCTCTAATGAGCATGGATGCTAGAGTGAATCTGAGCCTGCTCCCTTTTTTGGGCTATAAATCACTTGGGGTGAAGAATATATTTGAACCGCCGCAGTTGATAAAATAAGTGTTTGGTTTGCTGGTGCTTTTATCAGCATATTCAATGCGTGCGCATGTCCCTGAATTTAAGAATTTTTCTGCGTCCTTATAAAGAATTTTAATATCACTTTCTTTAAGGCCATATTCACCTACTTTGGGGATGGCCTCTTTCAGTACGCGTGGATCTGATTTAATTGTTGGTTGAGGAAGGTCGGATGGTCGCGTAGTTGAAAGCCCTTTAATCAGAACCCAGCGAGCAACTTGTCCTTTTTCACCTTCAGCTTCACCGTCATAGTATTTAGAAACGCGTGCCCAATCTCCTTTGACCTCCAGTACATCTACTTTTTGTAGCCGATATATTTTGTTTTTAACTTTCCCTTTTTGGTTTGGGGTCAATCGTTCTTCAAGCACTGTTTCTTTTACAAAGTAAGAGCCTGTTTTAAATGCCTCAGCAAATGCAGGAGGTGTAAAAGCCATGGCAAATAGCAGGATTGAAAGTTTTTTCATAGTGGCCCCGATTTATTTTTAATGCCAAAACAAAATTAACCGGCAGGTATGGCTTTGTTGTGTCGGCTGGTATTATCGACTGTAAGCCAGAAGGCTGCGTATTATTCTATTTTTTCTTCTACTAAAGAATTGGTGCGGAGAGGGGGGGGTGACCCCCCTTGCATTTCCTCTTGGAAGGTAGTGCAAATTCATAAACGATAATCCCTCGTTTGGATTGGAATTTTTCTCATCTAGAGACTCCGCAGGAATGCAATCCCATACCAAACACATGCTATTTTTAGAGAGAAATAAGAGATTGGGTTTTTCATAAAACACCTCCAGCTGATTGAAATAAAGTCAATAATAGAAGAAGTGAAGATTTTCAACCCAAACGAGATTGCGGCGTTTATTTCAATGTGTACCTGTGCATCCAAACCTGTTGTGCCAGCACTGGCATCGCTAGTGCCAACTTAAATCAATCATGTTTTTATAAGTCTATAGCAAGGTAATTTTTTTGATGATTTTTCCATCTAGTTCATTGGCAATTTCTCGTGCGCAATTTAATTTATTTCTGGCCTCATCTCGCTCTGTTTTTGTGCGCCCCTCTACCCTAGAAATATCGGCAATTTCAAAGCAAAGATCAAAAAATTTTTTGAACTGCTCTGCTATTTCTTGGTTGAAATAAAACTTTGCATCTAATGCTTGATAATAATATTTTGATACCTTACGAATTTCGGCGAATTCACCTTTAATTTCTATGTGCATTTTTAGCTCATAAAATGCATGGTATATTGTTTTTTGATGAGAGTGGAGATTGATGTTGTTCGCTTTTTCAGCAGCGTTTTTAGATTTTTGGGCAAAAAAACAGACGCAAATGATGTAAGAAGAGCAATTATTGCTATAAAATCAGAGGGTTGTAGGTCTTTCATTGTGGGTGGTGTCCTCATATCCTAATTTACATCATGATAAAAATAGTTACCCCAATCAGGCCAACCAACTGCCGCGCAAGCTAAAAAACAAGCCACCCCACCACCCCGACGGCTTAACCCAACCCACCCAGAAGCTCTTGGTGCTCAAGCACAACGCAGTCAGCACAATATAAAACAATGCCAAAACATTAGCACACCCCTAGCCACTTATGACAGCACCCCACACAAAAATCCCCAAAAAAACGCCCCCCATCGCGTGCCGTGACTGTAATCCCGCCCCTAACAAAACAGCCCGCCCTTTAACAAGGCGGGCTGTTGCGTTGTGGGGCAGCGTGGGGCAACCGTCAGTGGGCGGCGGGCGGCAGCAGCTGACCATAGAGCGTCAACAACGCTTCCGCCATACGGGGCAGGGTGTAGGGCTCGGCGGTGGCGCGGGCGGCGGTGCGGAGCTGGGGCCAGTCGGCACGCAGGGCAAGCCAGTCGGCACACGCGGCGGCAAAGCCTTCTACGTCGAGTGCGTCCCGCACCCAGCCGTTTTCGCCCTCTCGCAGCCACTCTGCCGCCCCGCAACCGGTGCTGGTCAAGACCGGCAGCCCGCTGGCGAGGGCTTCGACGCAGACGTTGGGAAAGGGGTCGTAGAGCGTGGGCAGAATCAGCGCGTCTGCCGCACCGTAAAACGGCTTGACCTCGTTTTGTGCGCCGGTAAACCGCACACGGTCGCTGATGCCTAGCTGGGCGGCGAGGGCAAGGTAACGGGCGGCGTGTTTATCGTGCCCTACTACCCAGAGATAGACCGACGGGGTGCGGGCGAGGGTGTGGAGCGCAGTCGCCACCCCTTTACGAGCAAAGCCCGAGCCGACATAGAGCAGGGTCGGAGCCTCGGGGGGGATGTGCCATTGCTGGCGGGTGGCGGCGCGGTGCTGTGCGGCCAAGTCGGGGTGAAAGGCGGTGGTGTCTACGCCGTTATAAATCACCGGTAATTGGGCGTGCGGCAGGCCAAAGCGGGCGTGAATTTCGGCGGCCACCATCTGCGAATTGCAGATAACCGCTTTCAGCGCGGGGTGGCGGAACATCCGGGCTTCTGCGTGGCAAACATAGTGGTGATAGGGGTTGAGCCACATCGCCAGCCGTCCTAAGGGAGACAAGGCGCGGGCGCGGCGGGCTAACCAATCGCGGTGAACGCCGTCACCGGCACGGAAGACATCACAGCCCGCAATGCGTTCGTGGGATTGAACCAAGTCAAAGGGCTGTTGGCGCAGGGTGTGGCGCACGGCACGGGCAAAGCCCGCATCGCGCCATACATTGCCGAGGTAAAAAGGATTGAGCTTGAGGCTGTGCCAGCCTGCGCGGGTTTCCCAGCGGCGGGTAATCAGCGTGACATCCAGCGTGGCCTGCTGCGCCAAGGCATCAAGGGCGCGGCTGACAAACCGTTCTGCCCCGCCCGCTGGGTTGTATTTTTGGCGAACGATGGCAAGACGGGTCAAACGGACTCCAGCGCGTTGAGCTGTTGCAAGAGGTCGTGGATTTTATCGGGGTCATCCGCCCGCAAAATGCGCGAGGTCAGCGTGGCGATGCGGTCAAGATTGGTGTTGAGCACCACTTGTTTGACCGACAGCAAATTGGCGGGGTGCATGGAGAACTTGCGTAGCCCCATGCCGAGCAAAAGCCGCGTCATCCGCACATCGCCGGCCATTTCGCCGCAGACCGAGATGCTGAGTCCGCCCTTGGCAGCGGTTTTGAAGGCGTGCAGCAACAGATACAACACCGCCGGATGGGTGGGGTCGTAAAGATGGCTGACTGCGTCGTCGTTACGGTCAATGGCGAGGGTGTACTGAATCAGGTCGTTGGTACCCACGGCAAAGAAATCGACATAGCGTGCCAAGGTGCTGATGACCAGCGCGGCCGAGGGAATTTCAATCATCGCGCCGACTTCGATTTTTTCGTCAAACGGGATGTTCTCAACGTGCAGCTCAGCTTTGGCCAAGTCGAGCTGGGCAAGGGCTTGTTTGAGGTCGGTCACGCCGTTAATCATCGGGAACAAAATCCGCACCTTGCCCTCGTGCGAGGCACGCAGCAAAGCGCGGAGCTGGGAGCGGAACAGCAGCGGCTCGGCCAAGCACAGCCGCATCCCACACAGCCCCAGCACGGGGTTGTCGGAGACCCCGTGAATCGACCATTTGGGGTTTTTGTCCGCGCCCAAATCCATGGTACGGATGGTGACGGGCAGGCCGTTCATCCCTGCGGCGACGGTGCGATAGGCTTCGAACTGTTCGTCTTCTGACGGCAGGGTGTCGCGCCCCAAAAAGAGGAATTCGCTGCGGAACAGGCCAATGCCAACCGCGCCGGACTCTTGCACGTCTTCGATGTCTTGCGGCAGCTCAATATTGGCGACCAGCTCAATCGGGGTGCCGTCTTGGGTTTTGGCGTTGGCTTTTTTGATGCCGGCGAGCTTGCGTCGTGCTTCGCGCCAGTTGCGTTGGCGGCGGCGGTATTCGGCCAAAACGCTTTCGTCTGGCGACACAATGACCACGCCCTGTACGCCATCGACGATGATCATTTCGTCTTCGCTGATGAGTTCGCGGGCATTGTGGGTGGCAATTACCGAGGGCAAATCGAGGCTACGCGCCAAAATGGCGGTGTGGCTGGTCGCGCCGCCCACATCGGTGACAAACGCGGCGTAGTTGGAATCTTTGAAATAGACCATGTCCGCAGGGGACAAGTCGTGCGCGACCAAGATGGCTTCTTCGGTCAGCGGGTCTACCACGGGCAAGGCACTATTTTGCCCTGACAGGTTTTTGAACACCCGCTCCACGACTTGAATCACATCGTGTTTGCGTTCGCGCAGGTATTGCTCTTCGATTTCTTCAAACTGCGCCACCAGTGCATCGGCTTGGGTTTTGAGTGCCCATTCGGCGTTGCACGATAGGGTATCTATCGTCTTGAGTGGGGCGCGGGAGAGGGTGGCATCGTTCAGCAGCATAATGTGCAACGACAGAAACGCACCCAGCTCTGCGGGTGCGTTTTCGGGAATCCCCCCCCAAAGCATTTCCAGCTCTTTGCGGGTGTTGCGAATGGCTTTCTCAAATCGCTGCTTTTCTGCGGGCAGCTCGTGCGACTCTAACGTGTAATGCACCACGTCGATGGCACTTTGCGAAAGCAGGTGTGCGCGACCAATGGCGATGCCGCCACCGATACCTATGCCGTGCAAACTGATGCTCATAGCGTTCTCTCCTGCCTTCCCTCGTGGCAAATTTTAAGCATGGGCGGGCAAGGGCTGTGTTGTCCGTCCAATGATGCTTGGTAGATGGGTGAACATGCCTGACACGCTGTTGGCATCGGAGGTTCCCCATTTTTATTTTTATGGCAAGCGGTGTGAAATCACCAGAAAAAACCGACCACGCCCAAGGCGAGGGTTGCGTGGGGGGTGGTGCGGGTTCTTATTCGGCTTCGTCAAAGCGGTTGTTGATCAGGGCGACGAGGGCTTCCATGGCTTCTTGCTCGTCGTCGCCGGTGATGTCTAGCTCCACGGTCGAGCCTTTGGCTGCGGCCAACATCATCACGCCCATAATACTTTTGGCGTTGACTTTGCGTCCGTTGCGCGAAATCCAAATCTCGCTGGTGTAGCGACCGGCCAACTGGGTAAATTTGGAGGATGCACGGGCATGTAGCCCGAGTTTGTTAATAATTTGGATTTGTTGTGTCAGTGCCATGCGTCTCCCCTGTAGGGTTTTTTTGTTTTGTGTAGTGTAGCCATGCCTACTTTGTGTCAGCTTAACACGGCGTGAATCCTGATTTGATGCCCTGCTAAGGCTGGATGGGAATGACACCCTCTAGCCCGCCGGTGACGGCTTTGCTGACCACTTGTTCTAGCGGCAAACTGGCGTAGCACAGGCTGCGCACCAGCATGGGCAAGCTGACCCCTGCAATGGCTTCGATGTGTCCTGGCTCGACCAAGCGGCTGGCGATATTGGACGGCGTGCCCCCAAAAATGTCGGAAAAAATAAGCACGCCCGCGCCGGTATTCAAGGCACTGACCAGTTCTCGTGCTTCGGCCAGTTTACGGTCGGGGTCGTCGCTTTTATCTACTGCCATCACGGCTAAATTGGGCAAGTCGCGCTGCAAAATGTGCTGAGCACATTGCGAGAGGCTCATGCCCAAGTCACCGTGGGTGACAATCAAAATACCAACCATGAAAGTCCTCGTGTTTACAGCCATCCGCCTTCGTTTAAGCGAGGTCGGAAATCGTGCCGCCATGTTGGCGGCTCGTCTCGTAACGGGGCACAGGTGAAAGTGCGTGCCGTGGCTGCTGATTGTAGCAAGCAGCCAGCCTGCGTGGACAGCGGTTGAACGGCTTCTTATGTGTGGGGGGCGGCATACCACGTCAATGCCGGTGCAAGCTGGACCACTTCCCCCACAATAATCAGGGCGGGCGAACCCACCGCGTGGGTTTGCATCAGGCTGGGCAGGGTGGTCAGCGTACCGGTAAAGACGCGTTGTTGGGGGGTCGTGGCGCGTTCGACCACCGCAGCAGGGGTGTCTGCGGGTTTGCCGTGGGCAATGAGGGCGGCGCACAGGGCTTCGGCGGTGGCCACGCCCATGTAAATCACCACGGTTTGGTGGGGGCGTGCCAGTGCGTCCCAGTCGAGCTGGATGCTGCCATCTTGGCGATGACCGGTGACAAACACGCAGGACTGGGCGTAATCGCGGTGGGTGAGGGGGATGCCGGCATAGGCGGCTGCACCACATGCCGAGGTAATCCCCGGTACGACTTCAAAGGGCACGCCCTGCGCGGCAAGGGTGGCGATTTCTTCGCCGCCGCGCCCAAACATAAACGGGTCGCCGCCTTTAAGCCGCACCACCCGTTTGCCTTCTTTCGCCAGCTTGACCAGCAGTAGGTTGATTTCTTCTTGGGGCAGGGCGTGTTGGTTGGTGCGCTTGCCGACGTAAATCCGGTCAGCATCGCGGCGGGTGAGTTCGACAATTTCGGGGGCGACGAGGTTGTCGTAAAGCACGACATCGGCTTGCTGCATCAGCCGCAGGGCGCGGAAGGTGAGCAAGTCAGGGTTGCCGGGTCCCCCTCCGACCAAATACACCGCTCCAACGGTTGGGGCATCGTGGGCGGCGAGGGCGGCATCAAATTCAGCGCGGGCTTGGGCTTCGTCACCATTCATCATGCGTTCGGCCCACGCGCTGGCCAATAGCCGCTCCCAGAGTCCTCGGCGGCTATTGGCATCGGGGATGGCGGCTTTGGTGCGGGCGCGGGCTTCGTGCCCAAAGCGGGCGAGTCGCGCCAAGCCTGTCGGTAGGAGGGCTTCGATTTGGGTGCGTAGCCAGCGTGCCAGTACGGGCATCCCCCCCGATGACGAAATGGCAATCAGGACCGGGGAGCGGTCGACGATGGAGGGCATGATAAAGCTGCAGAGTGCAGGGTTATCCACCACATTAACGGGGATGTTGACGGCTTGGCAGGCGGCACTCACCGCTTGGTTGACGGCGGCATCATCGGTGGCGGCAATCACCACGCGGCAGCCAGTTTCGTCGCCTGCGACCCAAGTGCGGGGGGTGTAGGTCAGTGTGCCGGCAGTGGCCATTTCGAGGAGCTCGGGGTGGCAAGTGGGGGCGATAACGCGCACCGCTGCCCCCGCTGCCAAGAGTAAACGCACTTTACGCAGCGCGACATCACCCCCACCCGCCACACTTACTGGTGCGCCGTGTAGGGTCATAAAAATGGGGAAGTAGTCCATGTTGAGGGTCGCTGTGGGTGAATGGGTTGATGGGGGTGGGGCTTGGTGCTGCGATGGGGTCAGGCGGAATAACGAATCCAAACCCTTGTGACAGGGAATTTTTCGGGATTTCCATGCGAAAGGGAATGATTACGGTTAATTTAATCGACCCTTGCTTGAGTGGATACCACCAAGCAAAAATTACGCCTTCAGTGGGGCGGAGGGTGTGATGGCTGGTTTGATGAGGGATGTAGCCGGTTGAGTGTAGTACGGTAAGCTCTTCTCCGAGCGCCTACGTCGCCTTGGCTGACCCGTCGTTCGCTAGGTCGTAAACCGCCTCTGAGGGGCTAACAGAATAGAGGAAAATTATGTCGTATATGGCTTGGTCGCGCGTGCTGTTGTGGGTGGGTGGGGCGGTGTTGGCTTCGTCGGTGTGGGCGAACCCGACCGAAAAGGTCTTGGCCAATGGGCTGAAGGTGATTGTCAAAACCGATCGCCACGCGCCGGTGGCGGTGTCGCAGCTGTGGTACCGCGTTGGGGCAAATGATGAGGTGGATACCCTCACCGGCGTGTCGCATGTGCTGGAACATATGATGTTCAAGGGTACAAAGACCGTTCCTGCGGGGGAGTTTTCGCGGCGGGTGGCGGCAGTGGGGGCGAAAGAGAACGCGTTTACCAGCAAAGATTACACGGTTTATTTTCAGCAACTGGCCAGCACAGCACTGCCGCTGGCTTTTCAGCTTGAAGCCGACCGTATGGCGGATTTGCAGATAAAAGACGCGGACTTCGCCAAGGAAATTCAGGTGGTGCGCGAGGAGCGTCGTCAGCGTACCGATGACCAGCCCACGGGCGTGCTGCTTGAACAGCTTTATGCCCAGGCGATTACGGTCAACCCTGCACGGCAGCCGATTATTGGCTGGATGGATGATTTGCAGCGGATGCAGGCAGAAGACCTGCGCCGCTGGTATCAGCGTTGGTATGCCCCGAATAACGCCACGCTGGTGGTGGTCGGCGACGTAGAGCCTGCGGCGGTTTTCGCGCTGGCCGAGCGTACGTTTGGGGCGGTGCCGACGCGTGAGCTGTCACCGCGTGTTTTGCCGCAAGAGCCTGTTCGGCAGGGGATGCGGCGGCTGACGGTCAAAGTGCCATCGAAGTTGTCTTATGTGGCACTGGCATGGCAAGTGCCCAAGCTGGTGAATGTGGCAGCACGCGACCCCTATGCGTTGGCGATGTTGGCGGCGGTGCTGGATGGGCATGAGGCCTCGCGTTTGCCGCGTCAATTGGTGCGGGAAAAGCAGGTGGCAACCAGCGTCAGCGCGGGCTACGACCTGACAGGGCGCGGCACAGGCTTGTTTACCTTGATGGCGGTGCCCGCCGGTAAGCATTCTGCCGAGCAAGTAGAGGCTGCGCTGAAGCAGGAGATTGCCCGTTTGGTGAAGGAGGGGATTAGTGAGGCTGAGTTGGCGCGGGTACGGGTGCAGCTCAAGGCGGCGCGAGTTTACGAAAAGGACAGTCTGTTTGCCCAAGCCATGAAAATGGGGGAGCTGGAAGCCTTGGGCTTTTCGTGGCGGGATGAGGTGGCAATGGATGCCGGACTGGAGGCGGTGACACCTGCGCACGTCCGCGCTGTTGCTCGCCAATATTTGGTTGACGACACCTTGACGGTGGCGGTGCTGGACCCGCAGCCCTTGACCGGCGC
>CALMOJ010000045.1 GCA_937871815.1 uncultured Neisseriales bacterium
CGCTGAGGCTGCGTTGGCTGCGCCTCGCCGTACTGGGTGGTCTGTCTTCGGCTGGCTGCCTTGCCGCAGCGCGATTACCGATTTTTGGCTGAGGCTGCGTTGGCTGTGCCTCGCCGTACTGGGCGGTCTGTCTTCGGCTGACTGCCTTGCCGTCCCGTGCTGGCTTGTTTTGGGCTGACTGACCGTTGCGTGAGCGGCAATGTGGCACAATCGGGGCTTGCGCAGTCAGCCCGCCCTTTTCGCTGTTCCGCTTAACCTTATTTCGGAGTCCTCGATGATTAACGACGTTAAAAAAACCACCGAATCTAAAATGAACAAAACGCTCGAAGCGTTCAAAACAGACTTGAGCAAGGTACGTACAGGCCGTGCCCACACCGGTTTGCTCGACCATGTGATGGTGGACTACTACGGCAGCCCAACGGCCATTAACCAAGTGGCCAACGTGACCCTGCTCGATGCCCGCACCATCGGCGTGCAAGCTTGGGAAAAGCCCATGATGGTTAAAATCGAAAAAGCGATTCGTGATTCTGACCTTGGCCTGAACCCTGCCTCGTTTGGCGAAGTGATTCGTGTGCCGATGCCCGCCCTGACCGAAGAACGCCGCCGCGACCTGATTAAAGTGGTCAAGGCCGAAGCTGAAGGCGCACGGGTGGCTGTGCGCAATGTGCGCCGCGATGCTAACAATGACCTGAAAACCCTGCTCAAAGACAAGTCGATTACCGAAGACGACGACCGCCGCGCCGAAACCGACATCCAAAAGCTGACAGACAAATTCATTGCAGAAGTGGATAAGGCTTTGGCAGAAAAAGAAAAAGAACTGATGGCGGTTTAAGCCCCGCTTTAACAGGGTGGCGTGATAGGGGCACTCTCCTGCCCCTCAACGCTCACGCCGCCACGCCGTCGCTGACGGGTCGTCGTTCCTTATTTGCCGGTCACAGAATCACGCAGGATGCCCACCTTGTTCCCTAGTGCCACGCAGTCTATTCCGCCCGTGTCTGCCGTTCCCAAGCACATCGCCATCATCATGGATGGTAATGGGCGATGGGCAAAAAAGCGTTTTCTGCCGCGTGTGGCAGGGCATAAACGGGGGGTGGAGTCTGTGCGCCAAGCCGTCAGTGCCTGCACCGCGCTGGGGGTGGATTACCTGACCCTGTTTGCTTTTTCCAGCGAGAACTGGCGGCGGCCACAAGAAGAAGTGTCGTTCTTGATGGAGCTGTTTTTTAAAGTGCTGGAACGTGAAGTTGAACGCCTGCACGACAATAATATCCGGCTCAAAATTATCGGGGCCACCCACCGCTTTAGCCCGTCTCTGTTGGAACGGGTATGCCGTGCACAAGAAAAAACAGCAGCCAATACGGGGCTAACCCTCACCGTTGCAGCCGATTACGGCGGACGTTGGGACATGCTGAATGCCATGCAGTCCTTGGCGCGAGCGTGCGGCGATATGGCCGCCCTGCACACCGCCACCGAAGCCGACCTTGCCCGCCACTTGTCCATGCACTACGCCCCCGAGCCGGATTTGTTTATCCGCACCGGCGGCGAAAAACGCATCAGCAATTTTCTCCTGTGGCAGTTGGCCTATACCGAGCTGCACTTTACCGAAACACTGTGGCCGGACTTTGACCGCCCCGCGCTAGAAGCCGCCATTGCCTCCTATTGCCAACGTGAACGCCGCTTTGGGCGTACCAGCGCACAGCTTGACCCTGCCCTCCGCCGAGCAGACTAACACCGGAACGTTTCCATGCTGATTCCCCGCATCATCACTGCCATTTTTTTGGTTGCCTTCGTGCTTGGCGGGCTATTTTGGTTGCCTGCCGACACCTACCCGCTGTTTGCCGCCGCCATTATCTTGCCCGCGCTGTGGGAATGGAGTCGGCTCAGTGCCTTTGCCTTGCCCGCCCAAGTTGGCTATCTGCTCTTATCCACCCTGATGATGGCTGCCGTGGCCAAAACCGGCGCACAGCCCGGGGCGGGGCTGCACGGCATGGTGCTGGTGATGTGGTTCGTCGTTGCCCCTGCTTGGCTGGCGCGGCGGTGGGTGCTGCAAGACAAGCTCCACGCCACCTTTGTCGGCTGGCTGCTGCTGCTGCCCGCCTATTTTGCCTTGCTGGCATGGCATCCCAGTGCCGAGCACGGCGGACGGCTGTTGGCGGTAATGGCCTTGGTGTGGATTGCCGATACCGCCGCGTATTTTGCCGGTCGCGCCTTTGGTCGGCGCAAACTCGCACCCGCCATTAGCCCGGGCAAAAGCTGGGAAGGCGTGGCAGGGGCTTTTGTCGGCACCAGCCTTTACGCCCTGTGGCTATCCCAAACCACACTGTTTGCCTTTACCTTGCCGGTGTGGGCATGGCTGGGCGTGGTCTGGCTGTTGACGGCGGTCAGTGTGGTAGGGGATTTGCTGGAGTCATGGTTTAAACGTGCGGCAGGGGTCAAAGACAGCAGCCAGCTGCTCCCTGGGCATGGCGGCGTACTTGACCGTATCGACAGCCTGATTGCCGTGCTGGCCGTCAGTCATGCTCTGGCGTTTTTTAGCGGTGTGGGGATGTAATGTCGGGGGGTGGGGCACCTCCCCCACCCCCCTTTGCCGCTGGCCGCTGGCGTGGCAACCGCCCCTCTACCGCTGTACCCGCCGCCGCTTTCTTGTTTCTTGTGTCCCTCACTTAGGCCATTCGCCCCATGACGTTGCAGACCCTGACAGTTCTCGGTGCCACCGGCACGATAGGCGTGAATACCCTAGACGTGATTCGCCGCCACCCCCAGCGTTACCGCCTCTTTGCCCTGAGTGGGGCGCGTCAGCTTGACCGCCTGTTGGCGCAGTGTCTGGAATTTTGCCCGCGCTACGCCGTGGTGCTGGATGCCGAATCCGCCGCGATCCTCGCCCAGCAGCTGGCGGCGGCAGGCTCGGCCACCGAAGTCCGCTATGGCGAAGCCGCGCTGGCCGAAATTGCCACGCACCCCGAGGTCGATGCCGTCATGGCCGCCATTGTCGGCGCGGCGGGTCTGCCGCCCACGCTTGCGGCAGCGCAAGCCGGTAAACGCATCTTGCTGGCGAATAAAGAATCCTTGGTGATGGCGGGGCGGCTGTTTATGGATGCCATCGTCCATAGCGGTGCCACCCTGCTGCCCATCGACAGCGAGCACAACGCCATCTTCCAATCCTTGCCGGCTGATTTTGCGGGCGATTTGGCCGCGTGTGGCGTGGATAGCCTGATTCTGACTGCCTCGGGCGGGCCGTTTCGGGGCTGGTCGGCGGCGCAACTCGCCAGCGTGACCCCCGCTATGGCCACCAAGCACCCCAACTGGGTGATGGGGCGCAAAATTTCGGTCGATTCCGCCAGCATGATGAACAAAGGGCTGGAGGTGATAGAAGCCCGCTGGCTGTTCAATACCTCGCCAGACCGCATCGAAGTGCTGGTTCATCCCCAAAGCGTGATTCATTCCATGGTGCGCTACCGTGATGGCTCGGTGCTGGCACAGCTCGGCACCCCCGATATGCGTACCCCGATTGCCCATGCCCTTGCTTGGCCAGAGCGCGTCGAAGCAGGGGTCGCCCCGCTCGACTTTTTTCGGCTGTCCGCCCTGACGTTTGAAGCCCCCGACACCGCGACCTTCCCGTGTTTGCGCCTTGCTTTCGACGCGCTGGCAGCAGGAGGCGACGCGCCCGCCGTGCTGAACGCCGCCAACGAAATCGCCGTCTCCGCCTTTTTGGACGCAGGCTTACCCTTTACCCAGATTCCCGTGCTGATTGAAGCTGCATTGACCGAGTTTGCGGGGCAGTGTAGCGATAACATCGCCTCGCTGATGGCGGTGGATGCTGAAGTCCGTGCCTTTACCACTGCACAGTTGCCGCGCGTGTCCCCATGCTGACTACCCTGTTGGCGTTTTTAGTCGCGCTGGGCGTGTTGGTGACGTTTCATGAATTTGGTCATTACTGGGTGGCGCGGCGGTGTGGGGTCAAAGTCCTGCGCTTTTCGATCGGTTTTGGCACGCCGCTGGTGACGTGGCGGCGGGGCGACACCGAGTGGGCCTTGGCACCGATTCCCCTTGGTGGCTACGTCAAAATGCTGGACGAGCGCGAAGCCGCTGTCCCTGCTGACCAGCGACACCAAGCGTTTAACCGGCAGACCGTGGGCAAGCGCATGGCGATTGTGGTGGCCGGCCCCGTGGCTAACCTGCTGCTGGCCGTGGTGCTTTACGCCGTGGTGTTGATGCAGGGCGTGACCATTCTGCTGCCTGGGGTGGGGACGGTGCAAAGTGCCTCTCCCGCTGCCGAAGCCGGTTTTCGCGCCGGTGAGCAGATTGCCACCCTCAACGGGGAGCCTATGGAAAGCTGGACCGACCTGCGCCTAGGCTTGATGGAAGCCCTAGCCGCGCGGGAGACGCTGGTGTTTGGGTTGGCCGACCCTGCAGGGAAAATCCGCACCATCCCCGCCGAACGCTTGGCCGACCTTGCACCTGACCCCAGTGGCGTGGCAGGGATTGGCCTATCGCCCGCCAAGGTCTTCCCTATCATTGGCACCGTGCTACCTGACAGCGAAGCCGCCCGCCGTGGTTTGCAGGTCGGTGACCGGCTGCTGACGCTGGCCGGTCAGCCCATCGCCCAGTGGGACACCTTTGCCCGCACCATCCACGCCAATCCAGACCGTCCCTTGGTATTGACCATTCAACGAGCCGGTCAGCCGCTCACCCTCACCGTCACCCCCGCTGCCATCGACACCCCTAGCGGCAAAGTCGGGCGGCTAGGACTCGCCCCGCAAACCGATGCCCGCTGGCTGGAACAATTAAAGCAGGATAAGCATTACAGCCTGTTTGAAGCCCTGCCTGCGGCGGTCAGCAAAACCTACCATACGGCAGCTTCCAGCCTTAGCATGATGGGGCGGATGCTGCTGGGACAGCTTTCGGCCAACCAGCTTTCGGGGCCGCTGATGATTGCCGACTACGCGGGACAAACCGCGCGGCAGGGGCTGGTGGCTTATTTAGAGTTTATGGCACTGATTAGTGTCAGCCTCGGTGTGCTGAACCTGCTGCCAATTCCGGTTCTGGATGGGGGGCACTTGTTGTATTATGTGGTCGAATTATGCAGGGGTAAGCCCCTGTCAGAACACACGCTGGGCATTGGGCAACGCATCGGTTTTTTTGTGCTGGTGTCGCTCATGGCCTTCGCGCTTTTCAATGATATTCAACGTCTTGTGACCGGTTGACCGCCAAAGCCTATGAAAGTAAACACTCTTGCTGCCTCCCTTTTGGGACTGACTCTCGCCCCCCTCGTGTGGGCGGCCGACCCTTTTGTGGTGAAAGATATTCGTGTTGAAGGGTTGCAGCGTACCGAACCCGGCACCGTGTTCAACTATTTGCCGATTAAGGTCGGCGATACCTTTAACGACAACAACGCCGAACAAGCGGTTAAAGCCCTGTTTGCCACCGGCTTTTTTACCGATGTGCGCCTAGAGAGCGAAGGCAACGTTCTGATTGTGGCCGTGGCCGAGCGTCCGGTGATTTCTGAGCTCACCCTCAACGGTGCCAAAGAATTCGACAGCAAACAGCTGAAAAAAGCCCTGAAAGACAATGGCCTGTCCGAATCCCGCGTGTTTGACCAAGCGGTGCTGGAGCAAGCCACCCAAGAGCTGAAGCGCCAGTATTACAGCCGTGGCAAATACGCCGTCGAAATCACCCCCACCCTCACCAAGCTAGAGCGCAACCGCGTGGCGGTCACTCTCGACATTAACGAAGGGGCGGCGGCACGCATCAAGCAAATCAAAGTGGTGGGCGCGAAAGCCGTCAAAGAAGCCGATTTGCTGGATGAGTTCGCCCAAACCACCTCGGGCTGGCTGACATGGCTGACCCGCGACGACCAATATTCCAAGCAAAAGCTGCAAGGCGACTTGGAGCGTCTGCGGAGCTACTACCTCAACCGTGGCTATTTTGAATTTGCGATTGATTCTACCCAAGTGGCGATTAGCTCAGACAAGCGCGATGTGTATCTGACCATCAACGTCACCGAGGGCGATAAATACACCGTCTCTGACGTGCGTTTTGCCGGTGATTTGATTGTCCCCGAAACCGAGCTGCGCCCCTTGGTCTTGGTGAAAGCGGGCGATACCTTTACCCGCGACAAGCTCAACGAAAGCGTGAGCGCGATTTCTGATCGCTTGGGCAACAACGGCTACGCCTTTGCCAACGTCAACGCCGTGCCCGAGGTGAACAAAGACAAACACGAAGTCGCGTTTACCTTCTTTGTCGACCCTGGTCGCCGTGTCTATGTTCGCCGCATCAACGTAGCGGGCAACACCCGCACCCGCGACGAAGTGGTTCGCCGCGAAATGCGCCAGATGGAAGGCGGCTGGTACGACAACCAAAAAATCAAGCGCGGCAAAGAACGCCTCGATTTGCTGGGCTACTTTACCGACATCAACGTCGAAACCCCTGCGGTCACCGACACGCCCGACCAAATTGATGTCAACGTCAGCGTGACCGAAAAACCCACCGGCAGCGTCACACTCGGGGCGGGTTTCTCGCAAGACAACGGCTTTGCCTTGTCGGCTTCCATTTCCCAAAGCAACTTCTTTGGCTCGGGCAAGGCCGTTACTGCAGGCTTTAACACCGACAAGGTCAACCAGTATTACAACCTCTCGTTCACCGACCCGTATTTCACCGTCGATGGCGTGAGCTTGGGCTATGACCTCTATCGCAAATCGTTTAACCCAAGTGCCACCAACACAGGGCAATACAAAACCAAAACAGACGGTGTGGCCGTGCGTTCCAGCGTACCGATTTCTGAATTTGACCGCATTAACTTTGGTTTGAAAATGGAACGCACCGAGCTGACCCTGATGACAGACAGCCCGAAGCGTTACCAAGACTTCGTCAAAGAATACGGCAACATCAACAGCACCTTGCAGGCCACCGCCAGCTGGGCACGCGACACCCGTGACTCCGCCCTGTGGCCCACCAAGGGCTTTGTGGTACGGACAGGGCTAGAAGCCGCCTTGCCTGGGGGCGATATTCAGTTTTACCGCGCCAGTGCCAGCAACCAGTGGTATTACCCGCTGACCAAGAGCCTGACCATTTCGCTGCGCGGTGAGCTGGGCTTGGTGAATGCGTGGAGCACCCGCAACCTGCCGTTCTACGAATACTTCTACATTGGCGGCATGGGCTCGGTGCGCGGCTACAAGGGCGGCTCGCTGGGGCCTAAGGACGAGAACAACGATGCCTACGGCGGTACACGCAAAGCCGTGGCCAACGCAGAAATCTTGTTCCCCTTCCCTGGGATGCGGGACGATAAAACCCTGCGGCTGTCTGCCTTCTTTGATGCGGGCTCGGTGTATGGCGGGCAATACAGTGTTGGCACCACATGGCAAAACAATCTGCGCTACTCGACAGGCTTAGGCTTAGCGTGGTTGTCGCCGCTGGGGCCGATGCGCTTTAGCTTTGCCCAGCCTATCGGCAACAAGCCATCTGACCGTATCGAACGCTTCCAATTTACCTTGGGCACGACGTTCTAAGCTGCTACTAAACCCCTGCACCGCCCCCTAGGCTCAGCAGGGGCTGCCTCTCCCCCTTACTTGTTTTTGCCCTTATTTGGATGACCTCATGAACGTTCTTCGACTTCTGATTGCTGGTGTTTTGTGTGCTTCGGCGGGTGTGTCTGCTGCTGCCGACCTTCGCTTGGGCTATGTCAGCACTGAGCGCGTTTACCGCGAGGCCAAAGAAGCCGTGACCGCGCAAAAACGCCTTGAAAGTGAATTTTCTGCCCGCGAAAAAGACCTCGCCGCCATTGCTAAGCGGGCGCGAGATATTCAAACCCAGTTGGAAACCGGCAAGCTTTCCGATGGCGAGCGCAAGCAAAAAGAACGTGACCTGCTGGCCATCGACCGTGACTTCCAGCCCCGCCAGCGTGACTTCCGCCAAGAGCTGTCACAGCGTCGGCTAGAAGAATTTGCCGTCATTCAAGACCACGCCAACAAGGTGATCCGTGACATTGCCAAGTCCGAACGCTTTGACCTGATTTTGCAAGATGTGGTGTATGTGGATCCCCGCTTTGATATTACTGAGCGGGTGTTGAAGGCCTTGGACGAGTAAGAACCTGTTCAAAGTCTGCGAAACTCGGGTGATCCTGCGTTGAAAGTCAGAAAAACAGGCGTGTCGATTCAGTTCCAACGCCGCTTTTTTTCCGAATTTCGCCTTGGCTGACCCGTCGTTCGCTAGACTTTTAACACGTTAAAATAACCTATTTACGGCCTACCTGCCGCACCGCCTCCTCCCCGAATAACACCGAAAACCGTGCGCCCTCTTGCTAAAAGAAGGGACACGCCGAGCTAAGTCTATGGCTTTTTCCCTCTCCGATATTGTCACTGCCTTGGGTGGCGACCGGCGCGGCGATGATGTACGCATTACCCGCCTCGCAGCCCTCGAAACCGCCACGACGGGCGACCTTGTCTTTGTCACCAGCCCCAAACATCTTGCCGCTTTACAGGGCTGTGGTGCCAGTGCCGCCATTGTCAAACCCGCCATGGCCGAGCATCTCAGCCTGCCGCTGATTACCACCGACAACCCCCAGCTTTACTTCACCCGCTTAGCTCACATCTTCTACCCTATGCCAGCGGTGCGGGCGGGGCGGCATCCCAGTGCCGTGGTCGAAGCCACGGCCCACGTTGACCCCAGTGCCGAGCTGGCCGCCCATGTGGTGATTGCCGCCGGTGCAATGATTGGGGCGCGGGTGCGGGTGCTGGCCGGTGCGGTGATTGAAGCCGGTGCCATGATTGGCGACGACACCGTGGTTCACCCCCGTGTCGTGGTGCATCATGGCTGCGTGGTCGGCCAACGCTGTATTTTGCATGTCGGCTGCGTGATTGGCTCGGACGGCTTTGGCAATGCGTGGGTCGGCGACCACTGGGAAAAAATCCCCCAAATTGGCCGCGCCGTGGTCGGTGACGATGTTGAAATTGGCACCAACACCACCATTGACCGTGGCGCGTTGGTCGATACCGTGATTGAAGACGGCGTGCGGCTCGATAACCTGATTCACGTTGCCCACAATTGCCGCATTGGTCGGCATACGGCCATTGCCGCCTGTGTGGGCATTGCCGGCAGCACCACTATCGGCGCGTATTGCCAAGTTGGCGGCGCGGCCATGATTTCCGGCCATCTGACCATTGGCGACCGCGTGGTCATTTCGGGAGGCACCGTCGTCGCTAAAAGCTTGGCGACGCCAGGCCATTACACCGCCGTCTACCCCATTGCGCCCCACCGTGACTGGCTGACCAATGCCGCCCATCTTCGCCAGCTCGATAAGCTGGTGACGCGCGTCAAAGCCCTAGAGCTTGGCGCATTACCTTCTACGCCTCCGAAAGCCCCGCTATGACCGACCTTGCAGCAGGCCAAATCATCGACCTCCGCGCCATTCTCAAGCTGTTGCCGCACCGCTACCCGTTTTTATTGGTGGATCGCGTCAAAGCATTGGAAGCAGGTAAATCTATTACCGCCCTTAAAAACGTCACCATCAACGAACCCTTTTTCGTTGGGCATTTTCAAGATTACCCCGTGATGCCAGGGGTGCTGATTGTCGAAGCCCTCGCCCAAGCCGCTGGGATTTTGGCCGTCAAAACCCACGATGGCGATGTGCGCCAAGAGAACGCGCTGTACTTCTTTGTCGGGATTGATAATTGCCGGTTTAAGCGTCAAGTCATTCCTGGCGACCAGTTGATTTTGGAAGTCGAAATGCTGCGGGTTTCACGCGGCATCGGCAAATTCCGTGCTGTGGCACGGGTCGATGGCGAAATCGCCGCCGAAGCCGATTTGATGTGCGCACGTCGGGAGATTTGAGATGGCGATTCACCCTACCGCCATCATCGCCGAAGGGGCGCAAATCGACCCCAGCGTCACCATCGGCCCCTATGCCGTGATTGGTGAGCACGTTTGCATTGGTGCCGACACCACGGTCGGAGCCCATGCCGTGATTGAAGGCCACACCACCATTGGTCGCGACAACCGGATTTTCCAGTTCGTCTCGCTGGGTGCTGCACCACAAGATAAAAAATACGCTGGCGAGCCCACCCGACTGGAAATTGGCGATGGCAACACCATCCGCGAATTCTGCACCTTTAACCTCGGCACCGCCCAAGGCGGCGGCTTGACCCGTCTTGGGCACGACAACTGGGTGATGGCCTATGTCCATATTGCCCACGATTGCATCGTCGGCGACCACTGCATCTTGGCTAACAATGCCACCCTCGCAGGGCATATCACCTTGGGCGACTATGTGTTTTTGGGTGGACTGACAGCGGTGCACCAGTTTTGCATCGTCGGTGCCCACGCCATGACGGCAGGGGGCTCGATTGTGGTGCAAGACATTCCGCCCTATGTCACCGCCGCAGGCAACCACGCCAGCCCTGCCGGTATCAACAGCGAAGGCTTGCGCCGCCGAGGGTTTAGCACCGAAACCATCGCCAAAATCAAGCAGGCTTACCGCCAGCTCTATCGCCAAAACCTCAGCCTAGAAGAAGCCAAAACCGCCATTACCGAATCAGCCAACGATTGCGATGCACTTGGCTTGTTTGTTGATTTCTTTGCGCGGTCTAAGCGGGGTGTTATTCGCTGATGTCGGGATTACCAGCCTCTGCCCCGCTGACCATTGCCATGGTGGCGGGGGAAGCCTCCGGCGATATGCTGGGGGCCAATCTCATTGAAGCCATCAAAGCCCAACGCCCTGATGCCGTGTTTATCGGCATTGGCGGCCCTCGGATGCAGTCGGCGGGTCTACACAGCCTCTTCCCCCAAGAAACCTTGGCCGTGCGTGGCTATGTCGAAGTGATATGCAGCTTGCCGGCTATCTTGTCGATTCGACGGGGATTGGTGGCGGCCTTGCTGGCACGTCGTCCCGATGTGTTTATTGGCGTCGATGCCCCCGACTTCAATTTGGATGTCGAAATTCGGCTAAAAAAAGCCGGTATTCGCACCATCCACTACGTCAGCCCGTCGATTTGGGCATGGCGTGCCGAGCGCATCCACAAAATCAAACGGGCGGTGAACCACGTCCTTGCCTTGTTTCCGCTGGAAGAACCGATTTATCAGGCGGCAGGCATTCCTGTCACCTACGTCGGCCACCCGCTGGCCGAAAAAATGCCCATCGAGCCGGATTTTGCGGCGGCACGCGCCCAGCTTCGCATTACACCGCCCAGCGCACCGGTGTTCGCCCTGCTGCCTGGGAGTCGGCGCGGCGAGGTCGAAACCATGGCTCCGCTGTTTATCGAAGCCGCCCGCCTGATTGTGGCCGAAGTGCCCGATGCCCAGTTTCTCGTCCCCCTCGCCACCCGTCCTACGCTGGATTTGTTTGAGCGCATTTTGATTCAGCACCACGCCACCGACCTGCCGATTCGCAAGCTGTTTGGCCATGCGTCGGATGCCATGCTGGCTTCAAATGCCGTGCTGGTGGCCAGCGGCACGGCCACCCTAGAGGTCGCCCTCGCCAAACGTCCGATGGTGATTAGCTACAAAATCTCTGCGCTTACTTACCATTTGGTGAAACACAAAATGCGTCTGCCGTATGTGGGCTTGCCCAATATTCTTTGCGGCGAAGCCTTGGTGCCTGAGCTGCTGCAAAAAGAAGCCACCCCCGAAAAACTGGCGCAAGCCCTGTTGGGGGTCTGGCGTGACCAAGCCTATTGCGCCCAACTGATGACCCGCTTTACCGCCCTGCACCGTGAGCTGAAGCAAGATAGCGCGGCGCGGGCGGCGGCAGCGGTGCTGGCCGTGGTGGCGGCATGAGCGGCCTGTTGCTGTGTGGGGTGGACGAGGCAGGGCGAGGTCCGTTGGCGGGGGCTGTGTTTGCAGCGGCGGTGATTTTAGACCCTGCTCACCCCATCGCAGGGCTGGCGGATTCGAAGAAACTGTCCGAAGCCCGCCGCGATGCCTTGGCGATTGAGATTCGCCAGCACGCCTTGGCATGGTCGATTGCCACCGCCAGCGTGGCCGAAATTGACCAGATCAATATTCTGCAAGCCAGCTTATTGGCGATGTCGCGGGCGGTGGCGGGCTTGTCGGTGCGGCCAGATAAGGTCGAGGTGGATGGCAACCGCGTCCCCACCCTGACCATTGCCGTTCCGGTCGAAGCGATTGTGAAAGGCGATGCCAAAGTGGCGGCGATTTCTGCCGCGTCTATCTTGGCTAAAACGGCGCGTGATGCCGAGCTGGTTGCCTTGGATGCCGAGTGGCCATGCTATGGTTTTGCCCAGCACAAAGGCTATCCCACCGCCGCCCATCTTGCCGCACTGGCACAATTTGGCGCGTCGCCCGTCCACCGCCAAAGCTTTGGTCCGGTGAAACGCTTATTGGCGCAGGGTCGCTTGTTTGGCTAGGGGAGGCGATAGGCTCTGCCCCCTCCTCTGCCCCTTGTCGCATTCCCCATCATGCCCATGTAGGCTGGCATCTAGTCTTGGTCACCGCCCAACAAAAGGCGAATGGTGCGCCGGTCGGTGCGTCCTAGATGTCCGCTTTGGTGGGAATAATGCGCGAGGGGGTAAACAGGTTCTTATAGCCTGTTTACGATCATTTATTTGTCTTATAATTTGGCTTATGAGAAAAACATACCCCTGTGACCTCAGCAGAGAGGCCTTCGAAGAGATTCGTCCCTTGCTGGAAAGCGTACGCAAGCAGACTAAGCCGCGAACCGTTGATTTGTAT
>CALMOJ010000046.1 GCA_937871815.1 uncultured Neisseriales bacterium
CACGGTCAGCAGCCGGTCAACGCCATCCACCAGTATCCCCCCCGCATCGTGGGTGGCACGGCTGCGGCGCAGAATGGCAGTGGGCTCGGTGGGGAGGAGGGCTTGCGGCGGTTGCGCCTTGCTCAGGGCGTGTAGCAGGGCTTTGCTCGACAGCTCACCATGCCCTAGGTTGGCGTAAACCTCGTCCATATCTCGCAAACCTAGGCGGCTGGCCAGCTCGTCCAAATTGGGCTGCCCCCCTGCTCGGGCATGTTCGCGCTCAAAGATGGCACGCCCAACCTCTATCGCACCGCCCCCATTTTCCTGCCGTATCCACTGGCGGATTTTACTGGTGGCGCGGTGGCTTTTGACCCAACCATCGTGCAGCCAGTTAATCGAGGGATGGCCTTCTTTGACGCTTAAAATCTCTACCCGCTGCCCATTGGCCAAGGGCGTAGACAGGGCGACGATGTGCCCATCGACCTTCGCGCCTCGGCAGCGGTGTCCCAAGTCGGTGTGGACGGCATAGGCAAAATCAATCGGGGTCGCCCCCGTCGGCAGCGGCAGCACCTTGCCCGCTGGGGTCATGACATAAATCGTGTCAGAGAACAGCTCAGTTTGGAACGCATCAGCCAGCGTTTCAGCTTCGGGGGTCGCCACGTCCTCGCGCCAATCGAGGAGCTGTCGCAGCCACGCGATTTTTTCCTCGTAAGCCGCATCGCCCTTGCCGCCCTCTTTGTAACGCCAGTGCGCCGCCACCCCAAATTCAGCGTGTTCGTGCATATCAAAGGTGCGGATTTGCACCTCAATGAATTTATCCTCTGGGCCGATGACCGCCGTATGTAAACTCTTGTAATCATTCCCTTTTGGATGGCTGATGTAGTCGTCGAACTCCCCAGGGACAGGCTGCCACAGGCTATGCACCAGCCCAAGCACCGCGTAGCAGTCTTTCACCGTATTGACCAAAATCCGCACCGCACGAATATCGTAAAGCTCGGAAAAATCGAGGTGTTTCTTCTGCATTTTTTTCCAAATGCTGAAGATATGTTTGGGGCGACCGGCAATATCCGCCTGCAGCTCAGATGCGGCCAAGGTTTGGCGCAGCACCACCAGCACCGCCTCAATGTAGCTCAGGCGATCTAGGCGGCGTTCATCCAGCAGCTTGGCGATTTTTTTATAGGTTACCGGCTCTAGATGGCGAAAGGCCAAGTCCTCCAGCTCCCACTTGATTTGCCACACCCCCAGCCGATTGGCCAAGGGGGAAAAAATATCCAAAGTTTCTTGGGCGACTTCGCGGCGGATGGCTTCATTTGGGACACGCGCTAAGTGGTGCATGGTTTGTGTACGCCACGCCAGCTTAATCAGCACCACGCGAATATCTTCTACCATCGCCAAAATCATCTGGCGCATGGCTTCGATTTGCTGGTGTCGTGCCTCGGGGGTGGCTGAGTCGTGGGTGCGACCAAACGCCTGAATCTGCCGGACACGGCTTATCCCCACCACTAATTGCGTCACAGTGGGATTGCATTCCGCCGCTATCCACGCTTCGGCTTCTGCTTGCACGTCAGGCAGGGCAAACAGCAGCGTGGCGGCAATGGCATCGGGCAGCAGGTTGAGCTCGGCTACAATCGCCGCCGCCCCCACCGCATGGGCAAACAGCGGCTCATGGGTAGGGGGGAGGGTGTGCCCTTGGTAGGCAACTTGGGCGTGAAAAAAGGCTTTTTCGACCAGCTTTTTGCTGCTGGGGCTCAGGTCTTTGAGGGTGGACAACCAATGGGCAGGGTCAGTCGCATCGGCGAGTAAATCCACCAAGGGGCGGGTGACAGCAACCATATAAGCATTCCCATGTTGGGGGGCAGGGCTTGGCAAAAAACCAAGGTACAAAGGGCTATTCAGCGGGGTTCTGGGACTTCCAGCAGCCGCCTAATCGGCGCAGGCAAACCCAGTTGCAAAGCGGCTTGGCGACTAAACCAAGCCGTCTCTTCCACATGGGGCGGCTTGGTGTCCACTTCAACCCGCTGCGGGGTAAAGTGTAAGCGGAAGTGGGTAAAAACGTGAGTCTGGGGCGGCTGGGGCGGCAGCAGCGTGGCCTGCGTCAACCCGTGCTGGTCGAGCCAATCCGGCACGTCTGCTAC
>CALMOJ010000047.1 GCA_937871815.1 uncultured Neisseriales bacterium
GACATATTCCGAATCTGCAAATCTTCGATGCACACGATCGCGTGGTTTTGGCTGAGGGTGGCTGAAGCATCGCCACATAGCCGATGAACTTGTTTCCTGCCTCGTGATTCTCTTTTTGCAACGCCAGTGCCTTGTTAAAGACGAACCGGCACGACCCCGCAAAGCGGCGCATTTGCTGCGCTTGCTCGCCGTTGGGCTGTAGTTCGAATTTGAAGGCTTGAAGACGTTCCATAACAACCATTATGCCTTGAAGGGCGAGGTTTTACGCGCAACTGATAAAACAGGAGGTAAGCCCTATTTAGGGCAGCGACAGCCGCACCGTTTGCCCCGAGTAAAGCGGTAGTGCCGTAGGGTAACGCACCAGTTTGTCCCCCGCATTGAGTGCGCCCATTACCAGCGTAACCTCACCCAGCGGGTCGCCCAAGACCACAGGAAGCGCTTGTACCTCTGGACCCTTGGGAGCATGGGGTATGACCCGCCAAACCAAGGGGGGCTGGCTGCGATGGTCAATGGCGTGGGAGGGCACAGCCAAGTGAGGGGCACTGTCATCCGCTTGCAGGGTACGTGGCAAGAAAAACACCTTGGCCCACTGCTTGGGGCGCAACGTGTCTGGCGCAGCAGAGATGTGAATCTTAACCACGGGTGGCGGCGGGGGCGTGCCGTGGCTAGGGAGCAGCGCGGGCGGCAACGGCAAGGCCACCACCTGCCCCTCAAAGGCTTGCCCTGGCTGAGCTTGAAGCTGGAGGGCGCAGGGTTGTCCAACACGCAGCGCAGCATGGTCAGCCTCTGCCCACGGCACTTCAATCTGCAAACTATTGCGGTCTACCAGCGTCACCACCGCGCCATTCACCAGCGTGGCAGTCACTGTGGGGGAGGGCGGAATCAGCACGTCACCAAGGTTGGCGTGCTTGGCCACCACAATCCCGTTAAAGGGGGCGCGGATAAGGGTGGCTTCGAGGGCAGCAGCAGCATCGCGTAGGGCAGCAGCGGCATGGTCGATGGCGGCATCTTGTGCGGCTTCTGCGTCTTTGGCGTGGCGGAGCTTAGCTTCGGCGGCATCCAGCGCGGAGGTGGCCAATAGCCGCTGGCTAAACAGCACCTCGGCGCGTTGGTGCAGTGCCGAGGCAGCGTGTACGGCGGCTTCGGCGAAGCTTTCTTGGGTGCGGGCTTCGGTCAAGCTGGCTTGGGCACGGTCACGGGCGGCGGCGGCATCGCCATTTTCTAGCCGTGCGACCACTTCACCTTCACTGACCGTATCGCCCTCTTTGGCCAGCATCCACGCCAACCGCCCCGAGCCCTTGGACGACAACACCATGGTGCGCTGCGCCATGACTTTGCCGTTGGCAGTATGCAGCGCAAGGTTTTGGGCAGGATGCGCCCAGACCACTTCGGTGGTTTCGACCAAAGGAGGGCGCAGGGTCAACCAGCCGGTCAACGCCAATCCACCCAAGACCAGCCCACCCCACAGCCAAGGGGGGCGCGTTGTCTTGCTGGGTGGCAGGGAAAGGGGATAGGGCACGGTGGGCTTCTACACAAGAAAAAGACGGCGAACGGATGATACGACGTTCTGGGGGGTTTCCCTATGACGGAGAGTGTGAAGGTTGCGTATTTTCCACTGTGCTGTGCTGATTTTCTAGCTTTTTGCGGTTTTTTCAGGGCGTAGTGCCCGCGTAGGCATTCATGCGTCTAAATCGGTGTGCCATAATCCTCTTCCCTCGTCTGCCATGCAGCTTGCTTGCCTCATTTTTACGCACAAGCTGCTGGTCAGGCATCCAGAACACCAAGGATGGATTGGCCTTTCCGATGAACGCGCAAACGCTTTACGACAAACTTTGGCAAAACCATGTAGTACACGAAGCCGCTGACGGCACGGTTTTGTTGTATATCGACCGACATTTGGTACACGAAGTCACCAGCCCCCAAGCTTTTGAAGGGCTAAAGCTGGCAGGGCGTGCGCCTTGGCGGATTAGCTCTATTGTGGCCACCGCAGACCACAATACCCCGACCAATGAGTGGGAAAAGGGGATTCAAGACCCGATTTCGCGCCAACAAGTCGAAACCCTTGATGCCAATATCCGCGAAGTCGGCGCACGCGCTTACTTCCCGTTTAAGGACAAAGGGCAGGGCGTGGTGCATGTGATGGGGCCCGAACAGGGCGCAACCCTCCCCGGCATGACCGTGGTCTGCGGCGATAGCCACACCTCCACCCACGGGGCGTTAGGCTGTTTGGCGCATGGCATCGGCACCTCCGAAGTCGAACATGTGCTGGCAACCCAAACCCTCGTCGCGAAAAAATCCAAGGCCATGCTGGTCAAGGTCGAAGGTGTGTTGGGTGCGGGCATTACCGCCAAAGATGTGGCCTTGGCCATTATTGGCAAAATCGGCACGGCGGGCGGCACCGGCTACGCGATTGAATTTGGCGGCAGTGCCATTCGTGGCTTGACCGTCGAAGGCCGCATGACCCTGTGCAATATGGCGATTGAAGCCGGTGCGCGGGCGGGCATGGTGGCGGTAGACCAAGCCACCATCGACTACGTTAAAGGCCGCCCACTGTCGCCCACCGGCGCGATGTGGGATGCCGCTGTCACCTATTGGAACACGCTGCACTCCGACGAAGGGGCGCAATTCGATGCCGTGGTTGAGCTGAACGCCGCCGATATCGCCCCGCAAGTTACATGGGGCACTTCCCCCGAAATGGTCTTGACCATCGCCGACCGCATCCCCGACCCCGCCGCCGAAGCCGACCCCGTCAAAAAGGGCAGCATCGAACGCGCTTTGGCCTATATGGGCTTGACCGCCAACACGCCGATTAACCAAGTACCGGTGGATGTGGTGTTTATTGGCTCGTGTACCAACTCGCGGATTGAAGATTTGCGGGCAGCAGCAGTGGTGGCCAAAGGGCGCACCAAGGCAGCCAGCGTCAACCGTGTGTTGATTGTGCCGGGCTCGGGCTTGGTCAAAGAACAAGCGGAAGCCGAAGGCTTGCACACTATCTTTACCGAAGCAGGTTTTGAATGGCGCGAGCCCGGGTGCTCGATGTGCTTGGCGATGAATGCCGACCGCCTAGAGCCCGGCGAGCGGTGCGCTTCGACCTCCAATCGCAACTTTGAAGGTCGCCAAGGTCAAGGCGGGCGTACGCATTTGGTCAGCCCTGCGATGGCCGCTGCGGCCGCGATTGCCGGCCATTTTGTCGATGTCAGAACGTTTTAACGGGGCCGTCTTATGAAAGCATTTACTACTCTCAACGGGCTGGTGTGTCCGCTCGACCGTGCCAACGTCGATACCGATGCCATCATCCCCAAGCAATTCCTCAAGTCGATTAAGCGGGCGGGCTTTGGCCCTAATCTGTTTGACGAGTGGCGGTATCTGGACCACGGCGAGCCGGGCATGGACAACAGCACCCGTCCGCTCAACCCTGATTTTGTGCTGAACTTTCCACAATATGCAGGGGCAGAAATCTTGCTGGCGCGGGAAAATTTTGGCTGCGGCAGCTCGCGTGAGCACGCGCCTTGGGCGCTGGAAGACAACGGCTTTCGCGCCGTGATTGCCCCGTCTTTTGCCGATATTTTCTTTAGCAACTGCTACAAGAACGGCGTATTGCCCGTGGTCTTGGCCGCCGAGGTGGTCGATACCTTGTTTGCCGAAAGCACCGCCCAAGCCGGCTACCGTTTGCAGCTCGATTTGGCCGCGCAAACCGTGACCACGCCCAGCGGGAAGGTGTTCACCTTCGACATCACCGCCCACCGCAAACATTGCCTGCTGAATGGCTTGGACGAAATCGGCCTGACCTTGGCCCACGCCGACACCATCAAGGCGTTTGAGGACCAGCGGCGTTTGACCCAGCCTTGGTGGTTTGTGTAAGCGGCTTGCCCAAGCCCTCCACAACTGGGGGGTCTGCCCCCTTTGGTTTACCCCTACAGGAAGGAAACCGTTTATGCGCCACGCCATTTTAAATACCCTGCTGCTGGCGGCTTGCACCTTGGCCGGCAGCGCAACCGCCGCAGACTGCCTGCGCTACGATTACCGAGAAGTGAGCTTCAAGGGCACGCTGGTGCTTAAAACCCCAGAAACCACCCTCACCCCCCACGCAAAACACCGCAACCCCACCGAAAAACATGCGTTTTTGGTGCTGGATAAGCCGATTTGCACCACCGCAGGCAGCAATACCTACGAGAGCGGCGAAACCAATCAGTCGGAGCTAATGCTCTACACCGAGCAGAGCGCGGGTCTTGCTCAGTATGCGGGTAAGTCGGTGACGGTGTCGGGGGTGTTAATGCACGCTTTTGTGGCGGATGCCCATACCCCGCTGATGGTGGCGGTGAAACGTGTAGCGGTTTTGGCTAAATAATTAGGCTGTTTAAAAATCAAGTAACAAGGACGAAGACTGATGAAAATTGCTGTATTGCCCGGTGACGGGATTGGCCCTGAAATTATGGCGCAAGCCCTGCGCGTGCTGGATTTTTTCAAAGCCGAGGGGATGCCGATTGAGATTGAAACCGGCCTGATTGGCGGCTGTGCCGTCGATGCAACCGGTGTGCCGCTGCCAGACAGCACGCTGAAACTCGCGCTGGAAGCCGATGCCGTCTTGCTGGGCGCAGTGGGTGGCCCGCAGTACGACACCCTGCCCCGCGAACAACGCCCCGAGCGCGGCCTGCTGAAAATCCGCAAAGAAATGAATATTTTTGCCAATTTGCGTCCGGCGATTTTGTACCCCGAACTGGCCAATGCGTCTTCGCTGAAGCCAGAAATCGTCGCAGGGCTGGATTTGATGATTATCCGCGAACTGGTCGGCGATATTTACTTTGGCGAACCCCGTGCCATCGAAATGCGTAACGGCGAGCGCGTGGGCTACAACACCATGATTTACAGCGAGTCCGAGATTCGCCGCATTGCCCACGTTGCGTTTAAAACCGCCCAAAAACGCGGCAAACGTCTGTGCTCCGTGGACAAAATGAACGTGCTGGAAACCACCCAATTGTGGCGCGATGTGATGATTGAAGTGTCGGCAGAATACCCCGACGTGGCACTCTCGCACATGCTGGTGGATAACGCCGCCATGCAGTTGGTGCGTGCACCGAAACAGTTTGATGTGATGGTCACCGGCAATATGTTTGGCGATATTTTGTCCGACGAAGCGTCGATGCTGACCGGCTCGATTGGGATGTTGCCTTCGGCTTCGCTGGATGCCAGCGGCAAAGGGCTGTACGAGCCTAGCCACGGCTCCGCCCCTGACATCGCGGGCAAAGGCTTGGCCAATCCCTTGGCGACCATTTTGTCGGTGGCCATGATGATGCGCTACACCTTCAACCAAGACGCAGCGGCTAACCGCATCGAAGCGGCTGTGAAGAAGGTCTTGGCGCAAGGCTTGCGCACCGGCGACATCTACGAAGCGGGCACACAGCGCGTCGGTACGGTTGAAATGGGTGATGCGGTGATTGCCGCTCTCTAACACGGTGCAGAACAGCATCTAGCCTCCCGCTACACCAAAGAGTAGGGGAGGCGGTTTACCCGCTTGGTTCACTGTAATTACACAAAGGAAATCATCATGTTGAAAGTTGGTCTGGTTGGATGGCGTGGCATGGTTGGCTCGGTTTTGATGCAACGAATGGTGGAAGAACGCGACTTCGACCACATCGAGCCGATTTATTTCACCACCTCTAACCCTGGCGGTGCCGCGCCTAACTTTGGCGGCAAAACCGCCCCCGCGCTCAAAGATGCCAAGAATATCGACGAACTCAAGGCCTGCGATGTCATCATCACTTGCCAAGGCGGCGACTACACCACCGAAGTGTATGGCCCCCTAAAAGCCACCGGCTGGACGGGCTACTGGATTGATGCGGCTTCGACCCTGCGGATGGAAGACGAAGCAGTTATTATTCTTGACCCCGTCAATATGAACGTCATCAAAGACGCGATGGCCAAGGGCGGCAAAACCTTTGTCGGCGGCAATTGCACAGTCAGCTTGATGTTGATGGCGCTGGGCGGCTTGTTCCAAAACGGGTTGGTGGAATGGGCGACCTCCATGACCTACCAAGCGGCTTCGGGTGCAGGGGCCAACAATATGCGTGAACTGCTCAGCGGTATGGGCGCAGTCAACGCCGCCGTGGCCGCCGAACTGGCCGACAAGAACAGCGCGATTCTGGACATCGACCGCAAAGTGTCCGAGTTCATCCGCTCGGAGGCCAACCCCACCGCCTTCTTTGGTGTGCCACTGGCTGGTAGCCTGATTCCGTGGATTGACAAAGACCTCGGCAATGGTCAGTCCAAAGAAGAATGGAAAGGCGGTGTCGAAACCAACAAGATTTTGGGGCGCAACGAGAACCCCATCATCATTGACGGGCTGTGCGTGCGGATTGGCGCGATGCGCTGCCATAGCCAAGCCCTGACCATCAAGCTGACCCAAGACCTGCCGGTGGCCGAGATTGAACGCTTGCTGGCCGGTGCAAATGACTGGGTGAAAGTCGTGCCTAACCAGCGCGAAGCCAGTATGCGTGACCTGACCCCTGCCGCCACCACCGGCACCTTGACCGTCCCTGTGGGGCGTATCCGCAAGCTGGGCATGGGCGGCGAATACATCAGCGCATTTACCTGCGGCGACCAATTGCTGTGGGGCGCGGCTGAACCGCTGCGTCGGATGTTGCGGATTGTGCTGGGCAACTAAGCTTCCCAGCCGCCGTTCATGCCGTCTACAGGGCTGACCCGTTCCCTGCTCATAAAACGGGTTGTTTGACTCGCCTTCGCCTGTGCGGAGGCGATTTGTTTTTTTGCGGAGAATTCTGATGACCCCCCCCCTCGATATGGCACTCATCGGCGCGACCGGCTTAATGGGCGAAGCGATTTTAGACGTACTGGCCGAAGCCGGCTTTCCTGTTGGGCGGCTGTACGCGCTGGCCAGCCAAACTTCTGAAGCGGAAGGTGCCACCGTCACTTTTCGGCGACGTGAGCTGGCGGTCGAAGAAGCCGAAGGATTCGATTTTTCCAAGGTACGCGTGGTGATTTTAGCGGCACCGATTGTCGCCGCCCCGCATTTGGCACGGTTGGCGCAATCGGCAGGGGCGCAGGTGATTGACCTGTCCCGCGCCGTCGATAACGCGGCCTTTACCGCTGCTGATGGCATCGCCGTGGGCTTATCCACGGTGCTGCAGCCGCTGCTTGCCCTCTCCCCCACTGCCGTCGAAGCCACAGGAATGGTGCCGGTGTCGTGTCGCGGCCGCAAAGCCTTGGCCGAGCTGGCCGACCAAACCACCGCGCTGTTTAACCAGCAAGACATAGAACACACGGTGTTTTCGCGGCGGCTGGCATTTAACGTGCTGCCCCAAACGGACGAGCAAGGCGCAGCAGTCGCCGCCGACCTGAGCCGTCTCTTGGGCGAAGAAGCACCCGCCACGGTGCAGGTTGGCTTGACCGTCGTCCCCGTCTTTTTTGGCGCGACCTTGCGCTTGACCCTAACCTTTGCCCACCCCACCGCGCCCGATGCACTGCTGGCGGCGTGGCAACAGTCGGAGCTGCTGCAGTATCTGGCCTCGCCCGCGCTGAGTTCGGCTTCGGACTGTGCAGGGCAAGCGCGGATTACCTTGTCTGGGGTCAGCGAAATCAGTCCGCACCGGCTGGCCGTCTGGGTGCAATTTGACCCTGTCCGCCAAGCGGCGCTGCATGTGCTGCGCTTGGCGGCGCGGGTGTGGGCGGAGAGTTAGGTGGGGGCAAATGCCTTACGACTCATTACTTAGTGCCATCGCGCTAGTTTTTAGAACCCATTTACGCTCTGCGATACTCGGGTGATCCTGCATTGAAATTCGGAAAAAACTGCTCATTGACCTCGTGCCAACTGCGCTTTTTTTCCGAATTTTGCCTTGGCTGACCCTTTATTCGCTAGGCTTTGAACATGCTTTTAGGTCAAGTACCCCGTGCCGACTACGAATATTCCTCTCTTCTGCCAGTACTGGCAGCGATAGGCTGACTTTTTCAACGCCCCGAAGTCTCCTCCCTCGGGGGCGGATTTAGCATTTTGCGTCAACTTGCGTCAACAGGGTTTGCGATAGAGACACAATGTCTTTAATTTCTTCAACCGTAAAAGGGGGGGATTTACGGTGAATCATAGCATGGCAATTTGGGCAAACTGGGCACAAATCTTTCTCAGGATTTACGATATAGCCACACCCAATTTCTGAAATCGGCTTGATATGGTGAATATGGATAAAGCCATACCCAATATCGCCGTATGCTTTTTTAAAATCAAAGCCACAACACACACAAGTTAAGCCATGTATTTTTATACACATCTCTCGAGCCTTTGCGTTTCTCTCGTAGGCATTAATAAGCACTTGCTTAACAGCACCCTCTCTAAAATAAAGCTCATCAGCATTTTTAATTTCTTCGTCTTGAGCAATATCGATTGACAGAGAATAAACCGTTATTTTTCTTTTGTTTATTAATCGATTAGTTCTAACGTACTTGCCGATCCAAGGTATGGCAACATTGGATTTCTTGGTTATATCTGCGCTAAACCAGTCAACCATATTCCCAGCAACGTTAAATAAATCACTGTTTTTATAGCCCGCCGATGCTTTTTCGACCATATCTTTATGTATCAAAACAACCAACTCAACTATTTCGTCTCGACTAATTGTCTGGTTGGTAAACAAAGCATTATCAATAATTGATGATATTTTAGGAAATACTTCTTTTTTGGAAAACGAAGCCATAAAAACACCTGTATTTATGTCGAAACCAGCTTTATTACACACTACCAACACAGTGTAACGCAGCACATTAAAAACACTATCTTAGATGAAAAAAACCAAAAAATATAAGCGAACTATTAAATGGTTCAAACAACCTCGCGAGCGCGTATATCTAAAACGCATATACGCATAAGTACCACGACCTGTATACCTAAACTACTACACGCTAAAGCGACCCTAACGAGTCGGAATGTGCCTAGTGGCCACATCAATGTACAAATACCGCTCTTCTGGCAGGTGCACTGAGTCTATTTGCCATGAATCTATCGAATGAGAGATAAAGCGACAACATTACACAGACACGCCCTCCCCATCACGCCATCCCTAACGGGGGCAAAGAAACAGCAACGCCAAAACCCCTCGCCAATTTACCGCCCGAACTGGCAGCGCAAATCGACCCTAGCCAACCAGTCGTGACCTTGGGCAGCTTTAATAACTTCG
>CALMOJ010000048.1 GCA_937871815.1 uncultured Neisseriales bacterium
ACCAAGGCTGGGGCGAATTCCGCCGCCAACTGGACTACAAGCTGGCGTGGCGCGGTGGGCATTTGATTGCCGTGCCGCCGCACAACACCAGCCGAACGTGTCCGTGCTGTGGGCATATCTCAAAAGAGAATCGCCGCAGCCAAGCCCAGTTCGCCTGTGTTAAATGTGGCTACGAGAACCACGCCGATGTGGTCGGCGCGATCAATGTTTTAGAGCGGGGACACCGCTTGTTAGCTTGTGGAGAGTCGGCGCAACTAGGCCGCTCGGTGAAGCAAGAACCCGCCGAAGTGCGTCAGGCGCAAGTCTGACCGCAGTAGGAATCCCCCGTCTTTAAAGGCGGGGGAGGATGTCAACAAACATCAGGAAACAAACGTTCCCAGCGACGATTGACAATGACGGGATGCGTGCTGATAATTCGAGCCTTAAACATCCCCTGCGGCACACCGTAGGGTCCCGGTGCCCAGCGGTGCCGGAGCCACTCATCCCAACAGCACGGCTGTTGGACCCGGTGCCCTGCGGTACCGGCTCATCATCCCGAGGGGTTTCCCCAAGGTCCCGGCCGCCAGCGCGGCCGGTTTCATTTTGGGGACTTGCTTTGGAGCAACAAAATCGCGTAGTGATTTTTGTGGATGGCTTCAATCTCTATCACGCCATCGACGATCTGGATCGTCATCTGACGACCAAGCGGCATACAAACACCAAACACTATCTCAAGTGGCTTGATATCTGGTCGCTGAGCAAGGCACTCATTCATCCCAAAAATGATTTGCTTGTCGGTGGTTATTACTTCTCGGCATACGCGGGATGGATTACTCAGGATGCCCAAGACCGCCACCGTGTGTATGTCGAAGCGGTCAAATCGACCGGCGTTGTTCCAGTGATGGGTACGTTCAAGAAAAAGCCGCGCAATTGCCCGAGTTGCAAGCACCAGTGGGATGGGCACGAAGAAAAGGAAAGTGATGTCAACCTCGCGGTCTATCTGGTGAAGCTGGCCTATAAGGGCATGTTCGACAAAGCCATCATCTACACCGCCGATACGGATATTGCGCCCGCAATCCGAATCGTTCGCGAGGCATTTCCCGAGAAAGAAATTCGCGTCGCAATTCCCGAGCGACGCCTTAATCGTTCGAAGGCACTCGAGGATGCCGCCAATGGCAGGATTCGCGTAACAGAGTCACATTTTGCACGCAATCTTTTTGCCGAAAGAGTGGTGCTGGCCGATGGCGCAGAGATTGAGCGTCCGAAAAAATATGCACCACCGAAAAATTTTCAGCTGCCTGTGAAAAAATCCACTTGAATGTGTGTTCACACAAGGCAAACGACAACACCCTCCCGATTCGTTCCGGTGGGTGTTGTCGTTTCTGGATTTGACCAACGCCAAGTCTCACGCCAGAGACTTCTCCATGAAACGCCCTATCCGTCACCCACAAAAAAGCGGCAAGGACACCGTGCCCTTGCCGCTTTTTAACGCGCCGTTAAACCCACTTTAATGGGTGCGTAAAGTCAGTTTAAACCCTGGCATCAGCCGCGCCAGTTGCTTGTCGTGGTTCCACTTCATCAGGTCGCTGTGCTCCACGTTGAATTTCCGCGCGATGCTAAACAGCGTGTCGCCCTTCTGCACCACATACTCTTTGCGGACTTCTTTGGGTGCAGCGGCGGGGCTGCTTACCCCATTCAGCACCAGCGTCTGCCCAAGGTGCAGCGCGTCCGAATCCAAACGGTTGCGGGTTTTGAGCTCGGCGGGGGTGACGCCATAGTGCTTGGCGAGGCTATACAGCGTGTCGCCCGACTTGACCACATGGCGGCTGACCACAGGGGTTGCCGTTGCTGCGGGTGTGCTGGATTTGGGGGGGGCAGCAGGCGTGGCGACCACAGCCGCAGGGGCATTTATGCTGGCGGTGGCCAGTAAGACGCGGGGCGGGGTGCGGGATGGGGCTTCGGCCACCACAGGGGCAGCAGCGGGGACAGTGGCGGGAGCTGCACTTGCAGCAACGACGGCGGTGCCTTCATCCCCCAAGGCATCGGGTGCGGCAGAAGCGGTGCTCGGTGCTGCAGAGGCCGCGCTCTCCGTGGCTTCGGGGCGAGACGCGGGGCTGGCCGTCTCCGCATCAGCAGGCACGGGGACGCTCGGCGCAGCAGCAACCAACACCGGTGCCGTCGGCGAAACCGTGGCGGCAGGGGCGGCAGTCGCAGCAGCCGTCACCACGGTATCGGCAGACAGGGTGGGGGCAGGGCTAGGCGAGGCCGTTGCGGTGGCCGCAACCGGTGTAGCCAGAGCCAGAGCCAGCGGCGCGGCAGGCAAGGCCGCCGCCGGTGCCGTCACCACGGGGGCAGCAGCCAAAACCAGCGGAGCGACAGGCGGCGCGGCGGGTGTCGCAGCAGCCACGGGCAGCGGTGCAGTCACGGCGGGGCTTGCTTTCGCCACCACGGCGGACACAGGGCGGGCATCTAGGCGCATATCAGGGCGGGCGGGCTCAACCAGTGCCACGGTGGGGACTTCGTAAGGAATCGGCGCGAGACTGCCGCCTTGCTGCGCCACCAACAGGGTTTGCCCCTGCGGCAAGCTGCTGCCCGCCACGCCATTCACACGGCGCAGGGCATCGGCTTTCATGCTGAAGCGTTCGGCCAAGGTTTCGACGGTGTCACCGGCTTGGGTGGTGTACGGCTGCCAGCTCATCAGCGGGGCGGTGTAGTTGGCGAGGTTCTTTTCGAACGCTTCGGCGCGGGCAGCCGGAATCAGCAATTGCCGTCCAGGTTTGTGGGCGTAAATGGGGCGGTTAAAGGCGGGGTTTAGCACTTTAAACTCGTCCATCGGCATTTCTGCCAGCTTGGCGGCGACATCCAAATCCATGTGCTTCCCGGTGCTGACCGACACAAAGTGCGGCTTATTCGGAAAGGCGGCCAAGCTCACGCCAAAGCGGGAGGGGTCGGTCAGGATATTCCGCACGGCCAGCAGCTTGGGGACGTAGTTCCGCGTTTCGTTCGGCATCCGAATAGACGCAAAGTCTTCGGGGAGGCCTTTGGCGCGGTTTTTTTCAATCGCACGACCCACATTGCCTTCGCCCCAGTTATAGGCCGCAAGGGCTAAATTCCAATCGCCAAACATGCCGTAGAGGTTTTGCAGATAGTCGAGGGCGGCTTGGGTGGCGGCCAGTACATCGCGCCGACCGTCGTACCACACGGTTTGCTCTAGCCCATAGTGCCGACCGGTGGCAGGCATAAACTGCCACAAGCCTGCAGCTTTGGCACTGGAGACGGCTTGGGCGTTAAACGCGCTTTCGACCAGCGGCAAGAAGGCGATTTCGGTGGGCATCCCTCGGCGTTCCACTTCGTTCATGATGTGGAACAAGTAGGGACGACTGCGGTCGAGCATCCGGCGGAACGATTCAGGGCGGGCAGAGTAGGCGGCTTCGTGGCGGCGCACGATGTCGGCATCGGTATCGGGCAACTGAAAGCCCTCACGCGCCCGTTGCCAGACGTTGTCGCCGTTACGCAGCAAACTGGCGTTCAACCCCATAAAGTAGGCAGCGGTATCGCGGGGGCTGGTGGTCGCGGAGAGGTCTTGGGCAGAGGCGGCGGCAGGGAGAACAAAGCACGCGGCAAGCGCAAGCGGTGAGAGGCGTTTCATCACGGTTGGCAGCTTTTAAAAACGAGGAGTGGGCGCGATGCTAGTTTGCCCCTGTTTGGCTGTCAACTATTTGAAATATAAACAGCTATTTCCTTGACCTGCCGCCTATGCCCTCGGATTAAAACCGATTTTTCCATACCCGTAGTGCAGTAAAAGCGGCCAAGCGGTCTGCGGGCATCGTCCCATTTTCTGCGGCGAGCTGCGCCCAAATCGCCGGCTCTGCTACCCGCAAAAAAGGATTGGTGGCGTGCTCAATCGCCAGTGTGCTGGGCACGGTCGGCTGCCCTGCGGCACGGCGGGCGGTGTCCACGCTCAGCCGGATGCCAAGGGCGGGGGTATCGCCCTCTACCCGCTGGGCAAAGCGCAAATTGGACAGCGTATATTCGTGGGCGGGGCAGACGTGGGTGTCTTCTGGCAGCGCGGCCAGCCGGTCGAGCGAGGCCAGCATCTGCGCCGGTGTGCCTTCAAACAGCCGCCCGCATCCCCCGCCAAATAGGGTGTCGCCGCAAAACAGATAGCCGCCGCCCAGATAGCTTAGGTGGTCGAGCGTATGGCCTGGGGTGGCCAGCACGGTGAAGGGTGGGAAATCCGCCCCCAAATCAAGCGTGTCGCCGTCTTGCACAGGCTGGTTCACCTCGGCTTGGGTGGCTGCGCCATAAATCACCACTGCCGGAAAAGCCGCCTGCAATGCCGTAATGCCACCGGTGTGGTCGCCGTGATGGTGGGTAATCAGCACGCCCGCCAAGGTCAGCTGGTGCGCGGCCAAAAAAGCCAGCACGGGGGCGGCATCACCGGGGTCCACCACGACCGCGCGGCTAGCACCGTGTAAAACCCAGATATAATTGTCGTCAAACGCTGGAACAGGAGTCACTTGCATGGTCAGTACCCCGCAAAATAAAGCCCCTACCCTAGCGGCTTTTGCCTCGCCCTGCCAAGCGGTGTCCGTATGACCGCACTCCATGCGTGGTTCGCCACCCCGCTAGGACGCTATGCCCTTGCCTGCGAACAACGCTATATCGACCACGCCGTGGCCGATATTTTTGGCTATTACGCGGTGCAGGTGGGGATGCCTGATGTGCCGTTTCTGCGCGAAAGCCGTATCCCGTGGAAGGGCGTGGTGGGCGAACAAGGCAACGTCGCCGTGGGCTGTGTACCGTTTCACTTGCCGTTTGCCAATCAAAGCTTAGATTTGGTGCTGCTCCCCCATGTGCTGGATTTTTCGCCCCAGCCACATCAGGTGCTGCGCGAGGTGGAACGGGTGTTGGTGCCAGAGGGGCGGGCGGTGTTAACCGGCTTTAATCCCTACAGCCTGTGGGGTATGGCACGGCGGCTTAAAAACCAGCAGTGCCCGCCTTGGCAGGGGCGGTTTATTGCGCTCCATCGGCTAAAAGACTGGCTGCGCGTGCTGAGCCTAGAGCCTGCGGGCGGGGCATTTCTCTGCTACCGCCCCCCGTTTGAAGGCGAAGCGTGGCTGGCACGCTGTGCGTTTATGGAAGACGCAGGCGACCGGTGGTGGCCGGCAGCGGCAGGGGTCTATGGCCTTGAGGTGATTAAACGGGTGCACGGTATGCGACTTTTGACTCCCCGCTGGCAAACTTACGCGCCCCGCGCCTTGGCTGTCCCTGTCGGCAGCAAGCGGGATGGTCGTTTAATTCACACGGAAACCCCCGATGACCTCTGATGCAGTGACGGCGGATGCCGTCGTAGAGATTTACGCCGATGGTGCGTGCAAAGGCAACCCCGGCCCTGGCGGCTGGGGCGCGTTGTTGCGCTATCGTGAAGCAGAAAAAGAAATTTGGGGTGGCGAGCCGACCACCACCAATAATCGCATGGAGCTGCGGGCGGTGATTGAAGCCCTCCGCAGCCTCAAACGCCCTGCGACGGTGCGGGTCTATACCGATTCGCAGTATGTGCAAAAGGGCATTAGCGAGTGGATACACGGCTGGAAGGCACGGGGCTGGAAAACCGCCAGCCGTGCGCCGGTGAAAAATGCCGACCTGTGGCAAGCTCTTGATGCGGCCTGTGCCAGCCACCAAATCGCATGGCACTGGGTCAAAGGCCATGCCGGTCATACGTTGAACGAACGCGCCGATGAACTCGCCAATCGGGGGGTGATGGACCCCGAGGGGGCACAGGTCTGAGCACCTGTCCTCAACCTCACAAAAACGTGATTCCCCGCTGTGTGATTGGGCTGTTATTCCCCTCCCGTGGAGGGGTGCCCCATCTTTTTAGAGCTGACAAGCAGTGCGCCCTTGCTATTGAGCTGGCCTTTTTTGTTCAGGGATTTTGCCCCGCCCTTGGTGGCGAGGTATCGCTCAATCGTTAATCGGCTATTGGATGCCCACCGCTGGCCGTCTGGGGTCTGCTGGCGGGAAAAGTTTGGTCGGCGACGCGGGTCAGGTACTCGCCGATGGCGATATAGGCGGGGCTGGGGTTGCTGGCGCGGACTGACAGGCCATTAAAATAGCCATCGACTTGGGTGGTATCGACGGTGATAACAAGTGGATTTGTCATGCGATGCGTGCCTATCTATAGTACCGGTCAGGTCATTTCGGAAATAATCCCGAGGCGCTCCAGCTGCCCACATACAAGGGTTTCCGCATCGTGACGCGGAAAAAGTTTGACTGCGGTGGTTCGGGCCCGCAGGAAATGACACACGGGCGAGTCACGCGACGCCCAACCTCTCTAGTACTACCTGATTCAGTATTTTTTAGCGTCTTATGGCTTTCTTGACGCGTCGCCTTATACGCCGCATCAGCGGGTACGACGAGACCGTTTGCGGTCTTTGCCCACGGCGTGAACCAAGGCGGCGGCTTGTTGCTTGCGGCGGCGTTTCATCCACCAAAACGCAATCCCCCCGACCACACTCACCCCAATCAAACCCAGCAAGCCAGTTTGGCCTCGGTGTACCCACGTCAGCAGCCAATCGCGGTTAGACGCACCCAAAAAGCCCAAATACACCCACACCGGCACGCTAATCAGCGCGGCCAAGCCATCCATCAGCAAAAAACGCCAAAACGGCACACGGCGCGTCACCCCAGCGGTGATAAAAATCGGCGAGCGTAGCCCAGGCAGAAAACGCGCCACAAACAGCACCCAGACCCCGTATTTCTCAAACTTGGCTTGCACGGCGACAAAGCGTTCGGGGGTGACCACCCGCGCCACCAGTGGCCACTGCAACAAGGTATTGCCGTAAAAACGCCCCAGCAGAAACATGGTGGCATCGCCGGTCAACACGCCGGCCATGCCCACCACAAACATCCAGTGTTCGTTGGTATAGCCTAAACCCGAAATCACCCCGCCGGCGACAAGGGTGATGTCCTCTGGAATCGGCACGCCAAAGCCGCAAATCAGCAGCACAAAAAAAACGGCGAAATAGCCGTAGTGGGTAAAAAAGTCAATCAGTGTTTGTAGAATATCCATCGGGCCGTCCTGCGGCGATTGCTGCGAAAGGGTGGGCGAGAGTGTAACCCAAGCCCGCCAGATTCTCCCTGTCCTCTGCGTATAATGTTTGCCAGCCGCTGGGCGGGTGGATGGCGCACAACCCTGCCCCTTGCACGCGCTCCCGCCCTTGCCCCACGTTTTTGCCGAAAGCCCCTTGCTATGACCCGCCCTATCCTTGCCCGCATTCACCCCGATGCCTTGGCACACAATTACCGTCTAGCCAAACAACACGCCCCCCAAGGCCGTGCGATGGCGGTGATTAAGGCTGATGGCTATGGGCATGGATTTTTGCAGGTGGTGGCCGCGCTGCCCGAGGCCGATGGCTTTGCCCTGCTCAACAGCGAAAACGCCCTGACCCTGCGCGACCACGGCGAAACGCGTCCACTGGTGCTGCTGGAAGGTTTTTTTGACGTGGCCGAGCTACGCGCCTGTGCCCAAGCAGGGATAGGGGTGGCAATCCACCACGAAGCCCAGCTCCGTATGCTCGAAACCACGCCGCTGCCCGCCACCGCCGCACCGCTGACCGTGTGGCTGAAGCTGAATACCGGCATGAACCGCCTCGGCTTTCGCCCTGACCACGCAGAGGCTGTGGTGGCGCGGCTGCGGGCGGTGTCTGGTGTGCGGCTGGCGGTGCTAATGACCCACTTTGCCACGGCAGACGAGCCTGCAGGCATTGCGGCGCAGTGGGCGGCCTTTGCACCAGTGGCGCAGCGGCTGGGCTTGCCGGTGAGCGTGGCTAATTCCGCTGCGATTTTGCGCCACCCCATCGCCGACACGGCGTGGTTACGGCCTGGGATTATGTTGTACGGCTGTTCGCCTTTTGCCGAGCAGGTCGGCGCGGAGCTGGGCTTGCGCCCTGCCATGACCTTGCAAGCCCAGCTTATCGGCACGCAAACGCTGGCGGCGGGGGAATCGGTGGGCTACGGGGCGACTTTTACGGCAGACAAGCCGATGCGGGTGGGGGTGGTGGCCTGTGGCTATGCCGATGGCTACCCCCGCATCGTGCCCAGCGGCACCCCTGTTTTGGTCGATGGGCAGCGCAGCGGGACGGTGGGGCGGGTGTCGATGGATATGCTGGCGGTGGATTTAACCCCCTGCCCGACAGCAGACGTGGGCAGCACGGTGACACTCTGGGGGCAGGGCTTACCGATTGAAACCATTGCGGCGGCGGCCAACACCATTGGCTATGAACTGATGTGTGCCGTCGCCCCGCGTGTGGTGCGGTGTATTGACCCCAGCTAGAAGCGGTTTACGCGCAGGAGTCGCCAAAACGAAGCCCCCCAAAATCGGCATGAGCACGCCTTTTTTGGGGGGCTTCAACGCAGGCTCAGCCGCGTCTCACAGCGCGTAAACAGCCTCTTAGAAGCTGTTTACGTTCTAGTGAACGACGGGTCAGCCAAGGCGAAATGCCCCAAAAAAGCGCAGTTGACACAAGGTCAATGAGCATTCTTTGGGGCATTTCAACGCAGGATCACCCGAGTCTCACAGCGCGTAAACAGCTTTTTAACCCGCCGCGTGTCCTGTCTCAATCGCATGGGCAATGGTGCGAGCCCAATGCTCGGCGAGGGCGGGGGCATCGGCTTCCACCATCACCCGCACCACCGGCTCGGTGCCAGAGGGACGCAACACCACCCGCCCCCGTCCAGCCAAAGCCTGCTCGGCATCACGCAGCGTGGCTTGGCTGGCGGCTTTCCAGTCCATTTTGGGGGTCAGCCGGACGTTAATCATGGTCTGCGGGAAGGGCTGCCAATCGCGGCAGATGCACGCCAAGTCCATGTTCAAGGTCGCCAGTGCGGTCAGCACTTGCAGGCTGGAAATAATCCCATCGCCGGTAGAGTGCTTATCGAGGCACAAAATATGCCCAGAGCTTTCGCCGCCCAACTGCCAGCCTTCTGCGCCCAACATCTCCAGCACATAGCGGTCGCCAACTTTGGCGCGGCCAAAGGCGATGCCTTGTTTGCCGAGGGCGAGTTCCATCGCCAGATTGGTCATGACCGTGCCAACCACGCCGCCGACCAGCGTCCCTTGCGCTGCCCGTGCCTTGGCGATGACGTATAAGAGCTGGTCACCGTCGTAAACCCGCCCTTCTTTGTCCACCATGATAAGCCGGTCAGCATCGCCATCCAGCGCGATGCCGTAGTCCGCATCGTGGGTCAGCACCGCTTGCTGCAAGGTTTTGCTGTGCGTTGCGCCGCATTGGTCATTGATGTTGAGGCCGTTGGGGTGGTTGCCGATGGCGATAACCTCTGCGCCCAGCTCGTGGAACACTTTGGGGGCGATGTCGTAGGCTGCTCCGTTGGCGCAATCCACCACCAGCTTGAGGTGGCGCAAGTCGCGGTCGCTGGGAAACGTGCTTTTGCAGAATTCGATATACCGCCCTTGGGCATCGTCAATCCGCTTGGCGCGTCCCAATTCTGCCGAGGGGCGGGTCAGCAGCGGTGCATCGAGTAGGGCTTCAATTTCGTGCTCCAGCGCGTCATCGAGCTTGACCCCACCCTCGGCAAAAAACTTGATGCCGTTATCTTGGTAGGGGTTGTGCGAGGCGGAAATCACCACACCGGCTTGCAAACGCAGGGCGCGGGTCAGATAGGCAATGCCTGGGGTGGGCAAAGGCCCCGCCAAATACACATCCACCCCCGCTGCGGCAAAGCCGGCTTGCAGGGCGGCTTCGAGCATATAGCCCGAAATACGGGTGTCTTTGCCGATCAGCACGGCGGGGCGATGGCGGCTATCGTGGTCAACCAGCACCCGCCCAGCGGCATTGGCCAGCCGTAGCACAAAGTCAGGGGTAATCGGCGCGTGACCGACTTCGCCGCGCACACCATCGGTACCAAAATATTTACGTTTGCTCATGGGGGAGGACTTTCTGCACGGAGGCAAAGCGGGGTGGTAAGAACCTATTCAAAGTCTCGCGAACGACGAGTCAGCCAAGGCGAAATGCGCAAAAAAGCGCATCGCTGCAATCTTTGCTTTTATTTCCCTCCGCCGGAGGGGTGGACGGCAAAGCCGGACGGGGTGGTGACTGACGAGGCCGCCAGAGTCAAAAGCCAAACCCAAAAGTCAAAAGCAACCACCCCACCCCTGCGGGGTACCCCTCCTCCGAAAGGGAATCACAGCCAAGCAAGCCCCGCTGCCACCAGCGGCGGGAAGGCATGGCCGGTTTAGAAGCAAGAGGGCGAGGCTAGTGGGCAGCACGGGTCGCTTCCCACACCGCAAGGGCATCACGGGTGGCGGCAACATCATGCACCCGCACAATGCTGGCACCCTGTTGGCAGGCCAGCAAGGCGGCGGCCACGCTGGCCGCGACACGGTCGGCGGGCTGTTCTCGCCCTGTCACCGCGCCCAGCATGGACTTGCGCGACAAGCCGACCAAGACCGGTGCCAGCGCGGCAAATTGTGCTAGGTGCGCCAAAAGGGTGTAGTTGTGCGCGACCGTTTTGCCAAAGCCAAAGCCAGGGTCAATCAGCAGCCGTTCACGGCCAATGCCGCCCTGCACCGCAGCGGCTATCCGCTGGGCAAGGTAGGCCTGTACTTCGCCGACCACGTCTTGGTACTGGGGTGATTGCTGCATGGCATCGGGGTTGCCTTGCTTGTGCATCAGGCACACCGCGACGGGATGCGCGGCCACGGCGGCAATCGCGCCGGTGTCTTCAAGGGCGGCCACATCGTTAATCATGTCCACCCCAACGGCAAGGGCGGCCTGCATCACCGCCGTGCGGCGGGTATCCAACGATAAGGGCACGCCACAGCCTTGCAGCCCTTCGAGCACCGG
>CALMOJ010000049.1 GCA_937871815.1 uncultured Neisseriales bacterium
TCATGTAGCTATTCTACCAGCGGCACTACGACGCTGATTTGTGCAACAAAGCCCCGAAAGCCCTATTCGGAACCACGCTTCGTTGCACTTGTTGGGTATCTGGATGCACGCTTACACGCACTGGTGTTTAGCAAAACCGCGCAGGGCATGCGAATCATAAGCTTTCGCAAGGCCAACTCGAGAGAAGGAAATAAACATGGCTTCCCACTTACCCTTAATTGATGAGGATGGCGAGGTTGGTAACCTGTCCAAGGTTGATGTCGGCGTATTCCGTCCTGCCGCCGAAGTTCTGCCACCCGATTTTCTGGCGGACTTAGTTGCACTCAAGAAGGAACGTGGCGAGCGCGGACCGCAAAAATCACCCACCAAGGTGCCAACCACCATTCGTTTCGATGCTGATGTTCTGGCAGCACTGAAGGCGAGCGGCAAGGGCTGGCAAACTCGGGTGAATCAGGTCGTCAAAGACTGGCTCAATACCCACTCCCCAGCGTAATTTATCGGCTTTATCAGCCGGATATGACGATTCCCCCACTGTTTACCAAGCGGGGGCTTTGTTTTGGGCGGCTGAAACAGGAGGGGGCGGTCAAGGCGTGCGGAGTGCCCCCCCCCACCACTACCCCTGCCCTATCACCCTAGTCTCGCAGATCGTAAACAGCTTCTAACACCGTCGCCACCGCCGCCCGTTCCGCAGGGTAAGGGCTGTCAGCGGCCAAGGTCAGCGTGGCGCGACCCAAAGCGCGGTAGAGGCTGCGCGTGGGCTCTAGCAGCGCAGCAAGGTGGGCCGCCACGGTCTGGGCATCGCCCCGCACAATCGGGCCGGTCAACGCCACAGCGGGGGACAAGGTCAGTGCGTTGTCCAGCGACTGGCGCATCAACGGGGCCAGCAAGGCACGCGCCTCGACGGGGGACAGCCCTGCCTCGCCCAAAGTGCTTTCGGCCAAGGCGGTCAGCGTCACCAGATAATTCGAAGCCATCGACAAGGCCGCGTGATAGTGGGTTTTGGCACCCGCCGCCAAAGCAAAAGGCTGGCCGCCGATAGCCGCAAAAGCTGAATGCAGCAGGGCGCAGGCCGCCGCATCGCCTTCCAAGGCCACCGGTGTGCCGTCAAACTGACCCACGGCATGGGCAGGGTCGGCAAAGCTCATGGCCGGATGGGCACTGGCAATCGCCGCCCCCCGTGCTTGCAAGGGCAGCAACACCGCCGCTGGCAGCGCACCACTGACATGAAACACCGTGCAGCCCTGCCAATCGGCACGGGTCGCCGCCAGCACAGCCGCCACCTCGGCGAGGCGGCCATCGTCGGTGGCGATTAGCGTCACCGCCGCAGCGGGGAGCTGTGCCAGCGTGCTGGGCTGCCCCGCCCCGATAAACGCCGCAGCCTTCGCCGCACGGTCGGCACGGCGCGTCACCACGCCGCCGAGCTGAAACACCCCGGCTTCGTGCCAACGTCGCGCCAAGGTTTGCCCGACGCGCCCCGCCCCAATCAAATTAAAACTGCCTTGTAAGATATTCATGGGTGTCGGCCTTTCAGAATCTGTTCAACGTCTTTTTAAAAACAGCGGCTTCGTCGGGCTGAAATCCTGCCACGCGTGGCAGTGGGGGCTTAGTCTTTATTCCCCTCCTTTCGGAGGGGTGCCCCGTCGGGGCGGGGTGGCTGCTTTTGGCTTTGGCTTTGGCTTTGGCTTTGGCTTTGGCTTTGGCTTTGGCTTTGGCTTTGGGGCTGGGTTTTAGCACTGGCGGCATCGCCAGCAACCACCCCGTCCGACTGCGCCGTCGCCCCCCACCAGTAGAAGGGAACAAGTGCCAAGACCGCAGCAATTGCGATTTTATTAGGCATTTCGCCTTGGCTAACCCCTCGTTCGCGAGACTCTCAGCGCGTTTTCAGCAGCGGCAACAGCGGCTTGCTCACCGTGTCCCGCATCATCCCCTGTGCGGCGGCGGTTGGATGCAAACCATCGGCTTGAAAATAGCGGCGGTCGGCTTCAAATCCCGCCATCAGCAGCGGCACAAACGAAATACGATGCTGGCGGACGGTGTCGGCATACACGCGGCTAAACGCTGTGGTATAAGCCATACCATAATTGGGCGGCAGCGCCATGCCCACCAGCAAGACCCGCGCCCCCGCCGTTTGGCTGAGGCGAATCATCTGGCTAAGGTGGCTGCGCATCTCGTCCAAGGGCAGACCGCGCAGCCCATCGTTCGCGCCCAGCTCCAGCACCACGACATCAGGGCGATGTTGCTGCAAGGCCGCAGGCAAGCGGCTGAGTCCGCCCGCCGTGGTTTCGCCGCTTTGGCTGGCATTGACCACGCTGTGCGCCGCCCCTAACTGGGTCGCCAGCAACGCCACCCAGCCTTCTTGGGCACGCAGTCCATAGGCGGCGGACAGCGAATCACCCCATACCAACACCTTGGCCGCCCATGTGGGTGCAGCCAAACACATTAAGCTTATCAACAGGATCGTTCTTCGCATGGGACACCCCTCTCTCCCGCCTATTGTGCAAGCCCTCGACATCGCACGGCAAGTTCACTACGGCGGCGAAACGCTGTCGATTTTACGCAGCGTCAATCTCACGGTGCGGGCGGCAGAGACCGTCGCCATCGTCGGCAGCTCCGGCTCGGGCAAATCCACCTTGCTGGGGATTTTGGCGGGGCTAGATCACCCCACCGGCGGCCAAGTCGCCCTGTTCGGCAAGCTACTCGCCTCGCTCGACGAAGACGAACGCGCCAAGTTGCGTCAGCGGCTGGTGGGCTTTGTTTTTCAGTCGTTCCAGCTCTTGCCCGCCCTGACCGCGCTCGAAAACGTCATGTTGCCGCTGGAATTGGCGGGGCTGAAGAGTGCCAAAGAACGCGCCACCGCCATGCTGGTGCGGGTGGGCTTAGAAAAGCGACTCGGACACTATCCCCGTCATTTGTCTGGCGGCGAACAACAGCGCGTCGCCCTTGCCCGTGCCTTTGTCACCGAGCCCAAGCTGCTGTTTGCCGATGAGCCCACCGGCAATCTCGACTTTGAAACCGGCGACCACATTATCGAACTGCTGTTTGCCCTGAACCGCGAGCAAGACACCACGCTGATTTTGGTCACCCACGACGACATTCTGGCCGATCGCTGCGAGCGGGTTTACCGCCTCGCCGATGGCAAACTGACGGAGACTGGCCGTGCCTTGGCTTGAACGTATCGCCCTGTCCTTGCGTTTAATGCGCCGTGAAATCGCCGCAGGGGAGCTGTCTTTGCTGGTCATTGCCTTGGTGATTGCTGTCTCGGCGTTTTCTAGCGTCAGTTTTTTTGCCGACCGTGTTGAACGCGGCTTACGGCTGCAAGCCACGCATTTGTTGGCGGCTGACCTTGTGGTCAATGCCGACCATGCTGCGCTGCAGCCCTACCGCGACCAAGCCCGTGCCGCCGGATTAAGCACCGCAGAAACCGTCACCTTCCCCAGCATGGTGTTGGCGCGGGGGCGTAGCCAGTTAGCCACGTTTAAAGCCGTGAGTGCGGGCTATCCGCTGCGGGGCGAGCTGAGCGTGCAGTTTGCCGACCGCATCCAGCACGGCCAGCTTCAGCCCGCTGCCGGTACGGTGTGGATGGATGCGCGGCTGATGCAAAAACTCGGCGTGGCACTGGGCGACACCCTGACACTGGGCGCGGCAGACTTTGTGCTGCAAGGCCAGTTGGTGCGTGAGCCGGACGGGGCGATGGACCTGTATAACTTCATCCCCCGCCTGATGCTGAACCAGCAAGACTTGGCTCGCACCGGCCTGATTCAAACCGGTAGCCGTGCCCGTTGGCGGGTGCTGGTGGCCGGTGCGCCCAGCGCGGTCGAAGCCCTGCGGCTAGACCTGCTGCCCAAGCTCAAGCGCGGCGAGCGGCTAGACAATATCGAAGAAGCCCGCCCTGAAATCCGCGTGGCACTGGAACGCGCCACCCGCTTTTTGGGGCTGACGGCCTTGTTGGCGGTGATGTTGTCGGCGGCGGCAGTATCTTTGGCCTGTCGGCGGTATTTAACCCGCCACACGGCTTCGGTGGCGGTGATGCGGTGCTTGGGGGCGGGGCAGGGCGAAATTCTGTCGCTGTTCCTGTTCCAATTTGCCGGTTTGGCCGTGGTGGCGGGGGTGTTGGGGACGTGCTTGGGCTGGGTGGCGCAGGCGGCAGCGGTGTCGCAACTGGCGGCGGGGCTGACCGACAACCTGCCCCAGCCCGGCCTGCAACCGTGGCTGTCGGGCATGGCCTTGGGCGGGGTGCTGCTGTTTGGCTTTGCCGTGCCGCCCTTATTGGCGTTGAAGCGCACCCCCACGCTGCGGGTGTTTCGCGATGAACCTGTCCCCACCCATTTAGGCCGCAGCGGCTACCTGCTGGGTGGGCTGACCCTGTGCGGGCTGATGGCATGGCAGGCCGGCGAGCCCAAATTGGCGGTGCTGGTGTTGCTGGGCTTTGCCGTATTTTTGCTGGTGGCGGGCGCGGGGGCATGGGGCTTGGTGTCCTTGCTGCGGCGGCTGCCTTCGGGCGGCAAGGTCGGCTGGCGGTTTGGGCTGGCCAATGCGGCGCGGCGGCAGGGCCTGACCGTGGTGCAGATTGTGGCACTGGCCGTGGGGATGATGGCCTTGTTGGTGCTGACCATTGTTAAAAATGACGTACTCACCGCATGGCACAGCACCCTGCCCGCCGATGCGCCCAACCGCTTTGTGATTAACATCCAGCCGCCGCAACGGGCAGGCATCGAAGCCCTGTTTGCCGCACAGGGGCTGCCCGCCCCGCAGTTTGCCCCGATGGTGCGGGCACGGCTGCTGTTTATCAACGACCAAGCCGTACGCCCCGAAAGCTACGCCGACGACCGCGCCCAGCGGCTGGCCGAGCGGGAATTTAACCTGTCGTGGACCGACACCCTGCCGGCGGATAACCGTTCGGTGGCAGGGGCACCGTGGGGCGGGTCGGGCGATGCTTTTTCGGTGGAAGTCGGGCTGGCAGACACCCTAGGCATCAAGCTGGGCGACGTGTTGCGCTTTGATATTGCCGGCACCGAATACCAAGCCCCCGTGACCCATCTCCGCAAGGTGAATTGGGACAGCTTTAAGGTGAATTTCTTTGTCTATGGCAGCCCCAGCCTCTTGGGCAAGCAAGCGGCCAGCTATCTCACCAGCTTTTACCTGCCGCCCGACCGTGAGGCGGCGATGTCGGCCTTGGTGCAGGCCTTCCCCAATCTGACCGTGATGGATGTTGGGGCGATTTTGGCCGAGGTGCGCCGCTTGCTCGACCGGCTGACGTGGGCGATTGAAGCAGTGTTTGGCTTTAGTCTGGCGGCGGGGGTGTTGGTGTTGTGGGCGGCAACGCTGGCCACCCACGATGAACGCGCTTTGGATGCGGCGATGCTGCGCACCTTGGGTGCGTCTTACCGGCAGCTCCGCACCATTGCCTTGGCGGAATTTGTGTGGCTAGGCGGCGTGGCAGGCGGTTTGGCCGCGCTGGGGGCGTTGGGCTTGTCGGCGGTGGTCAGTGTGCAGATGCTGGAAGTGCCGATGCGGCTGAATCTGTGGTTGCTGCCGATTGGCGTGGGCGGCGGGGCGGTGATGGCGACGCTGGCCGGCTGGCCGACCACCCGCCGCCTGCTGCGCGTACCGCCGCTGTGGGTATTGCGGCAGTTGGGTTAGGCTGGAGAACCCGTCCCGCCCACAAAAAACCGACAAAGGGCGACCGCCTGTGGCGGGCTGTCCCCCTTTGTCGGTTGGGTTTCAGGCGTGTGTTTTTCACTGGCAGTGGGATGGCCATCGATTGCCCAACAGGGAACTGCCCGTATAATTCGCGCACCCGATTTCTCTGTTATTTAGGCACACCATGACCGACCGCACTGCACACCTCGCCGCTTGGCTGACCGAGACCTGCCCCCATCGCCCGTTTACCCTCGCCCCTGCCAGCAGCGATGCCAGTTTTCGCAGCTACTGGCGGGCAACTTTTGCTGATGGCGACACCGCCATTGTGATGGATGCCCCGCCCGCCCACGAAGACTGCCGCCCGTTTGTGGCGATTGCCCAGCTGTTTGCCGAAGCCGGTTTGCATGTGCCGACGGTGCGTGCCCAGCAGCTTGAGCAAGGCTTTTTGCTGCTCGATGACCTCGGCCATACCCCCTATCTGACCGCCCTGACCCTTGCCCCCGAATGCGCCGAGGGGCTGTACCGCGATGCCCTAGCCGCCTTGGTCACGCTGCAAGCCGCCAGCCGCCCCGATTGCCTCCCCGACTACGACGAAGCCCTGCTAACCCGCGAATTGCAGCTTTTCCCCGACTGGTTTGCCAGCCGCCACCGCGAAAAAGCCTTTGGCGTAAAAGAGCGCGAAGTGTGGCACGCCGCCAAGACCCTGCTGCTGGACAATATCTTGGCGCAGCCCAAAGTGTTTGTGCATCGCGATTATCACAGCCGCAACTTGATGGTGGTCGCGCCGAATCCTGGCGTGCTGGACTTCCAAGATGCGGTTTACGGCCCGATTACCTATGACCTCGTGTCTTTGCTCAAAGATGCCTATATGCCGCTCCCCGAGGATGAGATTCTCGACCGTGTGGTGCGCTACTGGCAGTTGGCGCGTCAAGCTGGTTTGCCCGTGCCCGCCGACATTGACACTTTCTACCGCGACTTTGAGTGGATGGGCGTGCAGCGGCATCTTAAAGTGCTGGGGATTTTTGCCCGCCTTTATCACCGTGATGGCAAGGACGGCTATTTGCAGAACATGCCGCTGGTGGTCGAGCACCTTAAACGCACCTGCAAGCGTTACACCGAGCTGTTGCCCTTGGGTCGCTTGATTCAAAAGCTGACGGGGGATGATTTCCGTTACGAGCCGAGCACATGAGTGCCGCCGCACCCCGTGCCATGGTGTTGGCCGCAGGGCGGGGCGAACGGATGCGCCCCCTGACCGACACCACGCCCAAACCCCTGTTGCAAGTCGGCGCAGAGCCGCTGATAGGCTGGCACTTACGCCACTTGGTGGCGGCAGGGCTGACCGACATTGTGGTCAACCACGCCCACCTTGGCGCGACGCTTGAAGCCGCCTTGGGCCAGGGTGCGGCGTGGGGCGTGCAGCTGCACTATTCCCCCGAAACCACCGCACTGGAAACCGCCGGTGGCATTGCCCGTGCCTTACCGCTGCTGGGCGATGCGCCGTTTGTCGTGGTGAATGGCGACGTGCTGACCGATTACCCGTTTGCCGCCCTGCTGGCGCGTGCCCAGTGTTGGGCAGCGGGCGATTTGGCGCACCTTGTCCTCGTGCCCAACCCGCCGGAGCATCCCGACGGTGATTTTGACCTCAGTCCAGCGGGGCGCGTGCTGGACCAGCCGCATTACACCTTTGCCGGTGTGGGGGTGTATCACCCCGCGCTGTTTGCAGGGTTGGCGGCAAACCAGCCGGCCAAACTCGCTCCGCTGCTCCGCGCGGCAATGGCGCAAGGGCGGGTCAGCGGCGAAGTCTGGCGCGGCACTTGGCTGGATGTCGGTACGCCACAGCGGTTAGACACCGCCCGCACCTTGGCGGCGGGCTGGTGAGTCAGCCGGTTCGTCGTGTGCTGGGCATCGACCCTGGTAGCCGGATTACGGGCTTTGGGGTGATTGATTTGCACGGGCAGGCACGCCGTTATGTCGGTTCAGGCTGCATTCGCACCCCGCCCAGAGCCCCGCTATCAGAACGGATTCGGGTGATTGTGACCCACCTGTTTGAAGTCATCGACACCTACCACCCCACGGAAACGGCGGTGGAGCAGGTGTTCGTCAATATCAATCCCGCCGCAACCTTGATGCTAGGGCAGGCGCGGGGGGCGTGTTTGAGTGCCTTGGTGCTGCGGGATTTGCCCGTGGCCGAGTACACCGCGCTGCAAGTCAAACAGGCAGTGGTGGGGCATGGCAAAGCCGACAAAGCCCAAGTGCAGGCGATGGTGGTGCGCTTATTGGGTTTGTCTGGCACGCCGCAAGCCGATGCCGCCGACGCGCTGGCCGTGGCCTTGACCCATGCCGGTCATGCCACCGGCGCATTGGCGCACTTGTCGCAGGGTTTGAAGCTGCGCGGGGGGCGGTGGGGGTAGCGGTGTATTGATGAGGCTTGGGCATTGGTCTGCCTGTTAACGATGGCACTCACCAATATCAAATTGTTTCAGCAGCTTATCTAGCTCATCGGCTTTTTCAGCCAGCTCAGCAATGAGAACCCCCACCTGTGTGATTTCTTGGGTAGAGGCTTCAATCCGCGCACTAATATTCACCGTACGTTCAGCCAAGTCATGTGCAGCGGCAGATTGTTGGACATTGGCTTCTGCGATATTGCACATCATCAACTCTACGGCTTGGCTCGCCTCCAGAATTTCACTCAGGCTGTTGGAGGTCGCGGCTAGGTGTGCTTCACTTTGGGAGGAGCTTTGACTGACATGCATCATGTTGGCCACCGCTGAATCTGTCACGTCACGCACACTCGCAACAATTTGGTTAATTTCTGCCGTACTTTGCCCCGTGCGTTCAGCCAAGCGGCGCACTTCGTCAGCGACGACGGCAAACCCCCGCCCCTGCTCCCCTGCGCGTGCGGCCTCAATCGCTGCATTAAGTGCCAACAGATTAGTTTGGTCTGCAATCTCGCGGATGGTATCCGTGACGGTGCTGATTTTAACGACAGATTGATGCAATTCTTGGATAGTAACTTGGGTCTGTTCTACTCTTTTGGCCGCTTCAGAGGTTTCTCGACGCGAGAGCGTCATGCAGTCTGTGCCGACTTGTGCAATACCCGCCGCTTGTTTGGCTGCGACTGCTGCCCCATTCGCCGAAGTTGCCACCTCGGTGACCGAAACACTCATTTCTTCAGCAGCCTCTGACATGCTGACGACTTCTTCGGACTGTCGGGAAGATTGCTCCATCATTTCCGACATCAGTTGATGAAGGCGGTGGCTACGGGTGTTCATCACGGTGGCTGCAGAAAACAAATCATCAATCATTACCTTGATATGCACCTGCATCACCGCTATACCGGCTTCGATTCGCCCCATTTGATCATGGTTATCGATGGATAATGTATTGGTAAGGCGGCCTTCTGTAAGATTATCTAATACGGCAACAAGGTGATTTTGTCGTGCTTTGCTTACATGAATACGCCATGCCATCACTAAGCTAACGAATAAACCGCTCGCAACCACACCCCATTTGAGTTCCGGTTGTGTGGCCAAAGCAGACACAATTGCGCAGAAGTTCAGGGCGCCCAGTGTCAGCAAACCGGTGGTTTGCGTAGATATCTCTAGACGGCGACGTTTGCGCGGCAAGGCTCCCCCGTTGGCGCCGATTTTTTGGAATAAGGCTTCTGTTGTCTCAATATCTTGACGGCTAACAGGTGACCTAACCGACATGTAACCCGTTACTTGTCCCTGTTGCTTTATTGGTACAACAAATGCAAATACCCAATAGTGGTCACCGTTTTCGCATCGATTTTTGATGATGCCTTTCCAAGCATTGCCAGCGCTTAGCGTCTTCCAGAGGTCCTCAAAGATACAGGGAGGGACATCAGGATGGCGCACCATATTGTGGCTACGCCCAATCAGCGCATCACGCTCAAAGCCAGATACATCAACAAAAGCTTGGTTAACGTAGGTAATAATCCCCTTCAAGTTGGTTTTGCTGACGATGATGTCGCAGGTAAATAGCTTTTCTTTCTGCGTAACAGGCAGATTAATCTTCATGGGCAGCTCTTGATTTGGAGGGATTGGACGATAGTATCTATATTTCCAATCATCAAGAATGTCAAATAAATTATCATTGAAATGACAGGCCGGTTAATCCAGTTACACGCCTCCCTCATCCCAAAGACTGGGTCAAACCATGCTCGACGGCATACACGGCGGCTTGCACACGGCTAGACAAGCCCAGCTTTTTTAGAATGTTCTGCACATGGATTTTGACCGTGCTTTCGGCCAGGTCCAGCCGCCGTGCAATCTCTTTGTTGCTTTCCCCCCGCGCAAGGCAGGCCAAAATCTCACGCTCTCTGGGGGTGAGCCGCGCTTCGTCGCTGGGGAGGGGCGTGGCCGCACCGGCTCTAAACTGCTGCATCAGCTTGGTGGTCATGGCTTCGCTCATCACCGATTCGCCTGCCGCTGCCCGCTGAATCGCCGTCACCAAAAACGCAGCATCAATATTCTTCAGCAAATAGCCCCGTGCCCCCGCCCGCAAGGCCATAGCAAGGTCGTCGGCATCTTCGGACACGGTCAGCATCACCACAGCGCGTTGCGGGGTGTCTTGTAGCAGCAGCTGCAGGGTTTCTACGCCAGACAGTCCGGGCATATTCAAATCCAGCAACACCACATCGGGTTGGACTATCGTCGCCAGCTTGACCCCTTCCGCGCCAGAGTCCGCCTCACCGACCACTTCAATGCCTGTTTGCCGTGCCAACAGGGCACGCACGCCGCTACGAAACAGGGTGTGGTCATCCACAAGCAAAACACGAACGGGGGTGGACATGGGCTGGCTTTCTGAGAAAAAGAAGAAGGGGGTCAGGCACTGTGGCGGTGGTCTTTGGGCAAAAACAGGGCGACCCGTGTGCCGTGGGGATAGGCTGCATCAATATGCAGCGTCAATCCCGCCCGTTGGGCACGTTCACGCATAATAGTCAGCCCGTAGTGACCGCTGGGGCGGGCGGCCACTTCGTCGGCATCAAAGCCTACGCCATTATCAAGGACAGTCAGGGTCAGGTCTTGCGCGTCTTCTAGCCGCACCACGACACGGCTGGCTTGGGCATGTTTACGCACGTTGGACAGCGATTCTTGCAAAATAAACAGGATTTGTAATTGTTGGTCGGGTTGTAGCGGTGCGCCTTGGCTGTCTTTTTGCAGCTCGACCCGCATACCGGTTTGGCGGCGAAAGCGGTCTAGTACGGCTTCGATGGCCGAGGAGAGGTTTTCCGCGCTCAGGTTGGAACGGAAATTATTCAGTAGCTCGCGCACATCGTCGTAGCTTTCTCGGATACCAAGGCGGATATGCGCCAAGGTTTCTTCGGTGGCTTGCTGATCTTTTTCGTCCACCGCCTGCGCCATGATTTGCGCCTGCAAGTTCAAAAACGACAAGCCTTGGGCGATGCTATCGTGTAGGCCTTGGGCAAACAAATTACGTTCTTCTAGCACGGCCAGCTCGCGGGCTTTAGCGGCCAGCCGTTGGTTTTCGAGTGCGCCGCCCAGATGCTGACCGAGGGTTTCGAGCAACAGTACCTGCTGACGGGTAAAAATCTTGCTGTCACGGAAGTGCAAATTAAACTGCCCGAGCGTGCGCGACTGGGTGCTGATGGTAAACGCCGACACCATATTAAACCCTTGCCGGTAGCATTCACGCAGGGAGCGGGCTTTGTCGGGGTCGGTATCAAAAGATTCGATACGCGACGCACTGGCACTGGCGGCGGCCTCCCCACAAATACAGTCCCCGATCTTGATACAGTGTTCTTCTTCGGTCAGGGCGGGGGGCAGACCCGATTGGGCGACCAGATACAGCAGCCCCTGCGCGGTATCGGTTAAGCGCACTGCGCCGCCTTCTGCGCCACACTCGGCCATGACGCGGGTTAAAAATCCGCTGCACAGCTCATCCACACTGGCGGGACGGTTTAAAAACGCGGTGATTTCATAGAGCAAGGACAGCTCTTTGTTTTTTTGCTGGAGGCTGGCGGTTTTTTCTTCTACGCGGGATTCCAGCGTGGCATTGGCTTCGGCCAGCCGCCGCGCCATCTGGTTAAATGCGGTGGTGATTTCGCCAAATTCATCGTGGGTTTCGACCGGCACTTGGGTCGAAAAATCGCCTGCTGCCAGCCGCTGTATCCCTGCATTGAGCCGCTCTAGTGGACGAATCGCGAGCAAGAACATCAAAAAAATCATCGCCACCGTGCCCAAAACAGCCATCGAAGCCAAGGCCATCTGGCACAAGCGCAGCCACTCGGTTTTGCGGGCATTGTGGTCTTCGATGTCGTTGACCATTTGGTTGATGTTTTCCACAAACGCATCGCTGGCCGCCGAAAAAGCCCGTGCGGTTTGACGGGCGGAGGGGGCTTGGGGGGCGTTCAGGGTATCGGTAATCAGCGGCTTGAGCGTGCCATCCCAGCCTTGGCGCACGGCAGTCAGGGCGGTCAAAATCTCGGGGCGGCGGGGGACAAACAAGGGGCGCGAGGGGTCACCCGTTTCAAGGCGAGTGAGGGTGGTTTCAAAGTCCGCCGCCCGCTGGGTCAGGGCGCGTGTATCCCCCACCCCAGCCGCCACGTTTTCCATATCTCGTGCCAGCTGAAAGGTCCGCATCCGCAGGCTGCCGGCATCGTTAATCGCCGCCCCGCTGCCCTCTAGCTGCCACGACAGCAGCAAGGTCGCGCCAATGGCACATAGGGCAAAGGCCAAGAAGGTAAAAAACGAGAACAGAATTTTAGTGGTCAGCCGCCGCTGCAGGGGGAGGTCATGCACAAGGAGAGAGAAAGACGCAACGACAGCAGACATGGCTAAGGACGGCTTCCTTGGGGGCAAACGAGGGGGACAAAGCGGCGAGCGCGGGCATCAAAGCCGTAGAGTGCGCCTTCTCGGATGTCGAAATACCAGCCCAAAATCTGCAGCTTGCCAGCGGCTACGCGATCCCGAATCCACGGAAAGCTCAATAAATTATCGAGGCTGACCAAAATCGACATGCGCTCAGCCATCGCCAATTGCTCGTCGGGCGAGAGGTCGGCACATTCGGTTTGGACAAATTCGCGGGCGGGGTCGGCAATCGTCAGCCACTTGGCTAAAAAGCCGCCGCTGGGTTCTTCTTGTTCGTGGGTTACGCCCTGCATCAGGGCACGAATTCCGCCGCAGCCGCCATGCCCCAAAACAATGATGCGCTCTACCGCCAGCACACACACGGCGTACTCCAAAGCAGAGGACACCCCTTGGTGGTGCAGGCCTTTTTCGCATGGGGGCACAAGGTTGGCGACGTTGCGGACAATAAACAATTCGCCGGGCTCGCAGCCGGTGAGTTTCAGCGGGTCAACCCGTGAATCACAGCACCCCACCAGCAGTGTGGTGGGCCGTTGCCCTTCTTTGAGCGTGTCAAATAGCTCGCTGTCTTCGCGGTAATACTGCTGCTGAAAGCGGCGGAAGCCTTCTAGGAAACGGTCAATTGCTGGCATCTGTGTGCTGCTCGTTTACCGAGTCAGCCCCCCGTCATGGACATAAAGCGCATGATTTTACGCGGTTTTTCGCGAAATTCGTGACGTTCTGGTTTCAGTTCAATCGCAGCACGAATCGCAGCCTCGAGTTCGGCATCGCTGATGCCTGCTCGCAGCAGGGGGCGCAGCGGTAGGCTTTCTTCTTGCCCCAAGCACATATACAGCGTGCCTTCCACCGACAATCGTACCCGATTACAGGTGGCGCAGAAGTGCTGGGAAATCGGCGTAATCAGCCCCAAGGTAAAGTCACCCGATGGTGTGCGCCAGTAGCGGGCAGGGCCGCCGCCTAGGATTTTGGCTTGTGGCACAAGGTTAAAACGCGCCACCAGCCGTGCCAAAACTGGCTGCAAATCGAGATAATGCACCGAGCGGCCACTTTCGCCCATCGGCATGGCTTCAATCAGCCGCAAAATAAAACCGTGCTCAATGCAAAAAGCCACCATGGCTTCAATATCGCCATCGTTTACCCCTTGCATGGCGACCATATTGATTTTAATCGGGGCCAGCCCTGCGGCTTTGGCGGCCATCAAACCGGCGAGGATGGGCGGTAGGCTATCGCTGCCGGTGACTTCTGCCATGCAGTCACGGCGCAGCGAATCAAGGCTGACGTTGAGCCGTGCCACGCCTGCGGCTTTTAGGGCTTCGGCATGGCGGGCAAGCTGGGTGGCGTTGGTGGAAAGAGACAGGTCTTCTAGCCCTGGCAAGGCGGCGAGACGAGCCGCCAGCTGGCTAATGCCTCGGCGGAGCAGCGGCTCGCCGCCTGTCAGCCGAATGCGCCGTGTCCCCAGCCGCGTAAAAGCGGCCATGACCCGTTCAATTTCATCGAAGGTCAGCCAGTCGGCGGGCTCTTCAAAATCTTTAAAGCCTTTGGGGATGCAATAGGTGCAGCGTAAATCGCACCGGTCGGTCACAGAAAGCCGTACATAGTCGATGCTACGGCCAAAACGGTCTTGCAGCATGGCTGCGCTCCGTAAAAAGGGCTAGTTGAGCCTTGATTGTAAGCCCTAGCCCGCCCCAACACAGTCTGCCGGTTGGGGGGCGGGTATCGGTCATTGGAACTAGGTCGGGGGAGGCGGGCAGCGGGGTCGGGCTGCCACCCTGCCGACGCGTTTGGCCGTGCTTCCCTGCTGCTGGCGGTAGCGGGGTGTGATTTTTATTCCCCTCCCGTGGGAGAGATGTCCATCGGGGCAGGGGCTTGCCTTTGGGCTTGGTTTTTAGCTTTGGTGGCCTCGCCAGCAACCACCCCATCCGGCTGTGCCGTCGCCCCCCTCCTTCGCCGGAGGGGAATAGGGGAATAACCGCCAAGGCCGCAGTGATTGCGCTTTTTTGCGCTTTCGCCTTGGCATCCCACCGCCATGAGTATGACAATGGCCGATGCCCGCCCTGCGCCCCTTACAGGGCGGCCTCTCCCTGAAACAGGGTTATTTTTAGGATAAAAACGTGACTCCCTCTGCTGCCACCCCGCCCCTCGCGCTGGATGCCGCAACGTTTCCGCTGCTGGGTCGCCAGCTAATTGAAGCCAGTGCGGGTACAGGCAAAACCTATACCATCGCCAATTTGTATATTCGGCTGGTGCTGGGGCATGGTCAGTCGATGCGCCCTCCGCTGTCGCCCGACCAAATTTTGGTGGTGACCTTTACCAAGGCCGCCGCCCAAGAGCTGGTGGAGCGTATCCGGCTGCGGCTGAATGATGTGGCGATAGCACTGCGTGACGATACGCCGCCCGCCGACCCGTTTATGGCGGTGCTCTGGCAAGACTACCAAGCCACGGCACAACGCCCCTACGCGGCACGGCTGCTGACCCAAGCCGCCGAGGCGATGGACGAGGCGGCGATTTCGACGATACATAGCTGGTGCCAACGGATGCTGCGCGAACACGCCCTAGACAGTGGCAGCTTGTTTTCGTTGACGCTGGATAGCCCAACGCAAACCGAACAACGCCTCCTCGAAGCGACCTGTGATTTTTGGCGAGAGCACGCCTACGCCTTGTCTCCAGAGGCATTCAATGCCCATCCGCTGTCTGATTTAGGCGCACCGGACAACCAAAGCAAAACGGGGCTGCTGTCTGCCCTGCGCCCTTGGCTGACCCACATCAGCCAAGGCAAGCTGACAGGGCAGGCAGAAACGCCCTGCCCCCCCGATGAATTTGCGGCGGCACTGGCGGCGTTTAAAGCCCCGTACAGCGAACATATCGACACCGCCAAGGCGATACTGGACGAGGCCAAAGCGCAAAAGGCATTCAACGGGACGGCCTATCGCCATGACTCAGCGGTGGCGCGTTTGGCGTGGATAGCGGCGTGGGTAGCGAATCCTGCCGCTTACACCCTCGTCAACAATAAGAAAGCCCCGCTCACCGCTGACGATTACAAATACTTCGACCCTGCGTTTATGCGCGGCGAAGATGGCAAAAAACGCTGGCTCAATCCCCAAGACCCGCGCATTGATGCCCCCTGCTTTACCACGCTCTTGGCCTTGCCCGACACCCTTGCCCGCAGCTTGCCGCCGCAAAAATGGGCATGGCTGGGCTATGCCGCCAGCGAGGTTAGCCGCCGCGTGCAGGCGGACAAAACACGGGCGGCGGTGATGGGCTTTGACGACATGCTGACCCAATTGCGCACCGCCTTGCAGCACCCCGAGCGGGGCGAACGCTTGGCGAACCTGTTGGCGCAGCAATACCCCGTCGCGCTGATTGACGAATTCCAAGACACCGATTCCACACAGTTCGGCATTTTTGACTGTATTTACCCCCCCAGCCGTGCCGCCACCCATGCCTTGGTGATGATAGGCGACCCCAAACAGGCCATTTACAGCTTTCGGGGTGGGGACTTAGACACCTATCTGGCGGCACGGGCTTCGGCGGCGCAACCGGCCTATACCCTCGGCTGCAATTACCGCGCGACAGCCGCGATGGTGGCGGCGGCCAATACCCTGTTTGACCATCCCCAGAGCTTTTGCCATCCCCAGTTGCCGTTTTTTCCGGTGGCGGCCAAGGGCGAGGTGAAAGGTGCGGTGCGAAGCTGGGTGCGGGCGGGAGAGCGTCAGCCACCCTTGGTCATGGCGCAACCGTCAGAAAACACCGGCGCACCGCTGGCCAGTGCCCTGCTTTATGCCGAGTTTGCCCGCCAAACAGCAGAGACGATTCGGGCTTATCTGCAGGAGGGCAAGGCAGGGCATTCGGGCTTTTACTGCGAGGAAAATGGCGATTTTGCACCGGTCAAACCCAGTGACATCGCGGTACTGGTGCGCACCGGCAAAGAGGCCAAGGTGATTCAGCGGGCTTTGCAAAAGTGCGCGGTGCCATCGGTGTATTTTTCTGACCGCGAATCGGTGTTTGCCAGCCCAGAAGCCCAAGACGTGCGCCGCTGGCTGCTGGCCGCGCTCCATCCGCAACAAGAACAAGGGATTCGGGCGGCACTGAGCAGCCGCGCCACCGGTTACAGTTTTGCCGAGCTGGATGCACTCAACCATCAGCCCGCCCAGTGGGATGCCATCGTTGATCGCTTTGTCGGCTACCACACGGTATGGCGAGACAAGGGTGTGCTGCCGATGTTGCGCCGCCTGCTGCATGATTTTGCTGTGCCTAGCCGCTTGCTGTCCGATGCCGCTGGTGGGGGCGAACGCGCCCTGACCAATCTGCTGCATCTGTCCGAACTGCTGCAAACCGCCGCTGAAACCGTCGATGGCGAACAGGGCTTGGTGCGCTGGCTAGAAGCGGCCATCGCAGGGCAAAGCATGGTGGGTGATGAAGGGCTGGTGCGCTTAGAAAGCGACGAGACACGGGTCAAGATTGTCACGGTTCACTCGGCCAAGGGCTTGGAGTATCCGTTGGTTTTTCTCCCCTTTGGCTGTGCCTTCCGCGAGGCAGACGCGCCCCCCGCTGTGGTCGAATACCAAGACCCCGATACCCACGCGTGGCAGACCGCCCCCGCCACACCGGTTTGGCGGCTACGCCCTGCGACCGCCAAGGACAGCCCTGCCCCGCACCCCGACTGGGCCCGCCATGAATATGCCCGTTTGCAAGAAGACCGGCGGTTGCTGTATGTCGCCCTGACCCGTGCCTGTTACCAAGTGTGGCTGGGGGTCGCGCCCACCAAAATCGGCAACAGCAGCCAAGACCACACCGCCCACTCCGCCTTGGGGTCTTTGCTAGAGGACGCGGTTAATATGGCCGCCGAGCCCCTCCCTGCTGCGCCGCCCGCGTTGTCTGAACTGTCTGACCCCGCCGCGCTGCCGCTCCCTTATTGGGCGCAAGTGGTCACTGCCACCGAGGAACGGCTGGCCGAGGCACTGGCTGCCATCCAGCCCCCCGCCTTGCCGCCGGTCACGTTGCCGCCACCGCCCGCCGCCGCGCCGCGTCCCGAGCCGGTGGCCGCGCGGACGATGACCGTCAACCCTGCCCCGTCTCCGGCGTGGTGGATGGCCAACTACAGTGCGCTGATGCAAGCGGGTCGCTACGGCGACAGCGGGCTGGAAACCACCGAGGAAAAACTGCTGGCCGAAGAAAAATGGGGGCGTGACCCTTCCGCCCTCGCCGCCGAGGCACAAGACGACGCGCCGCCCGCCCCCCTGCCCCCTGCAACCTTGGCCGACGCGGGACAGGTGTTTGCGGCCTTTCCCGCTGGGCGGCTGTTTGGGGTGTTTTTGCACAGCGTCTTTGAGTGGATGGGGCGCACAGGCTTTGCCGAGTGTGCTGCCGACCCCACGCTGCTGCACACCGAGCTGGCAAAACGCTGCCGGTACGAGGGCTGGGAAGCCCATCTTGAGCCGCTGAACACGGCCTTGCAGGGCTGGCTACGGCAGCCGCTGGTTTTGCTGGGGGCGACCACGCCGCCCACGCTGCAGGCCTTGTCCTGCTATCAGCCAGAAATGTCGTTTTTGCTGGCCACCGCCTCGGTCAAGATGGCGGAAATCGACGCGCTCAGCGATGCCTGCTTTCCGTCGTACCCGAAAAAATTGCCGCTGCCTGCTCATCGGCTGAACGGCATGTTGAGCGGTATCGCTGACCTGATGTTCTTATGGGAGGGTCAATATTATGTGCTCGACTACAAATCCAACGCGCTGCCGGACTACACGTCTGCCGCCTTGCACGCCGAAATGCGCAGCCGTCGCCGCTATGACTTGCAAGCCCTGATTTACCTGCTGGCTTTGCACCGCCATTTGCAATCCCGTTTGCCCGACTATGACTATGACCAGCACATGGGCGGGGCGGTCTATGTGTTTGTGCGGGGCTGGGATGGGGCGGGGCAGGGGGAATGTGTGTGTAAACCGCCGCGTGCCGTGATGGACACGCTAGACCGTTTGTTGACGGTCGGCAGCCCCGCCCAACAGGGTCTGCAACTTGAGGAGTCGGTGTAATGCTTGAACTGTCGGTTGCCACGGTGTTGGCACGGCTCGAAAGCGGGCAAGCCGAGGGACTGCTGCGCCCCTTGGATGTCGCGTTGGCCGAATTTGTGGCGGCGCATGTGCCCGCTGCCTTGGCGATGCACCCCCCTGCTGAACGTGAAACGCTGACCGCCGCCCTCACGTTGGCCGCTGCCCTCACCAGCCATCAAGCGGGGCGGGGGCATGTGTGCTTGGACTTGACGCAACTGGCCGCCAATCCCATTCAAACCTTGGGGATGCGCGTGCCGCCCTCCGGTGCTGACCTGCCCGAGCAGACAGACAGCTTTGCCGCGTGGCTGGGGCAGCCCACGGTGTGTGCATGGCTCACCGCCGACCAGCTGAATGCGTCGGGCTTGGTCAGCGGTGCAGCGATGGGCTTCCCCTTGCGGCTGCACGGCCATCGGCTGTATTTGCTGCGGGCGTGGACAGAAGAGCAGCGGGTGGCTGGTGCGCTGGCAGCACGCGCCCGCCGACCACCTACCCTGCCGGATGTGGCCGCTGTGCAGCAGTCTCTGGTGGATTTGTTCGGGGTGCCGCGTAACCTCAACGACTGGGGGCAGCGACAAGCCGTGGCGCTGGCCTTGACCCGTCAGGTGCTCTTATTGACCGGCGGTCCAGGCACGGGCAAAACCACGACGGTGCTGCGGATGTTGGTGGCCTTGCAATGGCAACGGCAGGCGGCAGGACAGGCCTTGGCGGTGATTAAGCTGGCTGCGCCCACCGGTAAGGCCGCCGTGCGTTTGTCGAGTGCGGTCAAAGCCGAGCGCGACAAGCTGGTTGCGGCCTTGCCCAGCCTAGACCCCGCCCTGTCTGGCAGTTTGCCCAGCGAGGTGGTGACGCTGCACCGCTTGCTGGGGGTGAAAGCCGGCTCGCGGCACTTTGCCTTTAACCACACGCATCCCTTGGCGGTGGATATTGTGGTGGTGGATGAGGCTTCGATGGTGGATTTGAGCATGATGGCCGCCTTGGTGGACGCGCTCCCCGCCCACACCACCTTGATTTTGGTCGGCGACCGCAACCAATTGGCCTCGGTCGAAGCGGGGGCGGTGCTCGGCCAGCTCTGCGCCGCCCACGGCGACTATCCGCCCGAGGTGGCGACGTGGTTGGCCGCTGTCACCGGCCATGCCCCTGCCCCGCCGGTGGAGACCGCCGCCAGCGGCTTGGCTGCCCATACGGCGGTGCTAACGCATTCGTTTCGGTTTTGTGGGGACAGCGGCATTGGGCGACTGGCAGAGGCGGTGCGCCAAGGCGATGTGGCGGCGACCGAATCGGTCTGGCGGCAACAGCCCCCCGACCTCAGCCGCCATAGCCAGTGGGAGGCTCTGCTGAATGTGTTGGATAGCGAAGCGGGGTATCGCCCTTACCTAGAGGCCGTCGCCGCCCGCCCCGCGTTGGTCTTGACCGAAGGGGTGCCGGATGCCGCCCAGCAAGCAGTGCTGGATGCGTGGGCGACAGCAGTGTTGGGCAAGCTGGGGCACTGTCAGGTCTTGGCCGCCCTCCGCCAAGGGGCATGGGGCGTAGATAAGCTGAATCAGCGGCTGGTCAGTGATTTAACCAAGCGGGGCAGGCTGACGTACCGAGAAGGGGAGGTCTGGTATGCCGGTCGCCCGGTGATGATGACCCAAAACGATTACGCCCTCGGCTTGATGAATGGGGATGTGGGCGTGACCTTGGCGTGGCCGACAGGCGGGCTGCGCGTGGCGTTTTACAGCGGGGAGGGCACGGCAAGCGGCATTCGTTGGGTGTCGATTAACCGGCTGCCTAAGGTCGAAACCGCCTTGGCGATAACGGTGCACAAGTCGCAAGGCTCCGAATACACCCACGCGCTGCTGGTGTTGCCGCCCCATGCCGGTGCGCCGATTCTCAGCCGCGAGCTGGTTTATACCGCCCTAACCCGCGCCAAACAGCACTTTACCTTGTTCGCCCCGCCCCCTGCTTCGGGCGAACCTGCTGCCCGAACGGCGGTGTTTGACGTGGCGGTAGGGCGGCAGATTCTGCGGGAAAGTGGGTTGGCCGAGGCGGTGGCAGGATTCGGCACAGGCGTGACCCCGCTTTGGTAGACAATAGCGGCCTCAACACTGCCCTTGGAACAGAACAACCATGCGAACCCCTGCCCCGCTGTGGATTTTTGACCTCGACAACACCTTGCACGATGCCAGCCACGGGATTTTTCCGCATATCAACCGCGAAATGACCGCCTACATCATGCGCCACCTCGACGTGGATGCCGCCCAAGCCCAACAGATTCGCGAAGTCTATTGGCACCGCTACGGCGCGACGTTGACCGGCTTGGTCAAGCACCACGGCGTGCAGCCCGCTCATTTCCTGCGCGAGACCCACCCCATCGAAAGCCTGCTGGATAGACTGCGGTTTGACCCGCGCGTGGCGGGCTGGCTGAAACAACTACGGGGGCAAAAAGTGGTGTTCTCCAACGGCCCGACCCACTACGCCCGCGCCGTGGTTGGCAAAATGAAGCTGCACCCCCATCTAAGTGCCGTGTTTGGCATCGACCACTTTGCCTGCGTGCCCAAGCCCCGTTTGCAGCCTTACCGCCAGCTTTTGGGGCGGCTAGGGGTGGCGGGGCGGCGGTGCATCATGGTGGAAGACAGCGTACACAACCTGCTCCCCGCCAAGCGGCTGGGCATGACCACCGTCTGGTTAGCCCCCCAGCGCGTCACCACACCAGGGTTTGTCGATTACCACATCCGCCATTTGTCGGAGCTGGTGCGGCTGCCGTGTGCAAGGTGACAGCGGTGGACGCTCCCGCGCCACGGCTGGCGGCGGGGGGGGGCTGTCCCGTAGGACATGGCGAAATCGGGCTGAAGCCCGACCTACGGGGGGCGGTGCCAATCACACCGTTGCTCGGGCTGGGCGGTGATTCCCCGCCGCTGCTGGCCGAATGGGGTTTGGCCTTTATTCCCCTCCTTTCGGAGAGGAGGGGTGCCCCGTAGGGGCGGGGTGGTTGCCTTTGACTTTTGGGTTTTGGGGCTAGGTTTTAGCTCTGGCAGCCTCGCCCCCCCGTCCGGCTACGCCGTCGCCCTCCTCCTTCGCCGGAGTGGCATGGTAGGTCGGGTTTCAACCCGACAACTCGGCAGCACGCTATCGCGTCGGCTGGCGGCGGGAGGCTGTCCCGTAGGACGTGGCGAAATCGGGCTGAAGCCCGACCTACGGGGGGCGGTGCCAATCACACCGTTGCTCGGGCTGGGCTGTTATTCCCCACCACGGCTGACCGCTGGGCTTTGGCCTTTATTCCCCTCCTTTCGGAG
>CALMOJ010000050.1 GCA_937871815.1 uncultured Neisseriales bacterium
GTGGCGTCCCCACGGGGAGTCGAACCCCGGTTATCGCCGTGAAAGGGCGGTGTCCTAGGCCTCTAGACGATGGGGACTTTGGTGCACCCGGAGCGATTCGAACGCCCGACCCTCTGGTTCGTAGCCAGATACTCTATCCAACTGAGCTACGGATGCGGTGCTTGGCGGAGAAAGAGGGATTCGAACCCTCGATACAGGTTTAAGCCCGTATGCTTCCTTAGCAGGGAAGTGCCTTCGACCACTCGGCCATTTCTCCAACAAGAGAACGGCATGTTATACAACCGCCGTTCAGTCGTCAACACTTTATTGCGCTTGATCCAGTCCAAATACCTTGTGCAGTACGCGCACGGCCAGCTCTAGATATTTTTCGTCAATCAGCACCGACACTTTGATTTCAGAAGTCGAAATCATTTGGATGTTGATGCCCTCTTCGGCCAAGGTGCGGAACATGGTCGAGGCAATACCGGTATGCGAGCGCATCCCAACACCGATAATCGACACTTTGGCGATTTTGTCATCGCCATCGACTTTGGCCGCGCCAACGTGGGTTTGGACTTCGCGCAGAATGCCCAAGGTTTTTTGGTATTCGCCACGCGGTACGGTAAACGAGAAGTCAGTCGTGCCCGATTCACCCAAATTTTGGATGATCATATCGACTTCAATCATGGCATCCGCAACAGGCCCCAAGATTTGATAGGCAATACCGGGCTTATCAGGGACACCTTTAACGTTGATACGCGCTTCGTTGCGGTCAAACGCAATGCCTGCGACGGTGGCTTTTTCCATAGTTTTATCTTCCTCAAACGTAATCAGCGTGCCTTCGCCGTCTTCTTCAAAGCTAGAAAGTACGCGAAGTTTTACTTTGTATTTACCGGCGAACTCTACCGAGCGGATTTGCAGCACCTTAGAGCCGAGGCTGGCCATTTCCAGCATTTCTTCAAAGGTGATGGTGGTCAGCTTGCGGGCTTCGGGTACAACGCGGGGGTCGGTGGTGTAAACGCCATTTACGTCGGTGTAGATTTGGCATTCATCGGCCTTCAGCGCAGCGGCAATCGCCACGGCTGAAGTATCTGAGCCACCCCGTCCTAGGGTGGTGATACTGCCGGTTTCGTCGATACCCTGAAAACCTGCCACGACAACCACACGCCCTGCATCAAGGTCTGCCCGCATCCGCTTGTCTTCAATCGACTGGATGCGTGCCTTGGTGTAGGCACTGTCAGTGGACAGGGGCATTTGCCAGCCGGTGTAGCTGATGGCATCTACGCCGATGTCTTTCAGTGCCATTGCCAGCAGCGCGATGGTGACTTGTTCACCGGTCGAGGCAATCACATCCAACTCGCGGGGGTCGGGGTTGGCTTGCATTTCGCGGGCAAGGGCAAGTAGGCGGTTGGTCTCGCCGCTCATGGCGGAGAGCACAACCACAATTTGATGACCTTGGCTTTGCCATCTGGCAACGCGCCGGGCGACGTTCTTGATGCGCTCTGGTGAGCCCACCGACGTGCCGCCGTATTTCTGAACGATGAGAGCCATGCTGAGTTCTTTACACAGTGTTAAAAAAAGTCGGCAGGAGAGCCCTGCCAAGAGAACAAAATAAGGGTGAACCCCTTTGCCACGCCTCACGAGGGGCAAAGGTTGGTTTTTCTTGCTAGGCAGGGATTTTAAACCAACCAAGCAGGATGACAAGCGTATCCCCCGCTGCAGCGGCTTTTGTTACCATTTTTCTGTGCACGGTGGGCGAGTTTCGTACAAAACAGGGGCGCAAATCCTCAGCGCGATGCTTGATCACCGACGCGCAGCGCATCAAAAACCGCGATAGTGCGGGATAGAAAGGCTACGATGCCGGCAAAAATTCTCAGGAATTAAGCGACATATCGCCGTTGAAATACAGGGGTTGCTCCATGCGATTACGGTTACAACAGCGGAGGCTGCCGATTGTAAGGGTGCTTTGCTTGCATTGAGCCACTGTGCAGCTGATTTACAGCGTGTTGAGTGTGTTTTAGGCTGATGGTGGCGAGTCGGCCAATCCTTTGCCCTCGCGGTTGAAGCGTGGCTGAGCACCAAGGTAAAGAAAGAGTGAGCTGCACACCTATTGCTGTTATACCTCAGCTTTAGGATTGTCAAACGCTCATTTGCTTTTGGCAAAACCCCCACGTTTAACCGCCGCTAAATTCCGATGGAATTACCCTTTCTTTCCCTCGGTGAGACTGTCAAAATCCGCCTCCAATTCACCCGCCGTATCGTGCCTGCCATGTGGTTTAAACAACTCCAGCTTTTCCGCCTCGACTTGGGCAATCTGCCCGACTTTGACACCCTCGACACCGCCCTTGCTGCTAAACCCTTCGCCCCGCCCAGCGGGCTTGATTGGTTTACCCAAGGCTTTGTGCCCGCCGCACCCCACCAGCCGGATTTGATGCTGTTTCGGCAACAACACTGCGCCTTGGTCGCCCTGCGCCGCGAAGACAAAGTGCTGCCGGCCAGCGTGGTGCGTGACCTTGTCGAAGAAAAAATCGCCGACATCGAAGCCCGTGACTTCCGCAAAGTGGGTAAAAAAGAGCGGCAAGGGCTAAAAGAACAAGTCACCGATGACTTGCTGCCCCGCGCCTTTACCCGCCGCAGCCGTACCGCCGCTTATTTGGACTGCAAAAACGGCTGGCTGGGGATTGAAAGCAGTACCCCCGCCAAAGCCGAAGCCCTTATCAGTGCCCTGCGCGAAGCCCTGCCGCCATTTCCGGCGCGGCTGCCGCATACTGCCCTGTCACCCTCGTCCCAAATGACGGTTTGGCTGCTGGGCGGCGTGCCCGATGGCTTTGAGCTGGATGCCGACTGTGAGCTGAAAGCCCCCGAAGAGCATGGGGCCGTGGTGCGCTGCACCCGCCAAGACCTGACCGCCGCCGAAATCCGCGTTCATCTAGAAAGCGGCAAGCAAGTGACCAAGCTGGGGCTGATTTGGCGGGAGCGCATTCGCTTTGTGCTGACCGACACCCTGCAGATTAAGCGTCTCCAGTTTCTCGACCTGCTGCAAGAAGAAGCCAGCCAAGCGGGCGACGACCTCCCCGCGCTGTTCGAAGCCAGCTTTAGCCTGATGACCGGTGAGCTGGCGTGGCTCACGGCCGACCTGATGGCCGCATTGGGCGGTGAAATCTACGCGCCGTTTGCCTTTGGCGCAGAAAGCTAATCCCCGATGTCCTTTCACCCCCACCACCATAGTCATCACGACCACCACGGCCATCACCATCAAGCGCCCCCCTCGGCCACGGGTCACAGCCACGCCCATGCCCACCACGCTGCCGAGCTGCCCGACCGGCTCAATGCTGCCTTTGCGGGAGGCATCGCGCTCAATATCGCCTTTGTACTGATTGAGGCGTTTTATGGCTGGCAAGTCAATTCGCTGTCATTGCTGGCCGATGCGGGGCATAACTTATCGGATGTGGCAGGACTGTTGCTGGCGTGGCTGGCGATGTTGGCGGCGCGGCGGATACCCAATGCCCGCTACACCTACGGCTGGCAACGGGCCTCTATCTTGGCCGCATTTCTCAATGCCTTGCTGCTGTTAGCGGCAATGGGGGTGTTGGTGTGGCACGCGGTGGGGCGGCTGCACAGCATCACCCCGACTGATGGCAGCACCATGATGTGGGTGGCAGGGGTCGGGATTGTGGTCAATACGCTGACGGCACTGCTGTTTATGCGCAGTCAATCGCACGATTTGAATGTGCGCGGGGCTTTTTTGCATATGGCAGCCGATGCAGCGGTGTCGGCAGGGGTGGTGCTGGCGGGCTGGCTGTATGGTGTGTTTGGCTGGGCGTGGCTGGACCCCGTGGTGAGCCTGCTGATTGCGGTGATTATTGTGGTGGGGACGTGGGGCTTGCTGCGCGAGTCACTGCGCCTGCTGTTTGATGGTGTTCCGCAGCATATCGACCCTGCAGCCGTGCAAACGTGGCTGGCCAGCCGTGCTGGGGTGCGCGAGGTTCACGACCTGCATATCTGGGCGATGAGCACTACCGATGTCGCGCTGTCTGCCCATTTGGTCATGCCCGACGGCTGCCCTGGCGATGACTTTTTGCAGGCCACCGCCGAAGGCTTATTTGCCACTTTCCACATCGCCCACCCTACACTCCAAGTCGAAAGCACGCCGCTGGTGAAACGCTGCGTGCAGCAGGGGCACGTTCACCGATAGTCGGTATAGCTGGTTTCGATGGGGTCAGGCTCGGAGGTCAAGCGTTGAGGACGCAACTGGGAAGGTCCCACCGCTGCGGCGGCTTGGGCGGCATAGTAGGAGCCGATCAAGAAGTCGCGGGCTTGCTGGGTGGCATTGGCGCGGCTCTGGGCTTGGCGGTCTAGGGCGGCATCGCTGGTGGCTTTTAGCCGTGCCACCAAATCGGCCAGTTGTCCGGCCAAACCGATGCCTTGGTCGGTGGCCGCTTGGCGAAAAGACAGCGGGTCGATGCTCAGCAAGCCTTGAGCATTCAGTGCCATGCCCGCATCGCCCAAACTAGGCACACCCGCTTGGGCGGGTGCAGCAACGGCTTTGCGCAACACCGCCCGCACTTCGCCCAACGTAGCGGGCGAGATTTCCCCTGTACTGACTTGGTCAATCAAGTTACTCAGGGCGGTTTGGAACTGGTCTGCAGCTTGACTCAGGCTGTAAATCGAGGTGTCTTCGAGCAACTGGGCGTGAATGGCCTCCAGCGCGGACTGAAAGTCCTCTTGCGGCACTGTGGGCGTACCGTTATCGGTGCTGCCTGTGCTGCTGGTGCTGTGGCTGCCCAACACGCTGGCGACGAGGGCATCGGCCAGCAGGGTATTGGCTGAAAAGGTCGGTGCCGCGCCCAGCGAAGGACTGACGGCATCGGGCAGGGCGGCGACCGCTTGGGTAAATACCCCATCAAACAGGGCGGATTCGTGGGCAGCACGTATCGCTGCGGCACTCCCCGCGCTGTTTTGTTGCAAAGCGGCAACAGCAATGCGCTCGGAAAGGGGGATGGTTTCTTCCAAGCTCCCCAAAAGAACACTGACAGGCGTGGTCATGGCCAAAACTCCTCACAAGTGGGCGACGACAGTGTTATCACCCTGCGCATCTGAATCCCCCCAAAAACAAGCGGGGAAGCTGCCCTGATTCTAGTTTAGAGGGGAAAGGGTGGGGGAAATTCCTACGGGGCTAGCACGCCGAGAATCAGCTTTAGTTCAGAAGCTGTTTACGATCTGCGAGACTCGGGTGATCCTGCGTTGAAATGCCCCAAAAACATGCGCATTGACCGCGTGTTAACTCCGCTTTTTTGGTTCATTTCGCCTTGGCTGACCCGTCGTTCGCGAGGTCGTAAATAGCTTCTTAGAACGTGTTCAAAGTCTCGCGAAGGAAGGAACCGCCAAGGCGAAATTCGCAAAATAAAAGCGCAATCTCTGCGGTCTAGAAGCTGTTTGGTTAATATCTACCGTGCTTGGTAAGCGTTATTTTTAGCATGGCGATGCGCACG
>CALMOJ010000051.1 GCA_937871815.1 uncultured Neisseriales bacterium
TGGCGGTGGTGGGCTACGTCACTGCGGCGCAGTCGGGTTAAAACCCGACCTACCCCCCCCATGCAAAATCCCCGCCCAATCCAGCATGATTGGCACGACACTCATTGTCGCCCGTGTGGCTTATCCTGATTGAACTGAACACAGTCCAGCCCGCCCCACCTCATTGACGCAACCAACACCCCCAGAAAGAGCCCCTCCATGACCACCGCCCCCCACGCCGCCCGCCTTGCCGCCCTGCAAACGGCAGTCCAGCCCTTTAGCGCGGAATTTCCCGAGCTGATAACCGATTTTGCCGCGCTCAAAGCCGATTTCGCGACCAAGGTCGAACGCTTTTCCCACGCCGAACAAACCCTGAGCATCGGGATTATTGGTCAGGTCAAAGCGGGCAAAAGCACCTTCCTAAACGCGCTGCTGTTTGACGGCAAGCCGGTATTGCCCGCCGCCGCCACCCCCAAAACCGCCAACCTGACCCGCATCCGCTACGGCGAACAGTACCGGCTAGAGGTCAGCTATTACCAGCCCGAAGAGTGGGCCGAGATTGAAGCCACCGCCGCCGAAACCGGCGACCATGCCGAAGCCAAAGTGGCGCGGGAACTGCTGGCGATGGCCACCGCCAGCGGGGTGAATATCGCCGCCACCTTGGCGCAGGGGCAGACCCAGCACGATGCCGCCGATGAACGCGGCCTGATGGGGCTGCTCAACGATTACGCCGGTGAAGATGGCCGCTATACCGCCTTGGTCAAAAGCACCGACCTGTATCTGCCCCGCGCCGAAATTCGGGGGTTTGAAGTGGTCGATACCCCAGGCATGAACGACCCCGTGATGAGCCGCACCCAAAAAACCAAGGACTATATGGCGGGCTGCGATGTGGTGTTTTTTCTGTCGCGCCGCAGCCAGTTTTTAGACCAGAGCGATATGGATTTGCTGGCACGGCAGCTCCCCAGCAAAGGGGTGAAGCGCATGGTGCTGGTGGCCTGCCAAATGGATGCCACGCTGCAAGACGAAGGCCACAACGCCGATTCTTTGGCCGCGTTTGAGCAAGGCATGGCGCAGCAATTAGCCAAGCGCACCCAGCGCGAAATGAGCACCTTTGCCGAGCAGCGCGAAAAAGCCGGTCACGCCGAAGCGGCGGCCTTGTTGCGGGGGGTGCAGGCGGTGCCGTCCAGCACGTTTGCCCACGGTTACGCCCATTGGCCCGAAGCGGCATGGAGCGATGCCATGCGGCACACCCACAGCGAGCTGACCGAATTGGCCACAGACTGCTGGGCGGGCTACACCTTCACCCAAGCGGACTGGCATCGACTGGGGAATTTTGACGCGCTGACCGAGGCCTACCAAACCGCACGCACCGACAAAACCGCGATTTTGGCCGCCCAACGCGCCGGCATGGTGTCGGAAGCCGAGCGCACGTTGGGCGAACAGCTCACCGTCAGCAGCAAGAAGGTCGAGGAGCGGGCGCGGAAGGTGAAAACAGGGGATGTGAAGCAGCTCAACAGCCAAAAAGCCGCGTGCCAGCAGTATCTGGACAAGCTGGCCGCGACACTATCCACCGTGCTGGACAGCACCTTGGCCGAGGTGCAGCGCACGCACCAAACGGTGTTGGGCGAGATGAAAGCGGCGCAGCAATCGTTTACCCGACTGGACACCCGCACCGGCACCGAGACCGAGACCGAGTATTACACCGTGAGCACATCCAACTGGTACAACCCCTTTAGCTGGGGCGATACCGAAACCCGCTCCTACACCACCTCGCGCAGCTACAGCTACCTTGCGACCAGCGATGCCGTGGCTAAAATCGTCAGCTACGAAGAAGACTGCATCGCCCAATTGACCACCCAGTTTGCCGCCCTTATCAGCCCAGAAACCCTGCGGATTAACCTAGGGCGTGCCTTGGTCGGCGTGCTCAACAGCAACAGCCCAGACTTTGACCCTGCGGCCTTCCGTAGCACGCTAGAAGGCACGGTGCGCCGCTTAGAGATTCCCCGTTTGCAGATTGCCCTAAGCGACACCGCCAACCTGATTAGCCACCACTTTCGGGGTGAGGTGCGCAGCAGCAGCGACATGGACGCGCTCCGCGACATGCAGCGCAAAGCACTGGGCACGGTGTTTACCCGCCTCGCCCAGACCTTCGATGCCGAAGTGCAGCGACTCTGCGCCCAGCTCACCGTTTTGCAGGCCAGCTTGGGCGATCAATTCTCTACCCAAGTCCACGCCGAAATGGCACAGGTCGAAGCCGCCTTTGCCGACAGAGAAGCCGCTTTGGCGCGATACGAAAAGCTGCTGTCTCTTCTCCGTACCGCCTAGAAAGGGTCGGCCATGTTCATGCTAAAAGCCTTGGGGGTGATTTTGGGCATCGGGCTGTCCGTGGTGTTTTTTACCGTGTTGCTGGGGCTAGGCTGGGTGGCGTTGCTGGTGGTGCTTCGGCTGCTGCCCTTGATTCTGCTGGCGGGGTTGGTGGTGTGGGCAGTGGTGGGGCTGGTGCGCTGGGTGTTGCGGTAGGCTGGGTTCGCGGTTGGCGAGGGGTTTTTTCGCGCCACGGCTGGCAGCAGCGGAGACTTGGCTGTTATTTCCCTCCGGCAGAGGGGTGGGCGGCAACACCGGACGGGGTGGTGGCTGGCAAGGCCGCTGGTGTGGGCTTTAAAGCCAACGGCCACAAAGCTAGACCCAAAGGCTAGACCCGAAAGTCAAAAGCAACCACCCCGCCCCGATGGGGCACCTCCGAGAGGAGGGGGGGAATAAAACCCAACCCTGCTGCTGCCCGCAGCGCAGGCAACAAAAAGCCCCGCTGCACAGGGCGGCGGGGCTTGAGGGCTTA
>CALMOJ010000052.1 GCA_937871815.1 uncultured Neisseriales bacterium
CATAACCGCGTCAACGAACTGGGCGTGGCCGAGCCCGTTATCCAGCAGCAAGGCGGCAACCGCATCGTGGTGCAATTGCCCGGCGTGCAAGACACCGCCAAGGCCAAAGACATCCTAGGGCGCACCGCCACCCTAGAAGTGCGGATGGTTGAAGACGACACCGCCAAAGTCGGCGAAGCCTTAGCCGGCATGGTGCCCGCTGGTTACGAACTGCTGGATGAACTCACCCCACGCGGTGCCCAAAAAATTCTGGTCAAAAAAGACGTAGAGCTGACCGGCGACAACATCAACGATGCCCAACCTGGCTTTGACGAAAACGGCACGGCTGCCGTCCACATCAACCTCGACAGCACCGGTGCGGCCATCTTCCGTCAAGTCACCGCTGAAAATATTGGCCGCCGCATGGCCATGCTTTTGGTGGAAAAAGGCAAAGCTGAAGTGGTAACCGCCCCCGTGATTCGCAGCGAAATTGGCGGCGGACGGGTGCAAATCTCTGGCTCGATGAACCCTGCCGAAGCCAATGATGTCGCCTTGCTGTTGCGGGCAGGTTCGCTGGCCGCCCCGATGAATATCATCGAAGAACGCACTATCGGCCCTAGCCTAGGCAAAGAAAACATCGAAAAGGGCTTTAACTCCACCCTGTATGGCTTTGCCGCCATCGCCGTGTTTATGATGCTTTACTACCGCGTGTTCGGCATGATTTCTACCGTCTCGCTGGGCATGAACGTACTGATGTTGGTCGCCCTGCTGTCGATGTTGCAAGCCACCCTGACCCTGCCCGGGATTGCGGCAATTGCCCTGACTCTCGGCATGGCGATTGATGCCAACGTGTTGATTAACGAACGGGTGCGCGAAGAAATCCGCAATGGGGTCACGCCGCAAGCCGCTATCAAAGCCGGCTACGACCATGCATGGGCCACCATTCTGGACTCCAACATCACCACCCTAATTGCCGGTGTTGCCCTGCTGATTTTTGGCTCGGGTCCCGTGCGCGGCTTTGCCGTCGTGCATTGCCTCGGCATCCTCACCTCCATGTTCTCGGCGGTGCTGGTATCGCGGGGCTTGGTCAACTTGGTTTACGGTAGCCGCCGTCGCCTGACGACGCTTTCGGTATAAGGACACAACAATGGAACTGCTGCATTTCAAAAAAGACATCCCGTTTATGAGCTACGGCAAGCTCACCACGGCGATTTCCCTGCTGACATTTTTGCTGGCGATTGTTTTTCTGGCCACCCGTGGGCTGCACTTTAGCGTCGAATTCACCGGTGGCACGGTCATGGAAGTCCAATATGCCCAAACCGCCGACCTGAACCAAGTGCGCGGCCAACTTGATGGCCTCAAGCTGGGCGACATCACCGTGCAAAGCTTGGGTACCAGCCGCGATGTACTGATTCGCCTGCCCAACCTCAAAGACCGCAGCAGTGCCCAGCTTTCTGAGCAAGTGCTGGCACAGCTCAAAGGGCAAAACACCGCACTAGAGCTGCGTAAAGTGGAATTTGTCGGCCCGCAAGTCGGCGAAGAGCTGGTCACCAGTGGCCTCACGGCTCTGCTCTTGGTCTGCGTCGGCATCATGCTGTATTTGGCGATGCGGTTTGAGTGGCGATTTGCCGTGGCGGCGATTGTCGCCAACATGCACGACGTGGTGATTATTCTCGGCTGCTTTGCCTTCTTCCAGTGGGAGTTCTCCCTGACCGTGCTGGCTGCTGTACTGGCCGTATTGGGCTATTCGGTCAACGAGTCGGTCGTGGTCTTTGACCGGATTCGAGAAAATTTCCGCAAGCCCGGCATGCGCACCAAGCCCACCGCCGAGATTATCGACAACGCCATCACCGCCACCATGAGCCGCACCATCATCACCCACGGCTCCACCGAGTGCATGGTGCTGTCCATGCTGGTATTTGGCGGCCCCGCCCTGCACGGTTTTGCCATCGCGCTGACCATCGGGATTGTGTTCGGGATTTACTCTTCGGTGCTGGTCGCCAGCCCCATCGCCTTGGCACTCGGCGTAAAGCGTGAGCACATGATTAAAGTGGTCAAGCCCAAGGAAGAGGCGGTGGTTTAAGCCAACCGCCGCACCGCTTAGGACGATTATGGCAAAGCTCACCTTCCTGCAACTTGCCCAAAAAGTGTTGTCAGAAAGCCCAACGCCGCGCTCTCCCGAAGAGATTTGGCAGTTCGCCCTAGCCCGAGGCTATACCGAAGCCCTCGAATCTACCGGCAAAACCCCCAGCATCTCGCTGGGGTCGCGGCTTTACACGTCAGTAAAAGACCCGCAGAGCCTGTTCTCTGCGATTGACGAACGTCCTAAGCGGTTTTACCTCAAGGAGCCAACGGTGGTGCAAGTTGCCCCGTCCTCGCCTTTGGCTGCCATTGCGCCAATCGCCCCGCCCCCCTTTCTGGAAAAAGACCTGCATCCTCTGCTGGTGTATTACGCCAAGCACTATCTCAACGCCTATTGCAAGACGCTCAACCACAGCCACAGCAATCGCACCAAATTTGCCGAATGGCTGCACCCCGATATTGTTGGCTGCCATTTTCAAACAGAGGACTGGTGTTCGGAAACCAGCGCACTTAGCCGTGCCGTGGGCGCCACCCATATCAGCCTGTATGCCTTCGAGCTCAAGCGCAAACTTTCCTTCTCTAATCTGCGCGAAGCCTTTTTCCAAGCGGTTTCGAATGCCTCTTGGGCCAATGAAGGCTATTTGTGTGCGGCAGACATCTACCCTGACCCAGAATTTACAACGGAGCTAAAACGGCTCTCTAGTGCATTTGGTATCGGCATCCTCAAGCTAGATACCGCCAACCCTGACGATAGCGAGATTCTCTTTCCTGCTAAGCGCAAAGAAACCCTCGATTGGGAATCCATCAACAAGCTGTGCATCAACAAGGATTTTTCTACATTTCTAACCCGTATTCGGTTGGATTTGAGCAGCCAAGAAATTCGCAAAGAACAATACGACCCTGTACCGACGGCGGAAGCATTACACGCATGTTTTGCCGCATCCGATTCATCCCACTAGATACCCCCGCCAGCCCCTTCTGACTGCTTGGACCCCCATGGAACTCCTCACCTTCCTGCTCGACTTTATCCTCCATATTGACCGCCACCTTGCCGCCCTCGTCGCCGACTACGGGGCGTGGATTTACGTCATCCTGTTCCTGATTGTGTTTTGCGAAACAGGGCTGGTGGTCATGCCCTTTTTGCCTGGCGACTCCCTCCTGTTTGTGGCGGGGGCATTGGCGGCGTTGGGGGGGATGCACATCCACCTGCTGGTCGGTCTCTTAATTGTGGCGGCGATTTTGGGCGACACCCTCAATTACCACGTCGGCAAGCACCTTGGTCATCGGCTGGTCGCGCGGCCTGACTCGCGCTGGTTTCACCACGAATGGCTAGACCGCACCCATGCCTTTTACGACCGTCACGGCGGCAAAACCGTGGTCATTGCCCGCTTTGTGCCCATTGTCCGCACCTTTGCCCCGTTTGTAGCGGGCATGGGCAGCATGGCCTACGGGCGTTTTTTGCGTTACAACGTGCTGGGTGGCATTGCTTGGGTGACCAGCTTTGCCTACGCGGGCTATTGGTTTGGCAATGTGCCGGTGGTGAAACAAAACCTCAGCCTGCTGATTGTGGCGATTGTCGGCGTGTCCATGCTGCCTGGGGTGGTGGGCTATCTGCGGCATCGGCGCGGCTAAGCACCTGTTCAAAGGCTCTACAGGTCGGGTAACGGCACCATCAGCCTCCCCACGCCGTCATTGGTGCCCCGCAGGGGTGGGGTGCTTGGTTTTGGGTTTCAGCACTGGCAGCCTCGTCAGCAACCACCCCGTCCGGCTCCGCCGTCCACCCCTCCGCCGGAGGGGAATAACAGCCCCCTCTCAGCCGTACCCGACAAGTACACGCCGCCCAAAACCGCCAGCCGCTCTCCCGAATTGACCCGCTAGAATAAGCCGCCTATGCCTGCCATCCACCGCCTGCCCGACCACCTCGTCAACCAAATTGCGGCGGGCGAAGTGGTCGAACGCCCTGCTGCCGCCCTCAAAGAGCTGCTCGAAAACAGCCTCGATGCTGGCGCGACAGTGATTCAGGTGGACTTGCGCGAAGGCGGCACACGGCAAATTCGGGTCAGCGACAACGGCAGCGGCATCCCCGCCGACCAACTGGCTTTGGCACTCGACCGCCATGCCACCAGCAAAATCAGCAGCCTAGACGACCTAGAGCACGTCGCCACGCTCGGTTTTCGCGGCGAAGGGCTGGCCAGTATCGCCGCCGTGTCCCAGCTCACCCTGACCAGCCGCCCCACCGGCAGCGACATGGCATGGCAAATCGCCGCCCTCGATGGCAGCCTGACCGCCCCCACTCCCGCCGCCCATGCCGAAGGCAGCACGGTTGAAGTCATCGACCTCTATTTCAACACACCCGCCCGCCGTAAATTCCTTAAAACCCCCGCCACCGAATACGCCCATTGCGAAGCGACGTTTGAGCGGATTGCCTTGGCGCATCCTCAGGTTGAAATGACCTTGCGCCACAACGGCAAAGTGACGTGGCGACTGCCGGTGCAGTCCCAGCACGCCCGCATCGGCCAGTTGCTGGGGACGGACTTTGCCCGCGACGCGCTGCCGGTTTCCGCCGAAGCAGGGGGGCTGATTGTGTCTGGCTTTGCGGGCAGCCCCACCTTGGGCAAAGCCAGCCGCGAGGCACAGTATTGCTTTGTCAATGGTCGGTTTGTGCGGGACAAACTGGTGGGGCACGCCGTGCGCCAAGCCTACCGTGACGTGCTACATCACGACCGCCACCCGTGCTATGCCTTGTTTCTGAGCCTGCCGACGGGGGCAGTCGATGTGAACGTCCACCCCACCAAAACCGAGGTACGCTTTCGAGAAGCCCAAGCCATCCATCAGTTTGTCTTCCACGCGCTAAACCGCGCCTTGGCCGAAAGCAAAGCCGGTGCTGCCCCCGCTGCGGCCTCGTCCCCGCCCGCCCCCACGGCGGCCGCCGTGGCCATCGCCTCCCCTTTGGTCGCGGAATCCGTTCCCGCTGCGGCAACACTGCCCCACCGCTACCCCACCCACCAGCCACGTTTGGATTTGGCGGTGGGCGACAGCGGCATGGGCTTTTACCGTACCTTGTTTGGCGATAAGCCCGCTGCCGACACCCCTGCCCCGCTGCCTTCATCTTCGCTGTCTTCGCCGCTTGCCGTCCCGCGCCCCCCGCACGACAGCAGCTTGCCGCCGCTGGGCTTTGCCTTGGCGCAGCTACACGGCATCTATATCTTGGCGCAAAACGCCGAAGGGCTGATGGTGGTGGATATGCACGCCGCCCATGAACGGGTGGTGTATGAGCAGCTCAAAACCGCGTGGCAAGCCCAGTGCCTGACCCAGCAAGCCCTGCTGTTGCCGGTGGCGTTTGCCGCCGATGCAGTCGATATGGCCTTGGTGGAGACCCACCAAGCCTTGCTTGGCCGTTTGGGCTTGGAGCTGACCCCGCTGGGCGTGGGGCAACTGGCGGTGCGTGCCCTGCCCGCCCTGCTGCCCGCCGCTGACCCTGTGGCTTTGGCGCGGGCGGTGCTGGCGGATTTGCGCCAAACCGGTCGCAGCGATACGGTCGAAGCCCAGCAACACGCCTTGCTGGCCAGCATGGCCTGCCATGGCGCGGTCCGCGCCAACCGCAGCCTGACCCTCCCCGAAATGAACGCCCTGCTCCGCGATATGGAAACCACCGCCCGCTCTGGGCAGTGCAACCATGGCCGCCCAACATGGCGACAACTCACCCTCAAAGAACTGGACGCGCTGTTTATGCGTGGGCAATGACCATGACCTCTGCTGCTTCTCTCCCGCCTGCTTTGGCGATTTTAGGCCCCACCGCCTCGGGCAAAACCGGCTTGGCACTGGCCTTGGCTGCTGACCTGCCGGTGGAAATTATCAGCATCGACTCGGCCTTGGTTTACCGCGAAATGGACATTGGCACGGCCAAGCCCACCGCCGCCGAGCAAGCCGCCGTGCCGCATCACCTGATCGACCTGTTGCCGCCCACCGAGGCCTATTCGGCGGCGCAATTTGCCCACGATGCCCGCCGCTGTATGGACGACATCACCGCACGCGGCAAGATTCCGCTGCTGGTGGGCGGCACCATGCTGTATTTCAAAGCCCTGACCGAGGGGCTGTCTGACCTGCCACAAGCCGACCCCGCCCTCCGCGCCGCGCTGGACCAAGAAGCCGCCGAACGGGGCTGGCCCGCGCTCCATGCCGAACTCGCCCTGCGCGACCCGCTGACCGCCGCCCGCCTTGCCCCGCACGATGCCCAGCGCATTCAGCGTGCCTTGGAAGTCTGCCGACTGAGCGGCCAAGCCATGAGTGCGCTGCTGGCGGCCTCGCCTGCCCGTGCCGGTTTGCCGTATCGGCTGACGACCTTGGCGCTGCTGCCGTCTGACCGTAGCGTGCTGCACACCCGCATTGCCCAGCGGTTTGAAGCCATGTTGGCGCAGGATTTTTTGGCGGAGGTGCAAGGGCTTTTGGCGCGTTACCCCACGCTGCACCCCGACTTGCCGTCGATGCGCTCGGTGGGGTATCGGCAAGCGTTGGCGTATTTAGCGGGTGACTACGACTACGCTACCTTGGTTGAAAAAGGCGTGGTCGCCACCCGCCAACTGGCCAAACGGCAACTGACGTGGCTGCGGGGCATGACAGGGCTGCACCCGCTGGATTGCCTCGCCCCCGAGCTGAAAACGCACGCCCGCGCCCTTTGTTTGGCGGGGTTGGCACAGCCCACCGAAGCGCGTTAGCCCAAGCCCAGTTGGGGCGTACGCTTGGCAGCGGGGCTTGGTTGTGATGCTCCGCTGCTGGTGGCCGGTGCGGTGTGGTCTTTATTCCCCTCCCGTGGAGGGGTACGCCGGAGGCGGGGGGGTGGTTGCCTTTGGGTTTTGGGTTTGGCGGCATGGCCAGAAATCACCCCGTCCGGCGGCGGGGAATGTAGCCAAGACCGCAGCACTTGCGCGTTTTTGGGCCTTTCAACGCAGGCTCACCTGAGTCTCGCAGCTCGTAAACAGGTTCTAAGGAGGTTGAGCATGGACGATATCGTTATCGCCGCCATGGCCAAATGGCCGCATGTTCCCGAGGTATTTGGCTGGCTACGGCTGGATGGGCGGGGGATGTGGTGGCTAAAGCATCAACGGCTGAACCATGTGGGGATGCTGGATTTTATTCAGCGCAACTACAGCCAAGACGCGCAGGGGCGGCCTTTTTTCCAGAACGGCCCGCAGCGGGTTTTTGTGGATTTTGACCGTGCGCCCTATGTGGCACGGCACACGCCGCAAGGGGTGGTGCTGCACCCCGGCGAGGCCGTGGACAGCGTCACCGCCGCCTACCTGACCCCAGATGGGGAACTGTGGCTCTCGCTGTCCGCCAGCCGATTGGCGGCGGTGGATGACCGCGATTTGGCCGCCTTGGCCGAGGGCATCCACGACACCGAGGGTCACGCCCCGAGCGAGGCCGATTGGGCCGCGTGGCAAATTCAGCAGCACGCACTGTGGCTGGATGTGCCGCTGACCACGGCAACACCGATGCACTGCCCTCTTCTGCCGATAGCCAGCATGGCGGTACTGTGGGCACAACATGGCATAGCGTCGCCGCCCTACAGCGCACCCACCGCACCGGTTTAAGCCGACACCGCGAGGGTGAAGTGCTGCCGTCAGGCTGAGCAGCCACGGCTGACAGAGCGTGCGGGGCGGCCGCCGCCCGCCTTGCCGATTTCATTCCCCTTCGGTGGAGGGCAACGCCGGACGGGGGGGTAGCTGGCCGCACGGCCAGACTAAGGGGAATAACAGCCAAACCCTGTGCTACGGCATACGCCGACAGCGTCCGTCTTTGCGTGCCGCCGTCAAGCTGAGCAGCCCCGACCAAACAGCTTCTAATCCGCCAACAGCACATCCAACTTGCCATCCCGCGCCAACGCGGCAAGGTCATCGTAGCCCCCGACGTGGGTTTCCCCAACGTAGATTTGGGGCACGGTACGCCGACCGGTGCGTGCCATCATGGTGTCGCGGGCCGTAGCGTCTAAATCCACCCGAATTTTATTGATTTGGGTCACGCCTTTTTGTG
>CALMOJ010000053.1 GCA_937871815.1 uncultured Neisseriales bacterium
AACCCAAAGGCAAGCACCCCACCCCTACGGGGCATCCCCGCCACGGGAGGGGAATAACAGCCAAGCCCCCGTTGCCACCAGCAGCAGGGTTTCAGTCCGACCAAGTCGCTGCGTTTAAAAAGGCTTTCAATAGGTGCTAACCCATCCCCAGCAAAATCGCCATGTAGTCGTGCATCCATACGCTGTAAGGCACGCATCGGGATTGGGTCTTACAGTGCAACTGGGGCAGCTTCCAAAAATAAAGTTTTTCCAATTGGGTATAGCCGTTTTGTTTGCAAAAATCCGTGCCTGCAGGTGCGCTAGCTTGGCAGGCGGTAGGGACGACGGGATTCCCCCCTCGCCACTCGGACAAGGCCGCTTGCACAGGGGGGGTGGTGGCATAGGCCATCCAGCGATAGGCACAGCCAAGGTGTTTAGCCCGCTTGTGTACCATCATGCTGTCTAGCCACGCGGTCGCTCCTTCTTTGGGGATGGTGATAGCAAATGACCGACCCTCGGCGCGTAAGGCCTGCCCTGTGGCCAGCCGACCGCTGGTGGCCACCGTACCTTTGTTCCGTAGGTCACTGATTTGTCGAGTAGGGTCGTGCCAATAGCGCGAGAGTAGCCGTCGCTGGCGCAAAACCAAGATTAAGACTTCCGTGTATTGCTGTGCGTTCAGCTCAAAGGGGTTTTGAATACCCAGTGCGGGCTGGGTTTTCATCAAATAGAGTGCGGCATCGGCCATGGCAATCGGGCTATCGTAAGCCTGTATTCGCCCTGCGTTAGTTTTGCCATCCGGCAGATTTTGCATGTCAAACAGGACGGACCAGCTCGGTGGCGGCGTGGGGAACACTTTTTGGTTGTAGAGCAATGCGTTGATGCCCCAGAGCAGCGGCAAACCATAGCGTGTGCCTTCACGCATTACCGATTCATGGTGGGTGAAGTAGTGGTGTAGGTTTTTTTGTGGGGCTTGCAGCCACGCGGCATTGAGGGGGCTCACGATACCTGCTTGGATAAAACGCTGCCCTGTTTCGCTGGAGACAACCATTACATCGACATTACCGCGCCGTTGGGCATGTAGCATGGCATCGGGCGAATCTACCGTGCGAGTTACCACTTGGCAGCCGGTTGAACGCTCAAATCGCGTTACCCATTCATAGCGGGGGTCAGACTGACCCCGTTCCATATAGCCCGGCAAGGCAATTACATCCAGCCGCTCTTCAGCAGCGGGGAGCAGGGTATCGGCCTGCACCTGTGCTACCCCACAGAGGGTGAGCGGCAGCAGAAGGGCAGGGGAGGAGAACCAGCGGGTCATGGGCTATTTCGCCTTGGCGGTGGCAGACCGTCCCACGGTGGGTTTGTCAGTTTTGGGCTGATTGGAGGCCAAAACCGGCACGGTAGGGCGGGCGGTCAACAGCGCGTTAATCTCTGCCAGCACTTCAGGGGTCAGTTGCCCGACTGCGGCGGCCAATTGCAATCGTGCTTGCAAATACTGATACCGCGCTTGAGCCAGATTACGTTTGGATTCGTAGAACTTTTGTTCGGCGTTGAGCAAATCCACGCTGGTGCGCACCCCGACTTCGCGCCCCAAACGGGTGGCCTCAAGCTGGCTTTGGCTGGACTGCAACACTTGTTCGCGGGCGGTAACTTGCGCCGCCCCGCTGCTCACCCCCAAAAAAGCACTGCGTGTGCCCAGCTCAAGCTGTCGGCGGGCTTCTTCAAGGTCATGGCGGGCTTGGTCAACCAGCGCATGGGCTTCACGCAAGCGGGACGAGGTGTAGCCCCCACTGAAAATCGGCACGGTAACTTGCACCCCAACCGAGCTGCCGCGCGTGTCGTTCAGCCCCATTTGGGTGGTCATCCGGTCGTTGTAGCCGGCCACGAGGTTGACGCTAGGCAAATGCCCGCTGCGGCTGACTTCCACTTCTTTTTGGGCAATCAGCAACTGTTTTTGCCGGATGGCGAGGGCGTAGCTACCGGCTTCGGCGCGGCTGACCCAGCTTTCGGGGTCGGCGGGGCTGGGCGTAGCCAGCGGCAGCTTGGCTTTGAGGGTGGCCAGCGTGGTCGGGTTGACCCCCGCCAAGAGCTGCAAGCGGTTGCGCTTAATCACCAAATCGCTGTCTGCTGCCAGCTCGCTGGCCACGGCGGCATCGTAGCTGGCTTGGGCTTCGTAGGTGTCGGTGATGGTCAGGCTGCCGACTTCAAAGGATTTTTTGGCCAAGGCCAGTTGCTGGGCAAAAGCCTGTTTGGCGGCTTGGGTAAACGCCAAGCTGTCTTCGGCCAACAGTACGTCAAAGTAGGCTTGTGCCACCCGCAGGATTAAATCTTGTTCGGCGGCGGCCAGTTGGTCGGTGGCAATCAGTGCGGCTTGTTTGCCTTTTTCGAGGGCGGCAAATTTGCTCCAATCAAACAGCGTCTGCGTCAGCTGTGCCCCTGCATTGCCGGTGCGAAAGCGTGGTTGCAACAGGGGCTTTTCGGGAAAGCCACGGGTGTAATCGCCAGACAACGCCAGCTGCGGCAGCAAGGGGGCACGGGCTTGGGGGGCTTTTTCTTGCCCTGCTTGGGCGGCAGCAAAGGCGGCGGCATAGGCCGAATCATAGGCGCGTGCTGCTTGCCACGTTTCTAACAAATCCACCGCGAAGGCAGGGAGGGCAAGCCCTGTGAGGGCGGCAGCAAGTACGGTGTGTTTCCAAAATCGCATGACGGAGTGATCTCTCAAGCAGGGCGTTTAACCTTAAACCACGCGGCGTACAGCGCGGGCAAGAACAGCAATGTTAGCACCGTGGCCACTAATAGACCGCCCATAATTGCCACGGCCATCGGCCCCCAAAAGGTGCTGCGGGTCAGGGGTATCATGGCCAAAATTGCGGCGGCAGCGGTCAGCATAATGGGGCGGAAACGGCGCACTGTTGCGCCAATCACCGCCTCCCAGCGTTCGATGCCCTCGGCGATGTCATCCTCGATTTGCGCCACCAGAATCACCGAGTTCCGCATAATCATCCCCGCCAAGGCAATCACCCCCAGCATGGCAACAAAGCCAAACGGCGCGGAGAAGGCAATCAGGGTCAGCGTGACCCCAATCAAGCCCAGCGGGGCGGTCAGCAGCACAATCAGCGTGCGCTGAAAGCTTTGCAGCTGGAACATCAGCAAGCACAGCACAATCACCAGCATCAGTGGTTGCACGGCACCAATGGCTTGTTGGGCGTTTTGGCTCGATTCTAGCGACCCGCCCAGTGCGATGTGGTAGCCCACAGGCAAGGTTTTTTCGAGGGCTTGGAGCTTGGGCCACAGGGCGAGGGCAATATCTGAAGCCTGCACCCCTTCTGCTGCATCTGCCCGCACTGTAATGGTCGGCAGACGGTTGCGCCGCCAGACGATGCTTTCTTCGGGGGCGTAGGTGACGGTGGCCACTTGAGCCACCGGCACAAAGCGTCCCGAGCTGGTTTGCACCATCAGGTTTTCAAGCTGCGAAACCGCCGTGCGCTCCGCGCCATTTAGCCGCGCCACGACTTCTAGGGTGCGGTCGTTATCGCGGAATTCGGTCACCACCGCCCCCGAAATCAGGGTTTGCAGCTGGCGTGACAGGGTTTGGCTGGATAAGCCCAAGGCGCGGGCTTTGTCTTGGTCAATCTGCACGCGTAGGGCTTTGACCTGCTCGCCCCAATCGTGGTTGACCGCCCGCGTGCCAGGATGCTCACGCATCAAGGTTTCGACTTGGCCTGCGATAGTGCGGAGTACCGCAGGGTCTGCGCCAGAAACGCGGAACTGCACCGGATAGCCCACCGGTGGGCCATTCTCTAGCCGAATCACCCGACCCCGCGCCATGGGGAAATCGTTATCCAGCAGGGTGGCGATTTTTTGTTTCACCGTCTCGCGGACGTGTTCGTCTTGGGTCATCACCATCATCTGGGCGTAGTTCAGATGCTGCTGCTGTTGGTCGAGCGGCAGGTAAAAACGCGGTGAGCCGCCGCCGACATAGCTGGTGACCGACACCACGCCCTTGTCGCCCGCCAAAGCGGCTTCCATGCGTTTGACTTCGCGCTCGGTGGCTTCGTAGCTGGCACTTTGCGGCAGCCAAAAATCCACCAGCAGTTCGACACGGCTAGAGGCAGGGAAAAACTGCTGCTGCACAAACAGCTTAAAGCTGACGATGGACAGCAAAAAGGCCAGCAGGGTGGCGGCAATCACCGTTTTGCGGTGGTCTAGGCTCCACTCCACCATGCGGCGGAAGCGCAGGTAGAACGGCTTTTGGTAGACATCGGCGTGGCCTTCGCTGCCTGCGGCGGGGTGTTCTCGCAGCAGGGCATAGCCCATCAGCGGGGTAAAGAGTACGGCGACAAACCACGAAATCACCAAAGCCAGCCCGACCACCGAAAAGAGCGAGAAGGTGTATTCACCGGCATTGGACTTGGCAAAGCCCACCGGCAAAAAGGTGGCGGCGGTAATCAGCGTGCCGGTCAGCATGGGAAAGGCGGTGTGGGTGTAGGCAAAGGTGGCAGCGTGGAGGCGTGTCCAGCCTTGTTCTAGCTTGAGCGCCATCATTTCGACCGCGATGATGGCATCGTCCACCAGCAAGCCGAGGGCAATAATCAGCGACCCCAGCGAGATACGTTGCAGGTCGATATTGGCAAAGTACATGGCCAAAAAGGTCATGGCCAGCACCAGCGGAATCGACAGGGCGACCACCACGCCGGTGCGCATCCCAAGGCTGATAAAGCTGACTGCCAGCACAATCACCACGGCTTCAATCAGCGAGTGCATAAATTCGTTGATGGAATTTTTCACCACGCGCGGCTGGTCAGAGACGGGGGAGACGGTAATGCCCACCGGCAGTTCGGTTTTGACCTGGGCCATTAAGCCGGAGAGGGCTTCACCGAGGCGAATCACGTCCCCGCCTTTTTTCATGCTGATGGCCAGTCCGAGGGCTTCTTTGCCGTCAAAGCGCATTTTGAAGGTGGGGGGCGAGACAAAGCCGCGCGTCACTTGCGCCACATCGCCGACCCGAAAGCTGCGGCCATTGGCGTAAATCAGGACGTTTTTAACCGCTTCGACGCTGGAGAGTTCGCCGGTGGGGCGGACGAGCAGGCGGTCAGTCGGGGTTTCAAATGTGCCGGCCGGTTCTACGGTGTTGTGTTCGCGCAGGGCTTTCCACACTTGCTGCACGTCTAGCGATAGTCCTGCCAGCCGTGCGCTGTCTAGGGTGAGGTAGATTTTTTCGTCTTGCTCGCCGATTAAATCAACCTTGGCCACGTCGGGCAGGCGCAGGGCTTCACGCTTGGCGTATTCAACATAACGGCGCAGTTCTTCGTAAGAGAAACCATCGGCGGTAAAGGCGTAAACGTTGCCAAAGGTGTCGCCAAATTCGTCGTTAAAGAACGGGCCTTTGATGTCGGCGGGGAGCTGCCCTCGGATGTCGCCGACTTTTTTGCGCACTTGGTACCACGCATTGGCAACATCTTTGGCGGGGGTGGACTCACGCAGGCTGACCAGCAGGACGGCTTCGCCGGGCTTGGTGTAGCTGCGGATGTAGTCGAGGTCGGGATGCTCCAGCAGCTTTTTTTCTAGCCGGTCGGTGACTTGGAGCTGGGTGGTTTGCGCATCCGCCCCTGGCCAGACGACGCGCACCAACATGGCTTTGAAGGTGAAGTCGGGGTCTTCTTTTTGGCCGAGGTGGCTATAGGCCCACACCCCTGAAACCAGAAAAATCACCATCAAAAAGCGGACTAAGGCACGGTGGCGAATCGCCCATTCTGAAAGATTGAGTCCGCTCATGGTGCGCGTGTCCCCAAGGTTTGGGCGGGGTCTTGCCCCAGACGGCGCACCACTTGGCCGTCACGTAGCAAATGCACGCCGGCGGTGACAATTTCTTGCCCCGCGACGAGGCCGCTGCGCAGGGTGGCGTATTGGCTATCCAGCTGCGCCACGGTCACCGCTTGGCGTTTGACGGTCAGGGCTTTGCTATCCAGCACCCAAACGTAAGATTTGCCTTCGCTGTCGAGCAGGGCGGTCAGCGGGACGGTCATCAGGGCAGCGTGGTCTGGCGGGGCGCTGAGGCGGGGTTGGGCACGGGCGGTCATGCCCAGTTTGACCGTTTCATCGGCATCCACCACGGTGATATAGGCGGCGTAGGTGTGGGTGACGGCATCGACATCGGGGGCGAGTTCACGCAGTTTGCCTTGATAGACTTTGCCGCCAGCAGCCAATTGAATCTGAAATGCTTGGCCGCGTTGGAAGGCTTCGCGCTGGGTTTCGGCGACGCTAATCACCACTTCTCGTTCGCCATGCGCAGCTACCTTGGCGACGACTTGCCCTACGGCGACGACTTGCCCAGGCTCAAGGTCGATTTGGGTCACGACACCGGCACGGTCGGCAGACAGGGTGGCGTAGGCGGTTTGGTTGCTGCCGGCTTGGGCGGTGGATTGGGCGGCTTCGAGGGTGGCACGCGCGCTGTTGAGGGTGTTCAGGCGGCGGTCAAAATCGGCTTGGCTGATAAAGCCTTGTGCCAGCAGGGCGCGGTAGCGTTCTACGTCGGTGCGATTCTGTTCAAAGTCAGAGTGTGCTGCTGCCAGTTTTGCTTTGCGGGCGGTTTCTTCGAGCTGCAAGTCGGTGGGCTCTAGCCGTGCTAAGGCTTGCCCTGCTTTGACCTGTGCGCCAACATCCACCAGCCGTGCGGCTACTTTGCCGCCAACCCGAAAGGCGAGGCGACTTTCGACGCGGGCGCGGATGTCGCCGCTAAACACATCGCCTTGCAAGGTGTGGCTGGGCTGCACCACGAGGATCCGGACAGGGCGGGTGGCTTCTGGGGGGGCATCAGCAGGTTTGCAGCCTGCAAGGGTGGCGGCGGCAAGCACCCCAATCACAATGGCGGGTAACACGGATGGCATCTCTTTTGGCGAGGTTAGGCAGAGGGGGCAACTTGCAGCCCATTCAGGAGTAGGTCGAGGACGTGGTCTAGGTGGGCGGGCATGTCGAATTTGGCGGCATCAAAGGCATGGAAGGAGTGTTTCCAGACCATGGCCAGTAACAGTGGGGCAATGATGATTTCGACCGCGTGCTCCAGATTGACGGGGCGAAACTCACCTCGTGCAATCCCTGGCTCGATGACATTGCGCACTAAGGTGCGGCAGCGCACAACGACTTCTGTGTGGTAAAAGCTGGCTAGCTCGGGGAAGTTGGCGGCTTCGGCAATCATCAGCTTGGAAAGCCCAGAGAGGCAGGTGTTGCCAATAAGGTGCCACCAGTCGTAAATCACGCGGCGCAGGGCATCGGCGGCATTACCCCCTTCGGCTAGGCTGGGGTCGAGTTTGTTGATTTGACTGACGAGGTTTTCGCGCACCACGGCCTTAAAAATCTCTTCTTTGTTTTGGTAATACAGATAAGGCGTGCCTTTGGTGACACCGGCTTCGCGGGCGATGTCTTCCATTTTGGTGGCGCGAAAGCCCTTTTCGACGAAGAGCTTGAGCGCGGCTTCGAGAATCTCGCCAGGGCGCACGTCTTTGCGGCGTGACCAGCGAGTGGGCGGGGAGGCGGGGAGGGTCATGTGAGTGGGGTTCCATGCCAGCAATGTGGGCTGACTTTAAGACAATGCGCGGTGGGGGACAAGTGTCTTGTTAAACTAATGTTTAGCAAGTTCAGCCGTGGCGCAGAGGTGGTTCATCAAGGGGCAGTATCCCCTTTGGGCGCAGCTTGGGCTTAAAATGGCGGCGCTGCCGGCTGCACAAGACGGCACGCGCTCTTATTTTTCCTTGTTTAGGATTCTTTCATGACCATTGAGGCACAAGACAAAGCAGCGATTCTTTCTGAAGCGTTGCCCTATATCCGCCAATTTAGCGGTAAGACCATCGTGATTAAATACGGTGGCAATGCGATGACCGATGCCGTGCTCAAAGACGGCTTTGCACGGGATGTGGTGTTGCTTAAGCTGGTGGGGCTGAACCCCGTTGTGGTGCATGGCGGTGGTCCGCAAATCAACCAGCTCCTTGCTAGAATCGGCAAGCAAGGCGAGTTTATTCAGGGGATGCGCGTCACCGACAGCGAAACCATGGATGTGGTGGAGATGGTGCTGGGGGGCTTGGTTAACAAAGAAATCGTGAGCCTGATTAACCAGCATGGCGGCAAAGCTGTCGGCTTGACCGGCAAGGATGGCAATTTTATCCGCGCCAAAAAGCTCTACCTAAAAACCGCCGATGGCGAGGATGTGATTGATATTGGCCAAGTGGGCGATATTGAGAGCATCGACCCTTCGCTGATTGAGCTGATGGATACCCGTGATTTTATCCCTGTGATTGCACCGGTGGGCGTGGGGATAGATGGCTCGGCGTATAACATCAACGCCGACGTGGTGGCGGGCAAATTGGCAGAAACGCTGAAAGCAGAAAAGCTCATCATGATGACCAACACCGAAGGCGTGTTGGATAAAGATGGCAATCTGCTGACCGGTTTGACGGCGGTGCAGGTGGATGCGCTGTTTGCGGATGGTACGATTCATGGCGGTATGTTGCCCAAGATTAGCTCGGCACTGGATGCAGCTAAAAATGGGGTGAAAACTGTCCACATTATTGATGGTCGGGTCAAGCACGCGCTGTTGCTGGAGATTTTGACCGAAGCGGGTGTGGGGACAATGATTCGCGCCCAGTAAAGTCTATCTTTGCCGTACCCCCAAAGAGCGTGCTTGCCGTTAAGGTGGGCACGCTCTTTTGTCTTGGATGCGGTTCGATTCTTTACTGGGGGCTAGCGCAATGCCAGCGGTGTAGGCTATAAATGAGGCGATGCGATGTGCGTTTGGTCGTGTGCCAAAGCCAATCCATCGTTACTTTCCACTGCATTCAGTAAGGGGATTTACCATGTTGACCGCTCGCCAGTTGTTACAACAAAAGCCAGACACCAGCATCATCAGTGTTGCACCTTCCGCAACCGTATTTGAGGCCTTGCAAGTGCTGGCGGTCAAAAATGTCGGTGCCGTCTTGGTGATGGAGAACGGCGTGCTGGAAGGGGTGTTTTCTGAACGGGATTACGCCCGCCGTTTGGTGTTGGAAGGTAAAGCTTCGGTTACGACCCAAGTTTGCGACATCATGACCACCAAGGTTTGCTATGTGCCACCGACCCAGACGGTCAGTGAGTGCATGGCGTTAATGACAGAAAAGCGCATTCGCCACTTGCCGGTGATGGAGGG
>CALMOJ010000054.1 GCA_937871815.1 uncultured Neisseriales bacterium
GTAAAGCGCGTGGTGAAATCCAGCCCCGTCAGCGTTTGGCGGCTGCTGTCCTCGCCTTGGCGGTAGCCGGTCACCCCGACTTGAAACATATTGTTCAGCCAGTGGGTCGCCCGCAAGCCAAACGACTGGTTGCTGACTTCGGTCAGGCCGGGGACGTATTCGTAGGTGCTGACCAAGTACAGCGGATGGCCGCTCAGGCTGCCGGTGTAAATCAGGCCGCTGCCGGTGGCCGTCGAGGGCAAAGGCTCACGCAGCATGACCCGACCCTGCAGGTAGTTGATTTCGTAGTCTTGCCCCGGGGACAGCTGACGACGCTCAATCACCAAGCCCGAATCTTTGTCACGCACCTCGGCCCACAGCCGTTCGGAGCCACGGGTCATGTCTTGGTGGCGGAAGTAATACAGCGAGCCCCCCGTACCGCGAAACTCTTCGCGTGCGCCCAGCGTGCCAGGGTCGGCGGCAAAAGCTTCGACCGAGGTTTGCCGTTCGCCAAAGCCGGTGGTGGCTTCGGAGCGGTAACGGGCTTTGGCACCGTACAGGCCGCGCGAATATTGAATCAATTCGCTGCCCGCCCATTGGGTTTGGAAATTCCCCCACATCACATGCGAATCGCCACGCTCTAGCCGAACATAAAACTTGCCTCGGGTGGGGGCATCGTCCACCGAGGTGCTGTCATCGCCATAGACGGGGTAATACACGTTGGGGTCGATGTTGCGCAGCAGATAGCGCGGGTCTTTGCTGGAAAAATTAGACAGCACGTCTTTGAGGGACTGCTCACGGGTATCCACCGCTGCCGTCAGCAGCCAATCGCCCTTAATTTTCCCTTTGAGGTAGAACGCCCCCCGCCCCGTGGCATAGCTACCGGCATCGCGGGCGATGTCGCCCGTCACCCAGTCTCGGCTGCCGGTCATGCTGTTGTTGCCAAGGGTCAAATCGCCGACCGCAACGTAAAACCAATCGCTGTCAGGAATCGACACGTTACGGCGGAAGGTCACGGCTTTGCCGTCTGCGTCGGTGACGGTCACATCGACCGACTGCGCCCCAGCCGGCAAAATCTGACGGAAAGCAAAGCGGCCATTGTTCCCCACCGGCACCGGCAAGCCCAAAATCTCAACGCTTTGCGTAGGCTTAAAGTCACGGCCACTGACGCTGACCGTCCCCCCGTGCACCGAGATATTGCTGACCAGCAGGGCGTTTTCGCCCCAGCCGGTCAAGGCTTCGCGGCTGGGGGCTTCGAGGTCGGCGAGGGCGCGGGTACGGCTGGCGACGTTCAGGGTCTTGACCGCTGTTTCGTCAAACCGCCCTTCGGCATCGGTCACCCGCAAAACATACTGGTATTCGTCCGTACCTTCGGCGGGCACAGTCCACGTCGTGGGTTTTTCCCACGCCAGCGGCAATACGACGAGGGGCTTGCCGTCCACGCGGTCTTGGCGTTTAAACACGCGAACTTCTGCGGTTTTAAGCCATGCCACATAGTTGGCGTAACCTCGGAAAGTGACGGTTTGGCCGCGTACCGCAAGGTCTTTTTCTGTCCACACATTCAGGGTGGGCTTGGCCGCCAAGTCGTCGTACTTGATTTGGATGTCGGCTTTTTCTAAGGCCACATCGGTACACCGCTGGCGGTCAGCTTCGTTGGTGGCGGGGACTTCGGCGGGGTTGAGTGCTTCGCCATCCACGGTAATGCGGAAGGGCAAATCTGCCAGCCCTTGCGACGGCACCGCCGCACACCCTGCCACAGGCGCAGTGGACTGGGGCAGGGCGACGACCGGCGCATCGTGCCAGACCGTCAGCACCACGCGCCGGTTTTGTGCCATCCCAGCCGCTGTGCGGTTGCTGGCAATCGGCTGACTCGCCCCTTTACCGGCCATCGCCAGCTTGTCCGTGGAGAGCCCAAGTCCGGCTTGCAAATAGGTCACCACGGCGAGGGCGCGTGCATCGGACAAACCGGCATTGTCGCCAAAACGTTTTTGGGCGCGGGGCGATAGACCTTGGTTATCGGTATGCCCCACCACCGCAAGGCGCAGCCCTGCCTTGCCTTGATAGCGGGCAATCACGGCATCCAGCACCGTTTTAGTGGCAGGCAGCAGGTCGGCTTTGCCCGAGGCAAACAAGGCACCCAGCCGCTGGTCATTGAACGCAAGCTGGGCAGCGGCAGGCTGGGTCGGCAGCGACTGCATCCCTGCCCGCAGCGCAGCGGCGTGTTCGCGGGTGACACCCGATGGCAAAGGATAGGCCGCCACGGGTTCCCACTCGGCAGGCGGCGGCAAGGTGCGGCTTTCAAGCCGTGCGTTATCCACACGTTTGCCTTGGGGTGCGTCCACAGGCTCTGCGCCCACCGCAGGCAAGGCAGAGAGGGTGCTTAAAGCCGCCAAGGTCAGGACTAAAGAGCGTTTCATTGTCAAAACAGGGCGTTTCATTGCTGACCTCCAGATACGGCACTTTGGGCAATCACTTCAACTTCGATGACCAAAGGCGGGATGTCTGGCAGGGTGTCGCGTCCTGTTTTATCGGTGCGCTGTGGATATAGGCGGCGCAGTTCCGTTTGCAGTGCGGCCAAACGCGGCTGCACCCACACGGCTTGCTCCCCTTGGCGATAGGCTACACGCAGCACAGCGGGACGGGCTTGGAGTGCCTGCACCAAGGCAGGCAGCTTGTCTGCCCACTCGGGCGTCAAAGCGGTGTGGTCAGGCACAAACGCACGGTCGTCCAATTCCAGACGGAAGACTTTGTGGACGGTCGCGCCAAAGTTGAGCTTGACCATTTTGCCGCGTGTGACCCGTACAGCACGGGGGTTTTCGGTGGTGAGACGATAGCCAGAAGGCAAGGTGCGCTCGTCCAGCTTCATGACAAAGTTGCTGCCTCGGCTAGACTGCGGCACGGCGGCACATGGCACATGGAAACGCCCTTCGGCATCGGTGGTCACCAACAGACCGCGTGCCGTCACCACCCGCACATTGGGGATGCCGGACTCGCCTTGGTTTTGGTAGCCATTGGCGTTTTTGTCGTCAAAGACCTTGCCGATGATGTCCGAGCAATCAAACGTCGCATCCGGCACGATACGCACTGCCGCCGTTGCAATATTCGACAACACCCCGCCACCGTAGGTAGAAGCCGCCCACGCTTGGTTGGTGTGCTCCCCTTCCCCTGCGCCCGCACCGGCGACCAGTACCAAACGCACCACTTTGCTTTGGTTGGCGGCAAAGTTTTGGTTGGACCACATCAGGTCGCGCCCGCTGATTTGCGGCTCAAGCAACACGCCGTTGACGGTGGCCGTCCCTTGACGATAGCGGAAGCCCGCCGGAATGCGGTCCACCACGCTCACCCCAGAAACCGCGCCTTCGGGGGCGTTGGTTGCCGTAATGGTGTAGGGAATCAAATCGCCTTGGCTGACGTTCATCAGCGGGGTGGTTTTGGTCAGGCGCAAAACGCCGCCCGCGACGGGGTCTAGCCCAATATGGTTGTTTAAAATATCGGCAGACCGGTTACGCCCATCCATGTTGATGTTGAAGCTCAGGTAATACTGGGTGGTGCGTGAGCCGCCTTGCACCAAGCCTTCGCAGGCATTGGCATTGTGTATCGCTACGCCCAGCCCTGGCACGCCGTTGCTGACCTGAACCAGCGCGGGGCTAGGGGTGGCCCCGACGGTTAAGGTCCCCACACACGCCGGAATTTTGCTGGATACCGCCGGCACATAGCCTGCGGGGTAGCGGGTAATCATCAGGGTGTAAATCCCACTGGGTGCACTGGCATTGAGCAAAAATTGATACAAGCCATCGGCACCGGTGGTCACCATGGCCACCCCACCCAATACATGCAGTGCAGGGTTAAAGCCGGCGGGACCATTGATGGTAATGACGGCACCGGCCACAGGTTTGCGGGTTACGGTGTCATACACGCGACCAGCAGGGTCGAGCGGTAAGCTTTGCTCCACCACATTTGCCCCCGACAACAGGGTAAGGCTGGACAACGTGCCATCCGCATTGCTTGCCCCTGCAGGGTTAGTAGTGCCGACTACGCCATTGGTAAACGCTGCGCCCTGCTCGTTAGGCACGGCGGCTCCATAAATCAACCCTGTGGTGGGGTGTCTAAACCGGACTTCATAGCCCGAACCTGGCATCAAGCCGGTGAAGGAATACGCCCCCGCCGCATCGGTGCTGGTGGTATGCAGCACACTGCCGTTAAACAGCAGCTCCACCGTCCAACCCGCTTGAGGGACGGATTGCGGATTGTTCAGCGTGCGGGTGTGGGATTGGTCCAGCCATACATGCCCTGCCAAGCTGGCCAAGGTCACAATGGCAGTGCTTTCAACCGAGGTGTTGTTACCGGTCAGGGTGCTGGCCTCGCCACCCCCAGCAATGGTGGTGGTGGCGGTCAGGGTGCGCCCCCCCAAGCCAGATGCAACGGCTGCACGCACCACAATCGGTGTGCCTTGACCCCCTGCGGGAATCGGGGCACTGGACGTACAGCTCACCATTTGCCCTGCCACGCTACACGCCCACCCTGTGCCGGTAGGCACACCAACGGGGGTAATGCCATCGGGCAAAACCTGCACTACAGTAACCGTGCCGGTAGAAGCCACGGTACCGGGATTGGTTGGCGTAAGGGTGTAAGTGCCCAAGTCGCTGCCAGAGATGAAAATAGGCGGCTGGTGGGTGGTGCTTACGCTAAGGTCAGCCGTCACCACCGCAGCCATCACAACAAAATTGTTGTTTGGCGAGGCGGTCAGCGTGCCCGCGACGTTCACACCGGCAATACTGCTTTGGGTATTGCCCAAAGGCGTGTGTACGACGCGGTAGTTGCCGCCCTCGGGCACATTGGTAAAGGTATACGTGCCGTCTGCCCCTGTGGTGGTGGTCAGGGTGATAGGTACACCCGCCGTGGTTGTCCCTATCAGGGTCACGGTTGCGCCCACAATTGGGGTGTCTTTGGTGGGATCAAAAACATCGTTGTTATCGCCCTCGGCCCATGCACGACCCGATACCGTACGCGGCACCACAACCGGCGTGATAGCCTCAGGCACAGGAATTTCGGCAAAGTTATTTGCTGCCGATACGGTGTTCAGCCCTGATAAATTTAGCCCTGTAATGGTGCTAACGGCGACGGTCGGTGCGGTGGCGATGCCACCCGTGCTGCCCGCTGTGGTAATGCCGTTGGTGGTGCTGGGGGGCTGGGTGGGTTGGGTCAGGGTGTAGCTATTGCCCTCAGGTACGCCGCTAAAGGTATAAGAACCATCGGCAGCCGTGGTAGTGGTCAGCGAGACGGCATTGCCGTTGATGTCATTGCCGGTCAGGGTGATGGTTTGCCCGCTGATACCGCTGTCGCCGCTCTCAAACGTGCCATTTTTATTGGCATCGGCAAATACCCACCCTTGCACCACGCGCACGCGACCATTGGGAATTTCGGCAAAGTTATTGTCTGCCGATACGGTGTTCAGCCCTGATAAATTTAGCCCTGTAATGGTGCTAACGGCGACGGTCGGTGCGGTGGCGATGCCACCCGTGCTGCCCGCTGTGGTAATGCCGTTGGTGGTGCTGGGGGGCTGGGTGGGTTGGGTCAGGGTGTAGCTATTGCCCTCAGGTACGCCGCTAAAGGTATAAGAACCATCGGCAGCCGTGGTAGTGGTCAGCGAGACGGCATTGCCGTTGATGTCATTGCCGGTCAGGGTGATGGTTTGCCCGCTGATACCGCTGTCGCCGCTCTCAAACGTGCCATTTTTATTGGCATCGGCAAACACCCACCCTTGCACCACGCGCACGCGACCATTGGGAATTTCGGCAAAGTTATTCCCTGTTGCGGTGGTGTTAGGTGGCAACACAATGTTGCTGATTTTGCTGGGCAAGACGGCTACGCCCGTGGCGGTGCCTGCTGTACCGCCCACCACACTACCGGCGGTGGTGATGCCATTAGACGACCCTGTGGGCTGGTTAGGCTCGCTGATCGAATACACGCCAGGCTGCAGGTTGGTGAAGCTGTAATTACCACTGGCATCGGTGGTGGTGGTTGCCACCACGGCTCCCACACTGTTCAGCAACTGAATCGTCACCCCAGACAAGCCGTTATCCGACCCGTTCTGAATCCCGTTATTGTTTTGGTCAAGAAACACTGTACCCGTAATACTGGAAGGCACGATTTCGGCAAAATTATTACCGGTTGAGCCGCTGACCTCACCGGCGGAGCCATCGGCCTTAAGCTGAATATTGGTAATTTGGCTGCTGGTACTGGTCGGGTTGGCGGCGACCCCTGCTGCGCCCGTACTGCCGTTGACCGGCACAATGCCGCCCGCCACGGTGCTGCCGTTGGTCGTCCCGACGGGTTGGCTCGGCTCACAAACCGAGAAAGTCCCCGCGACCAAACCGGAAAACAGGTAATTGCCGGCAGCATCGGTGGTGGTGCTGGTAATCGGCGCACCGGCACACGTCGCGCCACTTCGCAGCTCAATCGCCACACCGACCAAGGGGGTATCAGTACCGGTTTCAAACGTGCCGTTGGGCGTGGTGTTGTTGTCTTTAAAAGCTTTGCCGGAGATATAGCCTTGGGTGCTCACCGAGAGGGTGGCATTGGCGGCGGCTTGGTTACTGCCGACGTTGGTTTGCAATGCCCCCACGGGGATGCTGTTGATATGCCCGCCAATGGCACTGGCGGTTACATTGACGCTGACCGTGCAGCCCCCAGCAGGAATACTCGTGCCGTTGGCAAGGGTGATGCTGGTGGCACCGGCTCCGGCAGTCACCG
>CALMOJ010000055.1 GCA_937871815.1 uncultured Neisseriales bacterium
TGGTACGGGCCTCGCCAACCACATTTTTTTAAAGCTTGCTCCAGAACGCTACAACTCAACGGTTCGCGGCTTAGTCTGCTTGCGTACGCTTTCCAGCAAGGGACGAATCTCTTCGAAGGCCTCTCTGCTGAGGTCACAGGGGTATGTTTTTCTCATAAGCCAAATTATAAGACAAATAAATAATCGTAAACAGCTTATAACAAGCTGTTTACGATCTCAATGGTGCAAGGGTTGCCAAGGCGAAATTGAGAAAAAAACCGTTGGAACTGAATCCACACGCAATTTTTCTGAATTTCAACGCAGGCTCACCCGAGTCTCGCAGACTTTGAGCAGGTTCTTAAACTTCGGTCGCTTTCAGCATTTTGCCTTCGGTGTCTTGCACCGAAACATTCACCTTCACCCCACTTTGGATGCTTTGGCTGACCGTGCAAAACTGTTCAAACGTATCCAGCACGCGCTGCAAATGATCCATTTCTTCGGCGGGGCAGCCCAGCGTCAGCCCGACATCAATACTCAACATCCGCAGCCGACCATCTGGACTGCGCCCCATGTGGCCGGTGGCAATCGCGGTAATCGGCTCGGGGGTTTGCTTAAATTTACGCAATGAAAACAACAGGCTGGCCGCCAAGCAGTTGGCTGCCGCCGCCACCAGCATATGGCTGGGTGCGGGGCCTTCGTTCAGCCCAAGCGGGGCAGGTTCGTCAGAGACGATAGTGCGGATGCCAGGGCCGAAATCGACCAAAAATTGGTAGTCGGATTGCTGGGACAGCGTAATCGAAACGGTTTCTGCGGACATGGCGCATTCCTTGGTGAGGGGGGGGGAAACTGCTAGTTTAGCGCAAGCGGTTTGGCACGTTAACGTAAGCCGCACGAATCGCCAACGGCCAAGTGATCGTTCGGCGGGTGGAGGGCATTCCCCATGCCTCGGCTAAGGCGGTACGGAAGCATTCAAGGGGGGCGGTGCCAACGGCTTTTTCCAGTGCCTGACAGGCTGACCACGTCATGAGATAGCCGAACAGGGATTCAAAATCCCAGTCTGCGGTCATGTGAATGCTGGGTAGGGCGATTTCCTCAAAGGGGAAGGGCAGGGTGCGGTAGCCAGACTCGACATGCCGCCGCTCGGGTGGCCAGTACGCGCTAATCACCTGGTGGTAAAAGTCTTGCACCAAGCGGTCGCACTGTGGATCGTCTAGGTGCAGCGTGCCGTAAGTAATCAGCGCCAACACCCCCTCTGGCTTCAGCACCCGCGCTGCTTCGGCGTAAAAGGCGGGTAAATTTAACCAGTGGGCGGCCTGTGCCACGGTCAGCAAATCGACCGAAGCCGTCGGCAAACCAGAAGCCTCAGCGGGGGTGACACAGTAGGTCACGCCACGGCACGGCACCGCATGGGCGATTTGGGCGCGGCTGGCATCGGTCGCCACCACCTGCTGAAAATAATCGGCCAACAGCACCGAAAGCTGCCCCGAGCCACAACCACAGTCCAACGCGGTTTGGGTGTCGGCACATAGGCTGGCCAAGTGCGCGGCCAGTGCAGGCGGATAGTGTGGCCGGTAGTGGGCGTACTCCTGCGATTGGGTAGAAAAATAATCTTTGAAGGAGAGATTCATGTTGGGCGGGGGGCGTGGATGAAGTCGGCTTCGAGATTACGCCCTCGCCCACCAAAAAGGGTGGGCGAGGGCGTGTGCTGGCGCAGGTGGACAGCGCGGTGGCTAGCTGCCCATTAAGCTACTGGCCACTGCCAGTGTCTCGGTGCCCAGCTCGTCCAGTGCCTCATGCTGCAACATCACACACAGGGCTTGCACGGCCATTTTGGTGCAGGCAAAGACCTCGGCGGGGGTGGCATCGCTATACATATAGGCGGGTGCCGTCACCAAATGGTGGTCGCTGTCCACGCAGACATCGGTGCGGCGGGTCACCACATGGGTTTGCCCCCAGCTTTTGAGCGCGGCAATCATGGCTGCCCCTTCGGCATCGTCGCCAAAGGTCAGTTTGCAGCCGGTCAAGCCAGCATCGCGGGCGGCAATGCCCAGCACCAGCGGCGCGGCGCACAGTGCCAGCAGTGGCTTGCCGGCTTCGAGCATGGGCAAGACTACGGCACGAATGTCGGCATACAGCTGGGCATCAGCACCATCGTCAATAAAGGTGGTGAGGTTTTTGGCGGCACCAAAACCGCCGGGAAACGCCAAGGCACTGTAATCATGGAGATTAAACCCCGCCAACGGCAGTACATTGCCCCGTGCAATGCGGGCAGATTCGATAAAGATATGCCGCGCTTCGTTGGCGGGCAGCCCCTTTACATGGTCCACCACATGGTATTGCTCGCGCACCGGCGCAAAGCACTGGTAGGGCACGCCGGCTTGGGACAAGGCAATCAGCAGGCTCACGGCTTCGGTGATTTCGGTGCCGTCGTAGACCCCGCATCCAGACAACACAACAGCAACAGGCAGTTTGTTCGACATGGTGGTTTCCTTGGTGCTTGGTGAGGGAGAACAGCGCGGAGCTTAGTCCGCCATCGCTTCTTCTAGCACGGCGATAAACCGCGCATTTTCGGCGTGCGTGCCTATCGACACCCGCAGGCAATCCGACATGCCATAGCCGGCCAGTGGGCGGACGATGACCCCGTTTTTGAGCATAAAGTGATTGAGCGCGGCGGCATCGCCACAGTGGAAGGTGACAAAATTACCCGCCGACGGAATATAACTTAGCCCCAAGCGCACAAAGGCCGCCGTGATTTGGCTCATGCCTTCTTGATTCAGCTTGACCGTGGCGGCCAAAAAGTCGGTGTCATCCAGTGCTGCACAGGCGGCGGCTTGCGCCAAGCTGTTGACGTTAAACGGCTGACGCAGGCGGTTCATCAGGTCGGCGACCGCAGGGGCGGCCAAAGCAAAGCCGACGCGCAACCCTGCCAGCCCATAGGCTTTGGACAGCGTGCGGCTGACGATTAAGTTAGGGAAACACGCCAGCCAGCCGATGCTGTCAGGCCGTTTTTCGGGGGCGAGATACTCGGTATAGGCTTCGTCCAGCACCACCAACACCGAGGCGGGCACGGCTTCGAGGAAGTCGAGCAAATCCCCCGGACGGCACAGGGTACCGGTGGGGTTGTTTGGGTTGGCGATAAACACCACCCGCGTGTCAGGGCGTATCGCCGCCAACATGGCGGGCAAGTCATGGCCGTATTCCACCGCCCGCACCACGATGCTGTCTGCGCCGGTGGCTTGGGTCACCAGCGGATACACGGCAAACGCATACTGGGCAAACACCGCGCTGGTACCTGGGGTCAAAAAGGTGTGGGCAATGAGTTCCAGCACGTCGTTAGAGCCATTGCCCAGCACGATGCTGTCTTGTGCCACGCCAAAGGTTTCGGCGATTTTGGCTTTGAGGGCAAAGCCGTTGCCATCAGGGTAACGCGCCAGCTCCTCTACGGCGGCCAATACGGCGGCACGGGCTTTGCTGCCCATGCCCAGCGGGTTCTCGTTCGAGGCGAGTTTAACGATACTGGCTTCGTCTAGCCCCATTTCACGGGCAAGTTCACTGGTCGGCTTGCCGGGCTGGTAGGCGGCAATGGCGCGGATATAGGCTGGGGCGCGTTCGGCGGGTGTCATGGGCAATCTCTCAAATTACGGCGACGGGGTAAGCCCCCAAAACTTTGACAAAGGCGGCGCGTTCACGCAGCGCGGCAAGGGCTTGGGCGATGTTGTCTGCTTGGGCGTGACCTTCGATGTCGAGGAAAAACACGTATTCCCACAGCCCTGTGCGCGAAGGCCGCGATTCCAATTTGGTCATGGACACGCCTTGCTCGGCCAAGGGAGCCAGCAACTGATACACCGCACCAGGCCGGTTTTGGGCAGACAAGACCAGCGAGGTTTTATCGCGGCCAGAGGGGGTGGTGGCCTGTGTGCCCAACACCAAAAAGCGCGTGGTGTTGTTTGGTTCGTCTTCGATATTGCAGGCCAAACGCGCCAAGCTATAACGCTCGGCAGCGGCTTCACCGGCAATGGCGGCCACGGTGGCATCCTCACTGGCGAGGCGGGCGGCTTCGGCGTTACTGGTCACCGAGACGCGCTCCACCCCTGGCAGATGCTTATTCAGCCATTCGTGGCACTGAGCCAGCGATTGGACATGGGAGTAGATAACGCGCGGCGGCGGCGCATCAGTGGTTTGGCGCAGCAAGTGGTGGTGAATCCGCAGTACGACTTCGCCACAGATATGCAGCGGGGTGTTGACCATCAAATCCAGCGTGCGCCCCACCGCCCCTTCGGTCGAGTTCTCGACCGGCGCGACCACGTAATCCAGCGTGCCGGATTCGACCGCGCGGAATGCCTCGTCAATCGACGCACAGGCCACGGTACGCGCCGCATGGCCAAAGTGCTTGATGGCGGCGGCTTGGGTAAACGTGCCTTCGGGGCCGAGGTAGGCAATGGACAGCGGCTTTTCCAGCGACAGACAGGCCGACATGATTTCGCGGAATAGGCGGGCAGCGGATTCGTCCGGCAGCGGTCCGGTATTGAGGTCTTGGATGCGGCGCAAGACTTGGGCTTCGCGCTCTGGGCGATAGACCACCCCGCTGCCTTTCAACTCGCCGATGGTTTGGGCATGACGCGCCCGCTGGTTAATCAGAGTGAGGATTTCCGCGTCGATGGCATCAATGGCATCGCGGTGTTGTTTGAGCAGCGCGTCAGGCATGGACAAATTCCAAAAAGTTAGCCGTGTTGGCGGGCAAAGTCGTGCATCAAGGTGGTCAGTGCCTGTACGCCTTCGAGCGGCATGGCGTTGTAAATCGAGGCACGCATGCCGCCCACCACGCGGTGCCCCTTCAGTTGCAACAGCTGCCGTTCGGCGGCTGCAGTCAAAAAGGCGGCTTCGAGGGCTTCGGTCGGCAGGCGGAAAGGGACGTTCATCAGCGAGCGGAAAGGTTTGGCGACAGGGCAGGTGTAAAAGCCATTGCTGGTGTCGATGGTGTCGTAAACCAAACCGGCTTTGGTGGCGTTGTGCTGCGCGATGCCCGTCAGGCCGCCTTGGGCTTTCAGCCACTGAAACACCAGACCCGCCATGTAGATGGCAAAAGTCGGCGGGGTGTTATACATCGAATCGGCTTTGGCGTGAACGCTGTAATCCAGCATGGTCGGCGTATTGGGCTGGGCTTGGCCGAGCAGGTCTTCGCGGATAATCGCCAAGGTCAGCCCTGCGGGGCCGATGTTCTTTTGCGCACCGGCAAAAATCAGCCCAAAGCGGCTGACATCGAGCGGGGCAGACAGAAAATCAGACGACATATCGCACACCAGCGGCACGTCGCTGTCTGGAATGCTGGGGAACTGCACCCCGCCGATGGTTTCGTTGGAGGTGTAATGCAGATATGCGGCATCGGCGCGGGTTTGCCATGTGCTGCGCTCAGGGATGGCGCAAAAACGGCTGTCTTCGCCCGATGCCACCACGTTGACCTCGGCAAACTTGCGGGCTTCTTTGATGGCGAGGGTGGACCAGTGCCCCGTATTGACAATATCCACCACGGGGTGGTCGCCCAGCAGGTTGAGCGGCACCATGGCGAACTGTTGACTCGCCCCGCCTTGTAAAAACAGCACCTTATAGCCATCAGGGATGCCCAGCAGTTCACGCAAATCGGCTTCGGCGGTGTCGATAATGTGGGTAAATTCGCTGCCGCGATGGCTCATTTCCATCACCGACATGCCGGTGCCGCGCCAGTCGAGCAGCTCGTGCTGGGCGTGTTGCAAGACGGCGTGGGGCAAGACGGCGGGGCCGGCAGAGAAGTTATAGACTGGGGTCATGCGGACTGTCCTTAGGTGAGAGGGGCAGGGGCGGTCGTGTTAGCTCAACAAAAAATGGGCGCGGGCAACGGCAATCGGTTTGCTGCGGTCTTCTTGCCATGCCTCAATCAGCAGATTGGCCACGCGCCGACCTTGCTTGGTCAGCTCGCACTGGGCGTAGAGGGTTTGCGGCTTGGCGGGGCGGAGATAGTCGAACGAAATATCCACGACCTTGGGCGGCTCAAGCGATTCGCGCACCCACATCAAATGCACCAAACCGGCATTCTCTAAAAAGCCGCCAATCACGCCGCCGTGCAGGGCGGGCATTAGCACGTTGCCAATATTGCGCTCGGCGTAGGGCAGGCAGAAGCGCAGCTCGCCCTCGGCGGTTTCTTCAAACTGCACCCCTAAAAACTTGGCGTAGGGGATGATTTCGATAATGCCGGTGTAGTCTTTGGTTTCGCGCAGGGCGGCAAAGGTCTGCATCAATTGGCTCATACCGCCCCCTGTCCGAACGGGTTGGTGGAGGTGGCACGCATAAAGGTGGCGATGCCGTGGGCAATGGGGTCGTTAGGGTCGCCGTGGTGGCAGACCGCACGGGTAAAGGCAATTTGCCGCGCCAGCTTATAGCACTCGGCGGTGCAATAAATGGCTTGGTGGGGGGTGGCCGCCTTGAGGTAGTCGATGCGCAAATCCAGCGTAGCCATAGCCTCGGCGGCCTCTAGCTTGGCAAACACCGACAGGGCACTGGTGGTGTCAATCAGCGAGGTAATTACCCCGCCATGCACAATGCCTTTGCAGCCATTGCCCACCAGCTCAGGGCGGTAGTCCACCCGAAACGTGGCTTTGTCTCCCTCTAGCCCTGCAAACTCAAGGCCGAGTGCCGCGCAATGCGGCAGGGTGACAAACCACTTTTGCACCATATCAAACAGCGGGGTCATGCGTCGGCTTCTCCTGTGGCAGCGTCGCTGCTGTCTGCCGCTGCTTCTGCGGGCACGGCCTCGATGCCTGCGTCGGCATCCAGCACGCCGTCAGTATCGGCATCGGGGTCTTCTTCGGTTTCGGCGACTTTTTCAATGCCGACCAAAAATTCACCGTCGTCTAGGTTAATCAGCCGTACCCCTTGTGCCGCACGGCTGGTTTCGCGGACTTCGGCCACACGGGTGCGAATCAGCACGCCGCCGGTGGTAATCAGCATCAGCTCATCGCGTTCATCGACCAAAGTGGCGGCAACCAGCTTGCCGTTGCGGTCGGCGGTGTTGATGGCAATCACCCCTTGCGTGCCACGGCTGGCTTGGCGGTAATCCGAAACCGGCGTGCGCTTGCCATAGCCGTTGACGGTGGCGGTCAGCACCTGCTGGGTGGTGTCGGCATGGGTGGCCAACAGCGAGATAACGTGCTGCCCCTCGGCCAACAACATGCCGCGCACACCGGTGGCGGTGCGCCCCATGGCACGGACATTGGTTTCTTCAAAGCGCACGGCTTTACCGGCATCGGAGAACAGCATGATTTGGTTATCGCCACCCGTCAGCGCCACCCCAATCAGCTTGTCCCCTTCGTCTAGGTTGATAGCGATAATGCCGGCCGCGCGGGGACGGGAGAAGTCCGAAAGCGGGGTCTTTTTGACCGTGCCATTGGCGGTGGCCATAAAGATGTAGCTGTCTTCGCTAAACGCACTGACCGGCAACACGGCGTTGATGCACTCGCCTTCTTGCAGGGGCAGCAAATTGACGATGGGCTTGCCTCGGCTGGTGCGGCTGCCTTGGGGCAGGTTGTAGACCTTAATCCAGTACATTTGCCCACGGCTAGAGAAGCACAGCAGGTAGTTATGGGTGTTGGCAACAAACAGCTTTTCGATAAAGTCTTCGTCTTTGGTGGCGGCGGCTTGCTTGCCTCGGCCCCCGCGTTTTTGTGCTTGGTAATCGGCCACGGGCTGGGCTTTCATATAGCCGCCGTGGGTCAGCGTGACCACCATGTCTTGCGGGGTAATCAGGTCTTCGATGCTGATGTCGCCCCCAAACACCGAGATTTCGGAGCGGCGGGCATCGCCAAACTGGGCTTTAATCTGATTCAGCTCGGTGGTGATGATTTCGGCCACGCGCTCTTTGCGCCCCAAAATATCGAGCAAATCGACAATGGTGGTCATCACGTCACGGTATTCGGAGACAATTTTGTCTTGCTCCAAGCCGGTCAGACGTTGCAAGCGGAGTTCCAAGATGGCTTGGGCTTGCACATCCGACAGCCGGTAGCCTTCGGCTTTGAGGCCAAACTCGGGCAGCAGCCCTTCTGGGCGGGCACGGCTGACATCGACGCGGGACAACATGCCTTCGACCAAGGCCGACTGCCACAAGCGTCCCATCAACTCGACCTTGGCCAGCTGTGGGGTGGGCGAGGCTTTAATCAGGGTGATGATGGCATCGACATTAGACAGCGACACCGCCAAGCCTTCCAGCACATGGCCGCGTTCGCGGGCTTTTTTCAGCTCAAACAGGGTGCGGCGGGTGACCACTTCACGGCGGTGGCGCAGGAACTCTTCCAAGATTTGTTTGATATTCAGCAGGCGCGGCTGACCATCGACCAAGGCCACCATGTTGATGCCAAAGCTGTCTTGCAGCTGGGTCATTTTGTAGAGGTTGTTCAGCACCACTTCGGGCATTTCATTGCGCTTCAGCTCAATCACCACGCGCATCCCTGACTTGTCGGACTCGTCACGGATTTCGGAAATGCCTTCTAGGGTTTTGCCCCGTACCAGCTCGCTGATGCGCTCTAGCAAGCGGGCTTTGTTCACTTGGTAGGGCAGCTCGTCAATAATCAGGGCTTGGCGGTCGCCTTTGCCGATGTCTTCGGTGTGGGTGCGTGCCCGCATAATCACCCGTCCACGACCGGTGCGGTAGCCTTCTTTGACCCCTGCCGTACCATAGATAATGGCCGCCGTCGGGAAGTCAGGGGCAGGGATGATGTCGATAATCTCGTCAATGCTTAACGCGCTATTGTCCAGCAGCGCGAGGCAGGCATCGACCACTTCGTTGAGGTTATGCGGTGGGATATTGGTGGCCATCCCCACGGCAATGCCCGAGCTGCCGTTAATCAGCAGATTGGGGATTTTGGCGGGCAAAATCAGCGGCTCGTGTTCCGATCCATCGTAGTTGGGGCCGTAGTTGACGGTTTCTTTTTCAAGGTCAGCCAGCAGCTCATGCGCAATACGCGCCATGCGGATTTCGGTGTAACGCATCGCGGCGGCATTATCGCCATCAATCGAGCCGAAGTTACCCTGCCCATCAATCAGGGGGTAACGCAGGGAGAAATCTTGCGCCATCCGCACAATGGTGTCGTACACCGCGATATCGCCGTGGGGGTGGTATTTACCAATTACGTCGCCGACGATACGGGCGGATTTTTTATACGAGCGATTCCAGTCGTTAGAGAGCTCGTGCATGGCAAACAGCACGCGCCGATGCACTGGCTTAAGGCCGTCTCGCACATCGGGCAAAGCGCGTCCGACAATCACGCTCATGGCGTAATCGAGGTAGGAGTGACGCATTTCTTCTTCGAGGCTAACGGGGATAGTTTCTTTAGCGAACAATTGATCTGTCATGGGGTCTGGCGATGCCGTATCTCTGTTGCAAAATGGGGCTGATTTTAGCACGCAGCGGCACAGCACGTCAGACGGACGCTTGAGTCGAACGCTGACGGGCGTACACCCCAAAAAACAAAGGTCTTCCACACCGCCAAACGGGTAAAAGACCTTCTCAATAAGGGGGCTTCGCTGGGGTCGTTTGCGCCCCTGTCAAGCCTCCCATTCTGTCGGACAGGGGTTTGCCGCCCCCTGTCACACCTACCCATCAGGTGATGGTTAGCCCGCCATCCGCGCCAACACGGTTTCTCGCCCTAGCAAAGCCAGCACAGCATCCACCGACGGCGTTTGGGTGGTGCCGCAGACCAGCACCCGCAGCGGCATCCCCAGTTGCCCCATTTTGATGCCTTCATCCGCACAGAAGGGCTTAAACAGGTCGTGGATGGCGGTGGCAGACCATTCAGGCAGGGCGGCCAGCCGCTCGGCAAAACGCCCCATCCGTGCCCGTGCTTCGTCGGGCAGGTGCTTTTCAAGCTCGGCGGCTTCGGGGTGGCGGCGGGCGTAAAAATAATCGCACTCGGTGGCCAAGGTATTGAGTTCCTGAGCACGGGGCTTGACCAGCTCCAGCACGTCAGACAGCGCGGGGCTCTCGGTCACGGCGACCCCTGCAGTCGCTAAACGCGGCGCGACCAAAGCGGCCAAACGGGCGTTATCGGCGGCTTTGATATATTGCGCATTCAGCCAGAGCAGCTTTTCAGGGTCGAAGCGGCTGGCGGAGGCACTGACGGCCTCTAGGCTAAACCACGCAATAAATTGCGCCATGCTAAACAGCTCTTCGTCGCCATGCCCCCAACCCAGCCGTGCCAAATAATTCAGCAGGGCTTCGGGCAGAATGCCTTGGTCGGCGTAGTCCACCACGCTGACGGCATCGCGGCGTTTGCTCATTTTTTGCCCGTCCGCGTTCAAAATCATCGGCAAGTGGGCATACACCGGCAACGGCGCGTTGAGGGCGTTTAAGATATTGATTTGGCGGGGGGTGTTGTTCACATGGTCATCGCCCCGAATCACATGGGTAATGTTCATTTCCCAGTCATCGACCACCACGCAGAAGTTATAGGTGGGGCTGCCATCAGGGCGGGCAATAATCAAATCATCCAGCTCGGCATTGGCAATTTCAATCCGCCCTTTGGCCGCATCGTCCCACGCCACCACGCCGTCTAGCGGGGTTTTAAAGCGCACAACGGGCTGAACGCCTTCTGGGGCGGGCGGCAGGGTTTTGCCGGCTTCTGGCCGCCAACGACGGTCGTAGCGGGGCTTGTCGCCACGGGCTTCTTGCTCTGCCCGCATGGCTTCCAGCTCGTCCTTGCTGCAATAGCACAGATAGGCGTGACCGGCCTCGACCAACTGCTGAATCACCGCTTTGTAACGGTCAAAACGCTGGGTTTGGTAAATCGGGCCTTCGTCGTAATCCAAGCCCACCCACGCCATGCCATCCAAAATCGCTTGGACGGATTCGGGCGTAGACCGCTCAAGGTCGGTGTCCTCAATTCGCAGCACAAACGTGCCGCCGTGGTGACGGGCAAAGGCCCAAGAGAACAAAGCGGTACGAACGCCGCCAATATGGAGATAACCGGTAGGGCTAGGCGCGAAGCGGGTGCGAATCATGGCGGGGATACTCTGACTGTCAACTAAAGACCGGCATTTTAAGCCATGTTGCGCTTGCACCGATACGGGGGCACCGCACACCCTCACAATTCAGAAATCACCACCGACTGCGGCAGCCGCGACTTAGGCAGCTTGGCGTTAAAGTCCGCCTCGGAGCGGTAGCCCAAGGCCACCAGTACCACGCCCCGCAAGCCCTTGGCGGGCAAATCCAGCGAGCGATTCAGCTGCGGCACATCCAAACCCTCAATCGGGCAGGCATCAATCCCCAAGGCCGCCGCGCCTAGTAACAGCGTCCCCAGTGCAAGGTAAACCTGCTTCTCCATCCACGCGGGGGCATCTTGCAGCACGTCACGGTGCGCCGACACAAACCGGCTTCGTAGTGCGTGTTGGTTGGCTTGGGCTTCGGCACTGGCAAAGCGACCGTCTTGGGCTTCTTGGGTCAGCAGTGCCTGCAAATGCGCCTCGTCGAGGTCTTCGCGCACACACAGCACCACCACATGCGAGGCGTTTTTGATCTTGTCGGTATTGAACGCAAAATTGCCCGATGTCGCCTCCGCCACTTGGGCTTTGCCCGCCTCGGTATGGGCAAAGATAAAGTGCCACGGCTGGGAGTTGGTCGAGGATGGGCTGTATTGCAGCAGGGTTTTAAGCTGCTCGATGAGGTCAGCCGGTACTTTGCGGCTCGGGTCAAAGGCTTTGGTGGTGTAACGGGTGGTAGCAAGCTGGGCGATATTCATCAAAATCCGTTTCTAAAAATGTGTTCAAAGTTCGAATGGTGCAGGGGTTGCCAAGGCGAAATAAACCCAACAAGCCCAATCGCTGCGGCCAGCTGTGGCACGGGAGACAGCATCGCCGCTGTTATTTCCCTCCACCGGAGGAGGGCGACAGCAAAGCCGGACGGAGGGGGGCTGGCGAGGCCGCCAGTGCCAAAAGCCAAACCCAAAAAGCCAAAACCCAAAAGCAACCACCCCGCCCCGCTGGGGCACCCCTCCACGGGAGGGGAATAAAACCAAACCCGCTGCCGCCAGCCGTGGCGGGGCATCACGGCCCAGCCGCTGCTTAGGATGCTCAGTGGCCGCTTTACGCCGCGGGCGGGAGGTCGCGGGCAGGTACCCAGATAGCATTTTTCAGCGTCAGCAGCGTGTCGCCGTGCTGGTTATGGGTTTCCCACGACCAATGCACCACGCCAAACCCCGGCTGCGAAGTCGAGCGGCGGGTGGAGAGCACTTCCAGCGTCACGGTGAGCTGGTCATTGGGGCGGGTGGGACGCGGCCAGCGGAGGCCGTCAATCTGCATCCCAACCAAGCCGCCGGCCACGCGGTGGGCAAAGGTATCCACCACCAAACGCATCGACGCAGAGGCCGTGTGCCAGCCACTGGCCGCATGGCCGCCAAACACCGAGTTCGCCGCCAGCACGGGGTCGGTATGGAAGGTTTGCGGATCGTAGTGGGTGGCGAAGTCAATGATTTCGGCTTCGGTCAGGGTGTGGCTGTGGGTGGTCAGGCGCAAGCCAGGGGTAAAGTCTTCGAAGTAATACATAGTCACTTTCGGGGCGCGGTGGCCAAAAATAAGGGGCAGTCATTCTGTGAAAGGGTGTGCGGGGCAGTCTGCACCCCGAAGCCCCTGTGTAGGTCGGGATAAATCCCGACCTACGTCTGGCGGCGTATTTACAGTAAACGTAAACAGGTTCTAAGCAGCCTCGCCGACCGCAGGGCCTTGCAACGCCGTTGGCGGCATGGCAAGGGCGGCGACACGGGCTTGGCGGGCGACAAAATCAGGCTGAGTAAGACGCGCTTGCCACGTGGCCACCTCACCTTGGCCTGCCATTGCCGCCATCCGCGCGGCCAGTGTGGCGGGTGGGGTGTAGTCCAGCGTGGCCAGCAGGGCATCGGCCAAATCAGGGCGATTACAGACCAAGGCCATGTCGCATCCGGCAGCCAAAGCAGCGTGGGCACGGGCGACAATGTCCCCCGCTGCTGACGCACCTTCCATGCACAAATCATCGCTGAAAATCGTGCCGCTAAAGCCCAGTTCCTCGCGCAAAATAGTTTGCAGCCAGCGGCGCGAAAACCCCGCCGGTGCGGCATCGACAGCGGGATACACCACATGGGCGGGCATGACCGCCGCCATGCCAGCTTGAGCCAGCTGGGCAAAGGGTATCAGGTCATCGACGTGCAGTGCCGCCAGCGACCGCTCATCGGTTGGGATAACGTGGTGGGAATCGCCCTCCACCCAGCCATGCCCCGGAAAATGCTTGCCGCAACTGGCCATGCCGCCGCGCAGCAAGCCGCGTTGCAGCGCCAGTGCCAGCGCGGTAATCACCTGAGGGTCGCGGTGAAAAGCACGGTTGCCAATCACGGCACAGCGTCCCCAATCGACATCCAGCACCGGCGTAAAGCTTAAATCCACACCACAGGCGCGAAGCTCTGCCGCCAGCACTTCGCCCACGTCCTCGGCGGTTTGGGTGGCGGCAGCGGGGTCGGTGTCCCACTGTTCGCCCAGCACCTGCATCGGCGGCAAGCGGGTAAAGCCAGGGAGAAAACGCTGCACCCGCCCGCCTTCGTGGTCCACCGCCACAATCAGGGCAGGGCTGCGCAGGGCGTGAATCTCAGCGGTCAGGGCGGTCAGTTGGGCAATAGATTCGAAGTTGCGCCGAAACAAAATCACGCCGCCCACCAAGGGGTGGCAGAGGCGTTGGCGTTCGGCTTCGGTCAGGGTCGTGCCTTCTACATCGACCATCACCGCGCCACGAGGGCATTGCATCGGCATGAGATTTCCTAATCGGTTTCAAGGACGACAAACGCCACGCAGTAGGCGCGTTCATCGCTAATAGAGAGGTGGCAGCGGTGAATGTCGCGCTCGGCTAACCACGCGGCAAGCGGCTCGGCAAACACCCACTGCGGGCGACCCAAGTCGTCATGCACCACGGCCAGATGCGACAGCAAAACCGGCGAGCGCAAACCGGTGCCGACCGCTTTGGCAAAGGCTTCTTTGGCGGCAAAACGCTTGGCAATCAGCCGGACGGGGTCGCGGCTATGGGCAAAGTCCGGCCATTCGACTTCGGCCAAGACACGGCGGGCAAAGCGACTGCCGTGGCGGGTGAGCACGGCTTCAATCCGCACCAACTCCACCATGTCGGTGCCGATACCGGCAATCATGCCCCTTCTCGCCGCGCATCCAGCATCAGGGTTTTCATGTCGCGTACGGCACGGTCAAAGCCGGTAAACAGGGCTTGCGCGACAATGGCGTGGCCGATATTCAGCTCGGTGATGTCGGTGAGGGCGGCAATTGGCTTAACGTTGTGGTAGTGCAGACCGTGACCGGCGTTGACCACCAAGCCCTTGGCCGCGCCGAACGCAGCGGCTTGGCGGATGCGGTTTAGCTCGGCATGGGTGGCGGCGTGGCCAATGGCATCGGCGTAGCGACCGGTGTGCAGCTCAACCACATGCGCCCCTGCTTCTACGGCGGCTTGGATGGCGTTTTCGTCAGGGTCAATAAACAGCGAGACCCGAATACCCGCTTCGGTCATTTGGCGGGTGTAGCTTTGCACGGTGTCAAAGTAGCGCGGCACATCCAGCCCGCCTTCGGTAGTCAGCTCTTCGCGTTTTTCGGGCACAAGACACACGTCTTGGGGACGGGTTTCTAAGGCGTGGTCGAGCATACTCGGGGTGAGTGCCATTTCCAGATTCATGCGGGTTTTCAGGGTGCGGCGTAAGAGACGCACGTCTTCATCTTTGATATGGCGGCGGTCTTCGCGCAGATGCAGGGTAATCAAGTCAGCCCCAGCGGTTTCGGCAACCAACGCGGCTTCGATGGGGCTGGGATAACAGGTGCCGCGTGCGTTACGCAGGGTGGCAACGTGGTCGATATTTACGCCAAGCAAAATCATCGTGGGAGTCCTCTCAGGAATCAGGCAGCAAAGGGAAGCAGAAGTGAAAAAGGGCGCGTCAAGGGTAGGTGGATTAGGACAGGTAGATTTTGGCGTTAAGCCTAAGGGGATGCAAGCAGGGTGTGGCACCGCCTGCCCTACCCCGCCGCGCGGTGCCCATCGGCGGGAGAAAATACACAGCGAGGGAAGCAGGGGGGGAGGGGTAGCACATCCCCCCTCGCGACCAGCGGCTACGCTCATCCCGACTAGGCCGGAAAACACGCCCCCAGCACCCGCCCCCCTGCTGCCCCCGTCACGGCGGGCAAATTTCCTGCTTGGCGCACAACATGCTGCCGTGCCAGCCACGCAAAGGCCAAGGCTTCGACCTGCATCACCGGCACGCCGAGGGCGGCGGTGGTGCGGAGGGCGCAGCCTGCTGGCAAGGCCGCTGCCAGCTCAGCCAGCAGGGTGGGGTTCAGCGCTCCGCCGCCGCAGACATAGAGTGCGGCGGCTTCGGGGGCGTGGTGGCGGCAGGCTTCGGCCACGGTACGGGCGGTGAGGACGGTCAGGGTGCGGGCCACATCGGCCACCGATAGCGCGGCGGAGCACTGCGCCAGCTTGCTCGCCAGCCAGTCGGGGTTAAACAGGTCACGCCCCGTGCTTTTGGGGAGGGGGGCGGCAAAATACGGTTCGTCGAGGAGGGCAGCCAAAAGCGTCGGGTCGCAGCGGCCTTGGGCGGCACAGCGGCCTTCGGCATCGTAGGCTTGCCCCGTGTGCTGCTGCATCCAGCCATCCAACAGCATATTGCCCGGGCCGGTGTCTAAGCCGCGCACCGGTGCATTTGGGCTTAGGCAAGTCAGGTTGGCAATGCCGCCAATATTGGCAATCACCCGCCCCTCGGTGGGATGGGCAAACAGGGCATGGTGAAAAGCAGGCACCAACGGCGCACCCTGCCCCCCTGCCGCCACGTCACGGCGACGAAAATCGCCTATGGTGTCGATGCCCGTCAGCTCGGCCAGCAAGGCCCAATCCGCCAATTGCACGGTGTAGCCCCGCTGCGGGGCATGGCGCACGGTTTGGCCGTGGCAGCCCACGGCGCGGACGGCAGCGGCAGGCACGCCGGCTTCTGCCAGTACCGCGTGGGTGACTTCGGCGTAATGCTGCGACAGCGTAATGGCGAGGCAGGCGGCACGGTCGAGTTCGTTATCACCGATGGTTTGCAACGCCAACAACGCCGCGCGTAAATCCGCAGAAAAAGGCCGCGTGGCACTGGCCAGCACGGTAGGCGTGGGGTGGGCAAAATCGACCAAAACGGCATCGACCCCATCCATGCTGGTGCCGGACATCAGGCCAATAAAATACGTTGAATCAGACATTTACGGCAGCGGCTCCAAAGTGGGGCAGGTCGGGAGGCTGTGCTTACGGGCAAAGACCAAGCCATGCCCCGTGGTGGCGAGTCGGCGCAAGGCCATTTCAAAATTTTTAGACGCGCGGTGGTCGCTGGGGGAGCTGGGTATCGGCAGCCAGTCGTGTGTCTGGGTGTGGCGTATTTTGGCGTGTTTCGCCCCGCTTTCGACCACCAAGCACGGGGTGCTGTCCAGATAGCGTTGCACGATAGGGCGCAACTGAGGGGGAATGTGCTTTTGCATAGGGTTGCCTTC
>CALMOJ010000056.1 GCA_937871815.1 uncultured Neisseriales bacterium
TCGGCGGGGGCTTTGTCGCCTTCAAAGGTGACATAAATCCCATCTGGCTTGGCGTCGACCCCGACGGTTTTTGTCCGCGTCAGGATATTGTCAAAGCGGTGGGCGTTTTTCTTTTCCCAGACTTTGACCAAGTCGCGGTCTGGACCCTGCATCAGGCCATCCATCATCTCGACCACATCCAGCCGTGCACCAAGCGCGGAATACACCGTGGCCATCTCCAGCCCAATAATTCCGCCGCCAATAATCAGCATTTTTTGCGGGAGGGTGGCCAGTGCCAGCGCACCGGTGGAGTCAATAATACGGGGGTCTTGCGGGATAAACGGCAAGTTCACCACACGGCTACCCGCCGCAATAATGGCGTGCTTAAACCGAATCACCTGTGTGTTGCCGGTTTTATCCGCGCCCGACCCTTCGGTGGCTTCGACCTGTAGATGATAGGCATCGAGAAAACGCCCTTCGCCGCGCACGACGTTGACTTTGCGGGCTTTGGCCATGCCCGCCAGCCCGCCGGTCAGCTTGCCAATCACTTTGTCTTTGTAGCCGCGCAACAAGTCGAGGTCGATTTCTGGGGCGGCAAATTTAATGCCGTTGGCGGCGAGGTGCTGGGCTTCTTCCAGCACGGCCACGTTGTGCAGCAAGGCTTTGGAGGGGATGCAGCCGACGTTGAGGCACACGCCGCCAAGGGTGGCGTAGCGTTCGACCAGCACGACATTCAAGCCCAAATCGGCTGCGCGAAACGCCGCAGAGTAGCCGCCAGGGCCGGCACCGAGCACCAGCACGTCGCATTCAAGGTCAGCCGCGCCGCTATGCTGTGCCGCAACGGGGGCGGCGGCAGGGCTGGGGCTGGCAGGGGCGGCTTTGGCGGCAACAGGGGGTGTGGTCGCAGCATGGGCGGCAACTTCGACCAAGGCAATAACATCGCCTTCGGACACTTGTCCCCCGACGGCGACCTTGACCGCCGTCACCACGCCAGCGGCTTCGGCAGGCACGTCCATCGTGGCTTTGTCGGTTTCGAGGGTAACGAGGGTGTCTTCTAGGGCAATCACATCCCCCACTTTAATCGCGACCTCAATCACATCCACGTTGGCATGACCGCCAATGTCGGGGACTTTTAGTTCAATGGTTTGGCTCATGGTTCTTTCCACAGTTCTATTCAAGGCGATGGCGGCACAGTACCGCCGCCAACACGCCGTAAGGGGCCGGCATCCCGCCTGTCCGCTGGTCTTGCCGATGCGCCACGGAGGCAGGGACGCAGCGGAATGCGTGCCCCCAGCAAAAGCGTTAGAGCATCAGGCGGCGAATATCGCCCAACACCTGCCCCAAGTAGGTCGTAAACCGCGCGGCTGCCGCCCCATCAATCACCCGATGGTCGTAAGACAGCGAAAGCGGCAACATCAGGCGCGGGACGAACTCTTTGCCGTTCCACTTAGGCTTAATCTCGGTCTTGGAGACCCCCAAAATGGCGACTTCTGGCGCGTTGACGATGGGGGTAAAGGCGGTGCCCCCCACGCCCCCTAGGCTAGAGATGGAGAAGCAGCCGCCCTGCATTTCAGCGGGGAGAAGCTTGCCATCGCGGGCTTTTTTGGCCAGTGCGCCACTTTCAGCAGCCAGTTGCACCAGCGACTTCTTATCCGCATCCCGAATCACCGGCACGACCAAGCCATTGGGGGTGTCGGCAGCAAAACCAATGTGGAAATACTGCTTCAGCACGAGGCTATCGCCGTCTAGGCTGGCGTTAAACGTGGGGTATTTTTTCAGGGCGGCGACCACGGCTTTAATCAAGAAAGCCAGCGGGGTGAGCTTGGTGCCGTCAGCTTTCAGCTCTTCGCCCATGGTTTTGCGGAAGGCTTCCATGTCGGTAATGTCCGCTTCGTCAAACTGGGTGACGTGGGGAATCATCACCCAGTTGCGGGCAAGGTTTGCACCGGAGATTTTCTGGATGCGCGACAGCGGCTTAACTTCGACGGTGCCAAATTTGGCGAAATCGACCTTAGGCCAAGGCAACAAGTCCAATCCGCCGCCAAGGCTGGCAGCAGGGGCAGCGGCGGGTTTTAGCGACCCTGCCATCACGCCCTTCACAAAGGTTTTGATGTCTTGGTCAACCACCCGCCCTTTGCGCCCCGAACCCGTAACACGGGACAAATCCACCCCCAGCTCCCGCGCTAAACGCCGCGCAGAAGGGCCAGCGTGGGCTTTGGCAAAGCCAGCTTCGTTGATAGGGCTGGCGGGCGCGGCCACAGGGGCGGCGACGGCCACCACCGCAGCAGGGGCGGTGGGCGCGGCCAGCGGCGGGGCAATGGCGGGGGCGGGAGCAGCGGCGGCAGGGCTGACCGCGCCACCACTGGCGGCGACTTCGACAATCACGCCGCCTTCGCTGACTTTGTCGCCGACTTTGACGGCAACGGCGGTCACCGTACCGGCAACGGTGGCAGGTACGTCCATGGTGGCTTTGTCGGTTTCGAGGGTAATCAGGGTGTCGTCTAGGGCAATCACATCCCCCACTTTGACGGCGACCTCAATCACATCGACATCGTTATGCCCGCCGATATCCGGCACGCAAATGGTGCTGCGTGCCGCAGGGCTGGCCACAGGGGCGGCAGCTGGAGCGGGGCTTGCGGGGGCAGCGGCGGCCACTACGGGCGTGGCGGCGGCACTGGCGGCAGCTTCGACCAACACGATGCAATCGCCTTCGCTGACTTTGCTGCCGACGTTGACCTTGATGGCGGTAATCACACCCGCCACGGTGCTGGGCACGTCCATGGTGGCTTTGTCGGTTTCGAGGGTGATGAGGGTGTCTTCTAGGGCGACGGTATCGCCCACCTTGACAGCGACTTCAATTACATCCACATCGTTATGCCCACCGATATCGGGGACGTTGACTTCAATGACCTTGCTCATATGCTGTGTTTCCTTGTCGGAAGCCGTTCTGCCGCCGCGCCGGACTGTGCGGGGTTGGCACAGGGGGCGCGTCCCAAAGCGGGGGCGGCAGAAGCGGACAAATCGCCTATCTCAAACACCGACGGGGATAGGCTGGGTGACCAAACCCGCCCGTGCGGTGCTTATGTTGTCTCTACCCTGAGAGCCAGTTTACGTGCTGCGAGACTCGGGTGAACCTGCGTTCGCTAGCTCGTAAACAGGTTCTTACACCCGCCAAGAAGCAGGCTTGTCGGCATCAATGCCATAGCGGGCAATGGCCTCGGCAACGCGGCTGGCAGGGAGCTTGCCTTCGTCAGCCAAGGCTTTGAGGGCGGCAACGACGACATAGAAGCGGTCAACCTCAAAGAATTTGCGCAGGTTTTGGCGGCTGTCGGAGCGACCAAAGCCGTCTGTCCCCAATACGGTGTAGCTGCCGGGGACAAATTCGCGCACTTGGTCTGCATAGGCGCGGATGTAGTCGGTGGCGGCGACAAAAGGACCGGTGCGGTCACCAAACTGGGCGGTGAGGTAGGGCACACGCGGCGTTTCGGTGGGGTGCAGCAAGTTCCAGCGGCTGGTTTCGCGCCCTTCGCGGTTCAGCAGGTTAAAGCTGGTGATGCTCCACACGTCGGAGGCAATGCCAAAGTCGTTGCGCAGCAGGTCAGCAGCGGCTTCGACTTCGCGCAGAATCGTGCCTGAGCCCATCAACTGCACTTTAATTTCGGCTTCGCCACCGCTACGGAGCAAATACGCACCGTTGAGGATGCCTTCTTCGCTGGCCGCAGGCAGGGCAGGGTGCGGGTAGTTCTCGTTCATCAGGGTGATGTAATAGAACACGTCTTCTTGGTCGATATACATGCGGCGGAGGCCGTCTTGCAGAATCACCGCCAGCTCGTGAGCATAGGTGGGGTCGTAGCTGATGCAGTTCGGAATCAGCCCTGCCTGAATATGGCTGTGGCCGTCTTCGTGCTGCAAGCCTTCGCCGTTCAGGGTGGTGCGCCCTGCGGTGCCGCCCAGCAAGAAGCCCCGCGCCCGCAAGTCCCCCGCCGCCCACGCCAAGTCGCCAATCCGCTGGAAGCCGAACATGGAGTAATAGATGTAAAACGGAATCATCGGGATGCCGTGGTTGGCATAGCTGGTGGCCGCAGCAATCCACGAGGACATCGCGCCCGGCTCGTTAATGCCTTCTTGCAGCATTTGCCCGTCTTTGGATTCTTTGTAGAACATGAGCTGGTCAGCATCTTGGGGGACGTAGTTTTGCCCTTGGGTGGACCAAATGCCGTATTGGCGGAACATGCCTTCCATCCCAAAGGTGCGGGATTCGTCCGGCACGATGGGGACAATTTGGCGGCTGATGTTTTTGTCTTTCAGCAGAATGCCCAACATGCGGACAAAGGCCATGGTGGTGGAGAATTCGCGCCCTTCGCTGTCTTTGAGCATGGCATCGAAGGCGTGCAAACCTGGCACCGCCATCGGGGCTTTGACCGGCTTACGCGCGGGGAGATAGCCCCCTAATTCGGCGCGGCGTTCGCGCATATACACCATTTCTGGGCTGTCTTCGGCGGGCTTAAAGTAGGGCACGCTTTCCAGTTGATCGTCTGGAATCGGAATGCCAAAGCGGTCGCGGAACAGGCGGATGGATTCGAGGTCCATTTTTTTGGCTTGGTGGGCGATGTTCATCGCTTCGCCAGAACGCCCCATGCCATAGCCTTTGATGGTCTTGGCCAAAATCACGGTCGGGCGACCGTTGGCGTTGTGGGTGGCCTCGTAATACGCGGCGTAGACTTTGTGCGGGTCGTGTCCACCACGGTTCAGGTCCCAGATGTCTTCGTCGGACATTTTGGCGACCATTTCCAGCAGCTCAGGCGAGGTGCCAAAGAAGTGTTCGCGGACGTGTGCGCCATCTTTGGATTTAAAGGTCTGGTAATCGCCATCGACGCATTCTTCCATGCGCCGTTTGAGCAGGCCTTGGGTGTCCATGGCCAACAAGGGATCCCAACGCCCGCCCCAGATGACTTTGAGCACATTCCAGCCGGAGCCTCGGAATTCGCCTTCGAGTTCTTGGATGATTTTACCGTTGCCGCGCACAGGGCCATCCAGCCGCTGCAGGTTGCAGTTGACGACAAAAATCAGGTTGTCCAGCCCTTCGCGGGCGGCCATACCGATTGCGCCGAGGGATTCGGGCTCGTCCATTTCACCATCGCCGCAGAACACCCAAATTTTGCGACCTGGGGTGCGGGCAAGGCCACGGCTTTCGAGGTATTTAAGGAAGCGGGCTTGGTAAATAGCCATCAAGGGACCCAAGCCCATCGACACGGTGGGGAATTGCCAAAAATCAGGCATCAGCCACGGGTGGGGATAGGACGACAGGCCTTTGCCATCAACTTCTTGGCGGAAGCTGTCGAGGTCGGTTTCGGATAACCGTCCCTCAAGGAAGGCGCGGGCATACATACCAGGGGCGGAGTGGCCTTGGATGTAAATCAGGTCGCCTTCTTGGTCTTCGTTGGGGGCACGCCAAAAGTGGTTAAAACCGACATCGTAAAGGGTGGCGGCAGACTGGAAGCTGGCGATATGCCCGCCCAGTTCGAGGTCTTTTTTACCTGCCCGCAGCACCAGTGCCATGGCATTCCAGCGGATGATGGAGCGAATGCGGTGTTCGAGTTCGTATTTGCCGGTGGAGCGTTTTTCTTTGCCCACGGGGATGGTATTCAAATAGGCCGTGGTAGCAGTGAACGGCAAATACGCGCCTTGGCGGCGGGCTTTGTCGATCATCTTTTCGAGCAGGTAATGGGCACGCTCGGGTCCATCAGCGGCCAATACAGATTCGAGGGCTTCTACCCATTCGCGGGTTTCGAGAGGGTCAATATCATTGAGGAGCGGGTTAGGCATCGTTTCCACCTTGTGAGTGCGGGCTGGACGCGGCAGGTCGCCGCGTGTCTGACCCAGTGAGCAAATAAGTACCAGCGGCTAAGCCTTGAAACGCAAGACTGCCAAATTTATTCGAAAACGAACATTTTGTAGGGTTAATTCCTAAAAATCGGCTTTTATGTGTGAAAACACACCCATAATGACGCAGTGCAGCAAATTTCACCCACCAACTTTGTTAGATTTTGAATGCAATCCATTCACTTAAGCAAATTTAGTTTTCTATTTTGGGTAAATCAGCCGCGTTGTTGCGCTGCACGATGTTGTTTTTTGGTTGAAAGCAGAGCCAGACCCACAAAAAAAGCCCCCAACCAATCGGTTAGGGGCTTTGGGGCTTCACGCCGCAAGACAAAGGGCGACGTTAAGCGAGCTTATTTGGCCGGTGCAGCCATGGGCATCATGCCGCCGCGAGCACCACGTTTGCCCGCAGGCATGGTGTGCAAGCAATGGCGGTCAAACGCAGATTTTTGCTCGGTAGAGAGCGTGCCGTAGAAGGTTTTCATCGCTTCGGTGACTTTTTCCATGCCGGCCAAGCGATCACGTTGCATGGTCAGCATTTTGTCCATGCGCTCTGGAGCGGTGGTCGAGGTACCTGCAGCACGCATGGCCTGGTATTTTTCCATGTGGGCTTTAGCCGTGCCTTTCACGGTATCGCTAAAAATCGTCCAGCCGTCGGCTTGCTTGGGAGTGAGTTTGAGCTGGACTTTTAATTCGTTTAGATGTGCGTCCACTTTGGCAGGATTCATCATGCCACCGCCCATCATCCCCATCATGCCGTCCTTACCCATTCTGCCCATTTGACCTGCAGCCATGCCATCACGGTTCATGCCGCCCATTCCCATCCCCATCGCAGGGGTGGCTTCAGCAGGAGCAGCCGTAGAAGCAGCCGAGGCGGCAAAGGGCAACATCAAACCAAGCATCAACATGCCAGCGGAAAAAGTTTTTTTCATGTGAATCTCCAACGAAGATGGATAAGAAGCTTGGCGAAACGGCCAAGGAAGCGGCACAACAATTCAGCTTACTGCTATCAGAGCCCTGCGCCCCAAAAAAGTTTTGTTAAATTATGTAAAACGCCCTTCGCCACCGTGTGGCGAAGGGCGTTTTAGCCAGTGCAAGCGTGGCGGGATTACGGCTTACAGGCTACCGGCTTCACGGTTCCTGCGGCAACGGAAGCAGCAACCCGCGTCAGCGAAGCTGCGCCCTTATCATCTAGTCCATCAAACCTAAGCTGTCCTGCTGCCCCCCCTGCGCCACCGCGTGGTGCCAGCTTGGCTTCTAGGCCGGCTTCTCGCAGTCGTTTTTGCAGCCCCTTTGCACCGTCTTCTTGGGTAAACAGCCCCATAGAGACGGCGTATTGGGTTTCGCCAGCGGTGTTGACGATGTAGTTATCAAAGCCTTTATCTTTGGCGGCTTGCGAGGCTTTGCTGGCTTCTTCGCGGTTCGCCTTGGGCGGGAGATACACCCAGAACTTGCCGCCGGTCCGTGCCTCGGGAGCGGTTTCGTGCATTTTGCCGGCAATACCAACTTTGCTGGTCAGGGGTTTGGCACGCGCCATGGCCTCGGCATCGAGTCCAGTCCACTGGAAACAGCGACCGGCTTTTTCGACCGGCTTATCCGCCAAGAGCTTGCGCGGGTCTTCGGCAGCGGGCTTGCTGGGTTTGGGCTCAGCAGCGGGCTTCTCTATTTTTTTATCGGCCTTGTCAGGCTTCTCTGGCTTATCAGCCTTGTGCTCTTTTTCGACCTTGACAGGGGCGGGAGCCGCGACCTTACCAGGTTCAGGACGAGGCTCTGGCTTGGCGGCAACCTTAATCGGTTCCAACACGGGCAGTGGTGGAACGAGAGGAGCAGATTTGTTAGCAATGGGCGCTTCGCCTGCGGGTTTGCCACGCGGAGGAATGGCCGGTAGCACGGGCAAAGCAGGCTGCGTCACCCCGATGGCTTCCACTTTAATAGGTGCGGTTTTTGCGGGTGCAGCTTTTTCTGCTAGCTTATCTACCGGTTTTTCAACGGGTTTTTCGGGCATGGGTTCGGCCAGAATAGGCTTTTCTACCGGCTTACCGTTATCTAACTTAGCTGCCTCGACAGGTTTGCCCAACACGCTACTCTCGGGCGTTCCTGCCAAAAGAGTATTTGTCGAGGGACTTGCAGGCGAGGTGGGGAGGGGGGTGTTGGGGATGAGCTTGACCGCGCTAGCATTGGTTTCGCGCGTGTCTGCCGTGGAGGGGGAGGGAGATTTGACGACCCCAAAAAGTGCTAATCCTAAATTGGCCAATACGATGGCACCAAATAACCGCTTCATAGGCGGGAAATCCTTGCTAAACCATCAAGTGCGAGATTATCCACAATTCGGTGCGAAACAGGGAGGTGTGAGCCTATCAATCTTGCATCTCCGCCGGTCAAAATCACCGTAACAGCGTCAAATTGTGCTTCGAGGTGCGTCACCATTCTGGCGATGGGGGCGGTCAGGGCATTAATACAGCCGCTGTGAATCGCGTCTTCTGTTTGGCGAGGTAGGGGATGATACTCGCCGTGCTCTGCTGTCAGGAGCGCGGTGCTTTCAGCGAGACTGGCACGCATCAGTGAAAAACCAGGGGAAATTGTCCCCCCCAAGAATCTGTTGTCGGGCGTAAGGGCATCAATGGTTAAGGCGGTGCCGGCACACACAATAATGCGGGCACTTTGTGGATAGGCAGCGGCGGCAATCAATGCCGCCCAACGATCTGCGCCAAGGCGGTGTGGCGGCAGGTAGCTATTTTTTACCCCGGCCATCTCGGCGGTCGGTACCAGCCAAGTCAAATCACACCCTGAAGGCAAGGCAGCTGCAATCGCTGCTGCGACGGCCTCACCGGCCACATTACACCCTAGGGCGTAGGTGAAAGGCCACGCTTGCCAGAGAGCAGAAAGCCCCCCTAAATCGGCTAACAAGGTGCTATTTTCTTCTAGCAGGGAATCATCGTCCGCTAACCGCCGCCATTTAAGGCGCGTATTCCCTGCATCAAGCAATAATTTCATGTTGTCCGCCTCAAACTGACTTCTCCTGCATGAATTGCGGTTTCTCCTTGGGTGGTGAGCAGGCGTAGTGCACCCGAGTCATCCACACCCAAGGCAATGCCGTGGCTAGGCTCTCCATATAAGGGCAGCAGTGTTACGCGCTCGCCTTGCCAACCATGCGAACCTTCCCACACTTGCCGAAAAGCGGCAAAACCTTGTTGCTCAAAGCGAGGGAGCATAACCGCCAATGCGATCAATATATCTGCTGCCAGTTTATTTCTGGAGAGCGAAAGGCGCATCTCGGCCACTGAGGCGGTTTCTTGCTCAACCCCTTCTGGCGAGGAAAAGTTGACCCCGATGCCAATCACAACCGCAGAGGGACCCAGCGCATCCCCCGAAAGCTCAATCAAGATGCCTGCAAGCTTGCGATTTTCAAACAAAATATCATTTGGCCACTTTAGCCGCGCAGAGGGTACGCTATTTTCCTGTAACGCGTGCAAAACCGCTAAACCCACCACAAGACTGAGCCCTGAAAGCTGGGATACGCCGCACTGAAATCGCCACAATACAGAAAAGGTAAGTGCAGAGCCTAGCTGAGACTGCCATATCCGGCCATACCGCCCACGCCCGGCGGTTTGGGTTTCAGCTAAGCACACCAATCGAGAAGCTTCTCCTTCGGCAGCACGTTGGAGCATATCGCTATTGGTGGAGGTGGTGGTATCAACTAATTCGAGGGCAAATCCCAATGGAGACGCAGCAAGATAGCGAGTTATTTCGTCAAGATTTAGCCAATCAATTTTACTGGCTAGCTGATAGCCTTGCCCGCGTACACTGTGCAGCACCAGTCCATGTGATTGGGAGAGCTGCTTTAGCCGAGCACACACTAAGGCGCGAGAACATCCCAATTGCTCGGCCAGCCGCTCGCCCGAATGGAAAGCACCATCAGCTAAAAGGCGCAAAAGCGCGAAATCATTGGCTTTCACGCGCAACTTTGTGCGCGAATTTTTTCGAGCGTGGCAGTGGTTGAAGTTTGGAAGAGAAAGGGGATGGCATGAACCTGTCCGCCACGGGCATAGGTTTCTTGCGCACCGACAATTTTATCCAGAGCCCAATCCCCTCCTTTAACCAAAATATCTGGCTGAATTTGGGCAATCAAATCGGCTGGCGTGTCGACATCAAACCACGTCACCATATCAACACAGGCAAGAGCAGCCAGCACAGCGGCGCGGTTATCCAGCGAATTGATCGGGCGATCATCGCCCTTGCCTTGTCGCCGAACAGAATCATCGGTGTTGAGTGCGACAATAAGGCTCACCCCTAAAGCACGCGCTTGGGCCAAATAAGTCACATGACCCCGATGCACAATATCAAAGCAACCATTCGTAAACACAAGGGGACGGGGTAGGTCAGCAAGGCGAGTCTTAAGCTGCTCGGGCATGCAGCACTTTGCTTCAAATGAAGGCAGGGGGTAATTCATCGTGGTTAAGCACTACGTTCAAAGAAGATACGCGATTGTAGCGTGAGCAGCGGTTATTCCGTGCATGTTCTGTAGGGAAAAAAGCAAAAACCCCCCTCAATGATTAAATTGAGGGGGGTTTTTAAATACTTAG
>CALMOJ010000057.1 GCA_937871815.1 uncultured Neisseriales bacterium
CCCGACCTACGTCTCGCCTCGCCAGCAACCACCTCGTCCGGCTTTGCCATCGCCCCCCCAGTTCTCTCTCTAACCTTCAGGTCAAGAAGCCCCGCTATGGATTTTCTCCCTTTTACCCGTCCCAGCATCAGCGAAGACAGCATCGCCGCCGTAGTGGACGTGTTGCGCTCGGGTTGGATTACCACCGGCCCCAAAGCCAGCGCGTTTGAAGCCGCCCTCTCTGCCTATGTGGGGGGTCGGCCTGTGCGCGTGGCCAGCTCGGCAACGGCGGCACTGGAATTCGCCCTCCGCATTGCCGGTGTCGGGGCAGGCGACGAAGTCATCACCACGCCCCTGAGCTGGGTGGCCACCGCCAACGTGATTTTGACCGTCGGCGCGACCCCCGTTTTTGTCGATGTGGACCCCGTGACCCGCAACCTCGACTTAGCCCAAGTCGAAGCCGCCATTACCCCGCGCACCAAGCTGCTGCTGCCGGTGGATTTGGCCGGATTGCCGGTGGACAGAACCCGCCTCTATGCCCTAGCGCAACAGCACGGCTTACGGGTGCTCGAAGATGCCGCCCAGTCGATGGGTGCAACGTGGCAGGGGCAAAAAATCGGCAGCTTTGGCGATTTGGTGTCGTTTAGCTTCCACGCCAACAAAAATATGACCAGTGGCGAAGGCGGCTGCCTCGTGCTGAACAACGAAGCCGAAGCCCGCTTGTTCGAAAAGCTCCGTTTGCAAGGGGTAAGCCGCTTTCCTGATGGCAGCATGGATGTGGATGTGCTGGGCGGTAAAGCCAACCTGACCGACATCGCCGCCGCCTTGGGCTTGGGGCAGTTGGCGCAATTGGATGGCTTTAATACCCGCCGTGCAGCACTGGCGCGGCTGTATTTTCAGCACATCGACCCGTGCTTGGGGCTGGACCTGCCACCGGCTGATTTTGAGCACAGCAACTGGCACATGTTCCAGCCGCTGCTACCCTTGTCCCGCCTGCGCCTGAGCCGCGCCGAATTTGTGGCGGCGATGAAAGCCGAGGGCATTGGCATCGGCACGCACTACCCCGCCATGCACCTGTTTACCCTATTCCGTGAACGGGGCTTTGCCGAGGGTGATTTCCCCGTGGCAGAAGACATTGGCCGCCGCACCATCACCCTGCCGCTGTTCCCTGCCATGACCGATGCAGATGTTCTGCGTGTGTGCCACGCCCTCCATCGGGTGTTGTTGCCCGCCCTTATCTAGGAGAAGGCTCGCCATGACCTTGCCCCCCCATGTTTCTGTTGTGATTCCGGTTTATAACGAGCAAGCCGTCCTGCCCGCGCTGTTTGACCGGCTTTACCCTGCTTTGGACGCGCTGGGCGTGTCTTACGAAGTGATTTTCGTCAACGATGGCAGCAAAGACCAATCGGCACGGCTGCTGGCTGACCAATTCCACGCCCGCCCCGAAGTAACCCGCGTCGTGCTGTTCAATGGCAACTTTGGTCAGCACCGCGCCATTTTGGCGGGCTTTGAATACAGCCGAGGCGAACGCGTGGTGACGCTGGATGCCGACCTGCAAAATCCCCCTGAAGATATTGGGCTGCTGCTGGCAGAAATGGACGCAGGGCATGACTACGTGGGCTCGATTCGTCGGCAGCGCAACGATAGCTGGTGGCGGCATGTGGCTTCTCGTGCCATGAACCGGCTGCGCGAACGCATCACCCATATCAAAATGACCGACCAAGGCTGCATGATGCGGGCGTATAGCCGCCGCATCATCGACACCATTAACCGCTGCAACGAGCTGTATACCTTTATCCCTGCACTGGCCTACCAATTTGCCCAAAACCCCACCGAAGTGGTGGTGGGGCACGAAGAACGCTTTGCGGGGGAATCCAAATATTCGCTGTATAGCCTGATTCGGCTGAACTTTGACTTGATGACCGGCTTTTCGGTGGTGCCGCTGCAAGTGTTCTCGCTGATTGGCACGCTGGTTTCGCTGCTGTCGGGGGTGTTGGTGGTGTATTTGGGCGGTCGTCGCCTGATTTTGGGCCCCGAAGAAGGCGGGCTGTTTACCCTGTTCGCCATCGCCTTTTTGCTGATTGGGCTGGCGTTGTTTGGTATTGGTTTGCTGGGGGAATACATTGGGCGCATTTACCAAGAAGTCCGCCAACGCCCCCGCTATGTGATTGATGCCGTCCTCGAACAATCCCCCGCCCCAGAAAGCCCGCAACCATGACCCGCGCCGTTGTTTTTGCTTACCACAATGTCGGGGTGCGCTGCCTGAAAGCCCTGCTGGGACGTGGGGTCGAGGTCGCCCTCGTCGTCACCCATGCTGACAATCCCAGCGAAACCATCTGGTTTGAAAGCGTGGCACAGGTCGCCACCAACTACGGCATCCCCGTTATTCACCCCGACGACCCCAATACCGAAGCCGTGTTGGCCCAGGTTCAAGCCGCCCAGCCCGACTTTTTATTCTCGTTTTACTACCGCCACATGCTCAAAGCCCCGCTGCTGGCCGTCGCACCACGCGGGGCGTTTAACCTGCACGGCTCACTGTTGCCGCAGTACCGAGGACGCGTGCCGGTGAACTGGGCGGTGTTGCGCGGAGAAACCGAAACCGGCGCAACCTTGCATGTGATGAACGAAAAGCCAGACAATGGCGCGATTGTGGACCAACAAGCCGTGCCGATTTTGCCGGACGACACCGCCAAAGAAGTGTTCGACAAAGTCTGTGTGGCCGCCGAAACCGTGCTGTGGCGCAGCCTGCCCAGTCTGCTGGCTGGCACGGCACGTTTTACCGCGCAAGACCTGACGCAGGGCGGCTACTTTGGTGGTCGCAAGCCAGAGGATGGCCGCATCAACCCCGAGACTTCGGCGGCGGTGCTGCATAATTTTGTGCGTGCCTTGGCGCAGCCCTACCCTGGCGCGTTTGCCGACGTTGCCGCAGGGCGGTTGGTGATTTGGCGCACCTTGCCCTTGCCCCCCATCGACCAAGCCCCCCTTGCCCGTGCCACGCTGACGGCGCAAGACGGCCAGCTGGTCTTGTGCTGTGCCGATGGCCACCGGCTGCATGTGCTTGCTGCCACGCTGAACGCCGTACCTTTGTCTGCTGTTAATTTTGTTGCCCAGTGCGGTCAGACCACGCTGGGGTTGTAGCTTGTTCTTATCCCCGCCCTCTTGTGCAGAAACCAGAGAAAATCGCATGAAAAAAGTCCTGATTCTTGGCGTAAACGGCTTTATTGGCCACCATTTGAGCAAGCGTATTCTTGAGACCACAGATTGGGAAATCTATGGCATGGATATGAATACCGACCGCGTCCAAGAGTGGCTAGACCATCCGCGTTTCCATTTCTTTGAAGGTGACATCACCATCAACAAAGAGTGGATTGAATACCATGTCAAAAAATGCGACGTGGTCTTGCCGCTGGTGGCCATTGCCACCCCGTCCACCTATGTCAGCCATCCGCTACGGGTGTTTGAGCTGGACTTTGAAGCCAATCTGCCGATTGTTCGCCAGTGTGTGAAGTATAAAAAACACTTGGTCTTCCCTTCGACCTCCGAAGTCTATGGCATGTGCCACGACGAAGCCTTCGACCCTGAAAACTCCGAGCTGATTTGCGGCCCCATCAACAAGCAACGCTGGATTTACTCCTGCTCCAAGCAACTGATGGACCGCGTTATTCACGCCTACGGCATGGAAGAAGGGCTGAACTACACCCTGTTCCGTCCGTTTAACTGGATTGGCGGCGGGCTAGACAATATCAACACCCCCAAAGAAGGCTCTAGCCGTGTAATTACCCAGTTCCTTGGGCATATCGTGCGCGGCGAACCCATCAAATTGGTGGATGGCGGCCTGCAAAAACGCGCCTTTACCTATGTGGATGACGGCATTTCTGCCCTGATTAAGATTATTGCCAACCAAGACGGCAAGGCCTCGGGGCAAATCTACAACATCGGGAATCCACGGAATAACTACTCCATCCGCGAACTGGCCACCATGCTGCTGACCCTCGCGGCGGAATACCCCGAGTACCGTGACAACGCCGCCAAAGTGCAGATGGTCGAAACCACGTCTGGCGCGTACTACGGTACGGGCTACCAAGACGTGCAAAACCGTGTGCCTAAAATCGACAATACCCAAGCCGATTTGGACTGGCAGCCACGGGTCAGCATGGATGATGCCTTGCGCGGGATTTTTGAGTATTACCGCACCCAAATCGTCCTTGCCCGCGACCTGATGGACTAAGCCCCGATGCCCACGCTTGCCCTGAAAATTGATGTCGATACGTGGCGCGGCACACGCGAAGGCGTACCCCAGTTGGTGGCGTTATTGCAACGTCACCACGTCGGCGCGACCTTTTTGTTTAGCCTCGGCCCTGACAACACGGGGCGGGCGTTAAAGCGGGTGTTCCGCAAAGGCTTTTTGCAAAAAGTCTCGCGCACCTCGGTGCTGGAGCATTACGGCCTCCGCACCTTGCTTTACGGCACGGTGCTGCCCGCCCCTGACATCGGCCAGCGCGAAGCCGACTTGCTCCGTGCGGTGCAAGAGGCGGGCTTTGAAGTCGGCATCCACACCTGGGACCACATCAAATGGCAAGACTATGTGGCGGGCAAGGATGCTGCATGGACACGGACTGAAATGCAAAAAGCCGCTGACCGCTTCACTGCTATTTTTGGTCAGCCGCCCCGCACCCACGGCGCGGCGGGCTGGCAAATGAACGAAGCGGCCTATGCCTTCGAAGCCACGCTGGGCTTGGATTACGCCTCCGACGGGCGCGGCACGCAGCCGTTTCAGCCGGTCGATGCCCAAGGGCGTGACCTTGGCGTGCCACAGTTGCCCAGTACCTTGCCCACCCTCGACGAGCTGATTGGGGTCGATGGGCTGACCCCTGACACGGTTCACACCCATTTGCTGGGCTTGACCGCCACCCCCCCCGCCCACGGCTTCGGCCACGTTTACACCCTCCACGCCGAGCTGGAAGGCATGAAGCTGTTGCCGACGTTTGAGCGGCTGATTGTCGGGTGGAAAGCGCAGGGCTATCAGTTGGTTTCGACCGCCGACCAGTTTGCCGCGCTCCACGGCGTGGCCTTGCCCCGCCATCGGGTGACGATGGGGGAGATTGCCGGTCGGTCGGGGGTGTTGGCCTTGCAGGGTGCACCGGTCTAATTAAGGGGCTGGTGCAGTGGGCGGCGCATGGCCTGTCCTGCTGCAGGGCTTGGCTGTGATGCCCCGCCACGGGTGGCATGAGCCGCTGTGGGTTTGGCCGTTATTCCCCTCCCGTAGCGGGGATACGCCGGAGGCGGGGGGTGGTTGCCTTTGACTTTGGGGTTTGGTTTTGCTGGTGGCTTGCATTTGGCGGCCTCGCCAACAACCACCCCGTCTGGCTGCGCCATCCACCCCTCCTCAGAGGGGAATAACGGCGGCGCGGATGTCCCGCACCACGGCTGGTAGCACGCCGCAGGACTGGCTTTTATTCCCCGCAGCTGGTGGCATGAGCCGCTGTGGCTTTGGTTGTTATTCCCCTCCTTTCGGAGGAGGGGTGGACGGCAAAGCCGGACGGGGTGGTTGCCTTTGACTTTGGGGTTTTGGTTTTTGGTTTTGCGGGTGGCTTACGTTCGGCTGCATCGGCGGCCTCGCCCCCCCCTCCCGCCGTTTTCCCGCTTTACCCTAGTCATCGGGTGGGCTGCCCGTGGGGGTAGCCGCCCCTTTTCGTCTCTTTTAAACGCCACTTAGCTAAAGACTGCCCCATGAAAACTCTTGCCACGCTGGATTTAGACCGTCTTTCGGCGCAAGCAGAAGCCTCGCCCCGCTTGCGTGCCAATCACAATTTTCACCCTGACCTTGCCGCGCCGGTGCATCGGCTGGCCATTGCCATGCAGCCCGATACTTACGTTCGGCCTCATCGGCATGTGCAGTCGTGGGAGCTGCTAACCGTGCTGCGGGGAAAATTTGAAGTGGTGATTTTTGATGCGGCAGGCCAGCAGATTGCCGAGCGCGTGGTGCTGGCGGCTGACCACACCACGACGCTAGAAATGCCCGCCGGCACATGGCACTCGGTGGTGTCGTGCCAGTCGGGGAGCGTGATTTTTGAGGTGAAGCTCGGGCCTTACCAGCCCCTCACCGAAGCCGACCTCGCCCCGTGGAGCCCCGCCGAAGGGGAGGCCACGGTGCCGGCCATGCTGACCTTTTTGCGGCAAGGGGCGGTGGGGGCGGGCTG
>CALMOJ010000058.1 GCA_937871815.1 uncultured Neisseriales bacterium
TGGCGTTATACGCCAAAGGTCAATAGGCTAACCCCAGTAGGAAGCGGGCTAGGGTCAAGCTCAAGACGGTAGTTCTCAAACTGACGGGGCACGAGCACGCCCTCTTTGAGTACCGGCTTAATCCGCTTAAACAAGCTGTGCGCAGGGGCATTGCCTAGCGGGCTTTCATGCTGAAAAACATACAGCCCCCGCATGGTCATTTCTCCGCGTGCGGCAGAGCGGTCATGCTCAAACATATTGACCAAGGCCTCCCAAAGCAAAGCAAGATCCTCTTCGCTAAACCCTGTTTGGTTGGCCAAGTGGGCAGAGATAAATCCATGCACTTGGTACAAGCCATAAGGCACGGTGAATTTCCGTCCCATTGTCCGGTTCTCGCCTTCTTGGGCTTCGGCTTCCTTTTCTGTGGTAACCGCCATGCGGGTAATGCTGTGCTCTTGCACCACAATCGGGCTAATAGACCGCCCAAAGGTAAGCTGCACCGGCCCACGTACTTGCCCACAGTTTGTGCCCGTGGACATCACCGCACCAAAGGTACGGACATCAAAAAAATTCTGGCACATCCACTGCCGCGCTTCGCCAACCTTGTCACCCCCTTTGCGCTTCTTTTTATCCTCACCTGCCAGCAACTCCCCTGCCCCAATGGCCACATAAGCACGGTCATGTTGCTGATTGAGCACGGCTTTCTCTTTGACATAAATCTCATAGGAAGGGGTGTCGGCTTTGGCAAGCTGCACATAATTTCTGATTTTGCGTTTGAGGCAGACATCGGTCACCAGACCCAAGCCTGTTTCTGCGTCGATGCGCGGCAAATTGCCTGCGTCAGGGTCGCCATTAGGGTTGCCATCGGTCACGTCAAACAGTAAGGAAAAATCATAGCGGTGGGTCACGGCAGTCATGCGGAAGCTCCTTGGTCAGGGGTAGAAGAGGTGGTCTTTTTATAAAAATCTTGCTTTTGATGGTAGTAGCCAATCGCAAAACGTCCTTGATCCGCCATCGGTAATTGGGTCGGAAAATCAGTCATGCCATCAAGAATCTCACCGAGCAGTTTTTCGGTATTGATGGCCTCCCCTTTGTTGTCTAACTTGGCAAGGTGGTGTACCGACAGCTTTAGCAGGTTAGGAAACACCACGGCAGGATTGCTCGAAGCTGAGCCATAAAAGCGGTCACGAATCGTGCTGTTCAGCGTTCGCGCTCCGCTGGCACGTTCTTGTAGTCGCTCCAGTGCAGCAAATAGCCGCCCAAGACGATAGCTGACGTGGGGATTGGTAAGGTCTAACGACATAGAAAACTCCTCTTGAAAAGCATCCTCATTGGGATGCTGGGCACGGGCTTTGCGATTCAGACACGCTTTAATCAATGCCGCACGGGGATAGCTCACTTCACGCTCCGCACGAATCCGCCGAATAGCCGCAGTCAATAGCGTATCGGGGTAGGGACGACCCTCTAAAATGGCACGAAGGGTGTCGCCCCCCAGACTCGGCAAAATGTTTTCTGACTTTCCTTGCCCTGCTGTGCTGACTAAGAGACGAAACAGGGATAAATAAGGCGGCTCATAGGGGGCGTGGTCTAGGGCAATGTCGTTAAAGTGCTGCACAAACCGCGTTGATAATTCCGCTACGGTTGCAACATGCCAAAACCGGATTGAAATCCGGGCTGCGTTTGGAGCCAGTCCCAGTACAAAAAATCGGGTATCGTCGCCTTCTTGGTTAAGGTGGCCTTGCTGCACAGATTGATAGAGCGCAGCGACGGCACGCGTGTGTGCATCAGGGCTATCCTTGCTCGGCTCACCCAGCAAATCGGCAAAGCTCCCCTCTAAAGGGGTGGCTGCCTCTGCCCAAAATACCGTCGAAGCATCCCCCACCTGCATCCGCTGGGAAGAGTCTTTACGAAGTAAGTGGTTTAGTGCTGTGGTATAGGCAAAGACCGCCTGTGGACTGATAGGCGCGTTCTCTCCCTGCCTTTTTTCTTTGCCATACGATTCAAACGACCGCTGATTAAACGACACAATGTTTGCGCCGGAAGTTTGTGCGCCCCAGACCCCTTTAATGGCGGGATGAAGACGCGCAACCTCACCATATTCCCCCGTCACCAAGCACACGCCTTTAACCATCGAGTGGGAGCTGACTTCATCACCCTCTGTTGCAGCACCTGCTTCCGCCGCTGCCATCAAATAGGCAACAACATCTGGACGCTGGCAAATCAACGCGGTATCGCTCACCAACTTAAAGCTCAAGGTCGGGTTGCTACTACATACCTCTTCCCAGCTAGGCTGCGCTGCCAATGCGGCCCAAGGAATCTCTGCCAAAAAAGCACGTACCGCCAACACGCCAACATCAGCAGCAGGAAGCTCGGCTAACCGACTAACAAAGGCGGCATGTTGCTTGGCCAAACGCTCCGGTGATTTGCTTGTCTCTGGTCGCCCCGCTGCTGCGGTCGTTGCGTATTCGGGTTCAGCTTGTGGCGCAACAGGCAGCTCCTCAGGGGGTGAATTTTTTTTATCTGGCTTGGCGGGTGCCCCCAAACCCAGCACATAGTCCGTCCCGTCCCAAAGTAAATTGGCCGCCACACCAGAGGTCTTTTTCACCCCCTGAGGCACAAGATAGCTGCGAGGGCGCGGCTTTTTTCCGACGAGTTGGCGGGTATCCTCCAAGGAAACAAGCTGTCCCGCCGTATCAATCACCAAGACAAAAGGGATTTCTTTTTGCTCAAACCCAGGTGGGGCAAGTGCCGTATCGGGGTTTTTGGATTGGCGGTCGTAATACTGCTCAAGTGCTTGCAAAATCATCCGCGCACCTCTTCGCTGTGCCAGTCAGGAATAGACACCACGCCATCCACCATCCGCGCTCTAAAGAACCGAGGTGTGGGGTTATCAGGCTGGGCGAAATCCATGTCGTAAAGCATCCAACCAAGGTCACGCGTGCCCTGCAAGCTACTGTGACAAGGTGTTGCGGCTTGGCTTGGCGCAATAAGACGAAAATCACAAGCAAATTCTCGACACCCCAAGTAAGGCTGGTTAATACACTGCCCCTTACTGGCGCGGCGACGAAACATTTCTGTGAATTTCTCTACGCTATCTTCGTGCCCTGCTTTGTCGGTCAACTTAAAGCGAGCGTGCACCCGGTACGTCACATCGCGCAGCAGCAAGCTGGCACGCTGCTGGCGGTCTTCTTCAACGTATAAACCCAACGCACCTTGTCCTTTTTTCATGGCACTGGTCACGCTATTCAGGGGGACTTTGCTGCCGACTTCGTTACGCCGCAGCGTTGTCCAGCATATTGGCGCAAGAACCTCAATACGCTCCACCTGCCAAAAAATGGCGGGCTTCCACAAAATAGACTCAAAGATGGCGCGGGCTGCCGAGGGTGTCATGACGTCGTAGCTCACACGCTCAACAGACATCTCTGGACGAGAAAAACAGGCAAAGTCACCGGTTACCTCCAATACAAAAGTTTGCATCTTTTAACCTCCCTTTCATGTTGTGCCTGCCTAAAAACAACTTCATTTTAATTTTATCTCAAAAAAATAAAAAGCCTATTAGATTTACTTAGCACCTGCCTGACTAATTCGGCTTGTGTATAGTGGCGAGCACTCGGCGCAACCTCCTTGGTGCATCGAGGTGGATTGAAACATTTTTAGTTTTTCTCACCATCATGAGCCGCCCCCAAGGCACGTCGCCTTGGGGGTTTTTTCATATAAAAACAATAAATTACAGGCACAGTGCAGTTGGTGCGATTTGAGTGTCACCCGTAATCAGCAGCCCCAAACGATCGTGATAAGTCGTGTCGTTTCTAACCACCCAGAGGTCTGGGATGATTTCTTCTAGCTCACCTGCTTTGTGCAGTGCCAAAAATTGATAGTGATAGAGCGTGACGGTAAAGCGTTGGAGCTGGCGCAAAATGTCGCGGTGTGTTTCCCCCGCGCGAATACGCGCAACAATAGAACGACTATCTCGCGCCGGTTCAGCTGGATTGGCATAGGGCACGATGACTGCGGTGCTGCCTTTTTGATCAATCAGATGGAAGCGCTCCGCAACTGTACGAAACTGGATTTGGCAGCTTCCCGCATCCTGCGTTAGGAGCGAGACAATGCCTTGCTTATCCAATCCGTCTTCACCGGCGGCGGCGTAATAATGCTTAAAATAGTCACTAAAGCGTTCGGGCTGTAGTGGTTGCTCAGGGTGGTCATACAACACCGCTTTGCACGCATCTTCACCGAATCGCAGCCACCCCTTTGGCGCAGGCGTAGGTGGCACAAAAACCACCACCCGCCCCCGATGTGCCTTGCCTTCACGGTTACAACGTCCAGCCGCTTGGGCAATAGAATCCAGCCCCGCCAGTGCGCGATACACCACAGGAAAATCCACATCCACCCCAGCCTCAATTAGCTGGGTGCTCACGACCCGTACAGGCTGACCCGCTTTTAGCTTGGCTTTAATGTCGGCAATCACCCCGCTACGGTGCTCGCCGCACATCAAGGCAGACAAATGAATGGTGTCTTTGGGTAAGTGCTGATACAGGCTCAGGCAATCTTGTCGGGTATTGACAATGGCCAACACGCAGGGATGCTGCTCAATATCAGCGGCAAGGCTTGCCCAGTCTTCGGCCTCGTTAAAATGAGCCGGCAAGGTAACGTCCACCCGCTCCAGTGCGGCATAGAGTGCGGGGACATCTGCAATAATTTCGGTGGACTCATCCAGGCCTTGTAACAGCGACCGGCCAAAACTGTCCTTGCGACTGCCCAATGCAGGCTGAGTGGCCGTACAGAGCACAAAAGTCACGCCGTAATGCGTCACCAATAGCCGCATGGTTGCCAAAATAGGCTGGAGAAATTCAGGCGGAAGAAGCTGGGCTTCGTCCAAAATAATGACGCTATTCACCAGCCGGTGCAGCTTGCGGCAGCGGCTAGTACGGGCAGCAAAAAGAGACTCAAAAAGCTGAACATTGGTGGTCACAATCAGGGAGGCATCCCAATTCTCGGCAGCAAGGCGAGAATTTCGGGTTTCTCGCTCCGGCGAGGGGTCGAAGTTGCTGTGATGCTCTAGCACAGCCTCCGCGCCCAACGCTTGGCGAAACACATCCGCTGTTTGTTCAATAATGCTGGTATAGGGAATGGCGTAAATAACGCGCTGCTTGCCATGCTGCATGGCATGTGTCAGCGCAAAGGCGAGGCTGGACAAGGTTTTGCCGCCCCCCGTCGGTACGGTAAGGGTGTAAATACCCGAAGACCCTTGGGCTTTATCACGGCATTGCTGCAAAACATCTGCGCGTAATGTATTGACAGGAGAGGGATCGGCATTGGCAGATTTGGCTGCCATGTATGCATTCAAACGGTCACGTAGTTCAGCAAGTGGCACAGGCGCAAGCCGTTGCGCGGCCTTGTCAGGCTGCATATATTTTTCTGTATCCAGAAAATCCGCATCGACTAGACATGAAAACAATAAGCGTATCCAAAGGTGTAGCCCTGCACTGCCGCCAAAGCGTGCGCCCTCTAACGCAGGCTTGTCCCCTGCCAAAATAGCGGGCGGAATGGCTTCAGCCAGAGCCTGTGCCAAGAGGCTTTTTTCGCCCTCACCACCGTCTTTTAACCGTGACGCAAGTGCCGCCGCCCCGCCCTCCTCTGCTGACCAATCTGGCAGCCCCGCATGGTGCCCTGCGATCAAATACGCCAGAGGTCTGCCCAGCACGCCAAACTGCTGAATGGCATATAACGCACCCGCCGTAGAGTGATTGACCTTGTTGGGGACGGTATCCACCAAATGGGCTTCGTAACCACTTTTGCCTCGGATGTATTTTTGAAAGTCAGCAGAATACTTTCCTAAGTCATGCCAACGCCCTGCTAGGCCAGTCCAATGTGCCATCCACTCAGGCGAAAAACCTGAGGCCAACCTCGCGACCTCAAGGAGATGCGTCTGTAGCAAATGAGGGGGGTCTTGCGAATTAAGAGGGGCATGAGCAATGGCATCCACGTCAGTCTTCTTTAGTTGTTATTAAACCGTTATGAATTGTATATCATAACCAAAGACTTAACGTTTAATGCAAAACAACAAAAACACCACATTTGAGCCAATTTCACTCTAACGATCACAAGCGTAAGCCAAGGCGAAATGCGCAAAAAAGCACCGTTGGGACTGAATCTACACTCATGTTTTTGGGGTGTTTCAACGCGAATTGATCCGATCCTCACCGCGCGTCAACAGCTTCGCCACCATCAATCTGACAGGGTTTAGCGGTATCATGGCGGCATGGGCAAACTCACCCCGCGACCAGCGGATTTCAGATTGCCCAGTTTAATGCTTTTTGCCCGCACCCCGCGTGTCGGGCTCTTTACTTCGGAGACGTTGCCATGCGCCAAATGGGTCTAGCCCTTGCTTTCGCGCTACTCCTTGCCAGCTGCGGTTTTAGAGGGGCATTGGTGCTGCCTGATGCTGCCCACCCCAGCCCCTCCGCTTCCGACTCTCTCAGAACGGGTTCGAATTCTGCGAGACTCGGGTGATCCTGCGTTGAAATTCGTAAAAACATGCGTGTGGATTCAGTTCCAACGCCGCTTTTTTTTCCGAATTTCGCCTTGGCTGACCCGTCGTTCGCTAGACTTCGAACACGTTCTCAAAAAAATAGGATTTTTCTGCTGTGACTTCGCACTTTGCTTACCACGAGCGCACCCTTTGCGCTGACCGCGTCCCCCTGACCCACATTGCCGAGCACGTCGGCACCCCCTGCTTTGTCTACAGCGAAACCGCCCTGACCGAAGCATGGCAAAACTACGCCACCGCGTTTGCGGGGCAAGACCACTTGGCCTGCTTTGCGCTGAAAGCCAACTCCAATCTTTCCATCATCCAGCACTTTGCACGGCTGGGTGCAGGCTTCGACATTGTGTCGGGGGGGGAACTGCAGCGCGTTTTGGCGGCAGGGGGCGAGGCCGGCAAGGTGCTGTTTTCTGGTGTGGGCAAAAGCGAGGCAGAAATCCGCTTGGCCTTGGACGCGGGCATTTTGTGCTTTAACGTGGAATCGGTGAACGAGCTGGCACGGCTCAACCGCATTGCCGGCGAGATGGGCAAAAAAGCCCCCATCAGCCTGCGCGTCAACCCCAATGTCGATGCCAAAACCCACCCCTATATTTCCACAGGGCTGAAAGACAACAAGTTTGGCATTGCCCACGCCGAAGCGCGGGCGGCGTATCGCCACGCGGCCAGCTTGCCCCACCTGAATATTGTCGGGATTGACTGCCACATTGGCAGCCAACTGATAGACCTCTCCCCCTTGGTCGATGCCCTCGACCGCCTGCTGGGGCTGATTGACGATTTGACCGCCGATGGCATCGTGCTCCACCACATCGACATCGGGGGCGGCGTGGGGATTTGCTACCGCGACGAAGCCACGCCCGATTTGGCCAGTTATGCCGAAGCCGTCCGCAGCCGCTTGGCAGGACGAGGGCTGAAGCTGCTGATGGAGCCTGGCCGCTCCTTGGTCGGCAACGCGGGGCTGTTGCTGACCCGTGTCGAATACCTCAAACAGGGCGAAGACAAGGGCTTTGCTGTGGTCGATGCGGCGATGAATGACTTGATGCGCCCCGCGCTTTACGACGCATGGCACGAGATTGTGCCGGTGGTACAAACCGAAGGCTTGCCGCACCGTGTGGATGTGGTCGGCCCCATCTGCGAATCCAGCGATTTCCTCGGCAAAGACCGCGAGCTGGTCACCGAAGAAGGGGGCTTGCTGGCCGTGATGTCGGCAGGGGCGTATGGCGCGACCATGAGCTCCAACTACAACACCCGCCCCCGTGCCGCCGAAGTGCTGGTGTCCGGCGACACCTTCCGCCTGATTCGCCAACGCGATACCTTCGCCCAACAAATCGCCAACGAGTGCGATTTACTCACCAAAGGTTAAGCCATGTCCTTTCCTGCTCTCGTCATCCGCGAAGCCCACCTTGACGATGCCCACGATGCCGAAGCCGTGGTGAAGCTGGTAGACAGCTACGCCAGCGACATTATCGGCGGGGGCAAACACCTGCCGCCCGAGGTTAAAGAACGGCTGATTCCCGCGCTGATGGCGCATCCGTCTAAGCTGATTTTTTTGGCGTATAAGGGCGAAGAGGCCGTCGGGCTGGCTCTGTGCTTTATCGGCTTTTCCAGCTTCCAAGCCCGCCCCTTGCTCAACATCCACGACCTTGCCGTGCTGCCAGACCACCGAGGCGGCAATATCGGCCAGCGGCTGATTGAAGCCGTCGCCGTGCGAGGCCGCGAAATCGGCTGCTGCAAAATGACGCTTGAAGTCCGGCCAGACAACGAGCCCGGCTTGGCATTGTATAAAAAGACAGGGTTTTCTCGCTCCATGCTGGGCAACTACCCCTACTGGATGATGGAAAAGGGGCTGTAACCATGACGATGGCCCCCGCAGCCTGCGAGCTGTGCGCCACGGAGGGCGGCGAACTGCTCTACCGCGATGCCAAGCTCCGCATTGTGTTGGTGGACGAACCAGATTACCCCGGCTTTTGTCGGGTGATTTGGCACGCCCACGTCAAAGAAATGACCGACCTGCCTGCCGTGGACCGCTATTACCTGCTGACCACCGTCCTGCAGGTCGAAGCCTTGCTGCGCGAGGTGTTGCGGCCTGACAAAATCAACCTTGCCAGCTTGGGCAATATGACCCCCCATCTGCATTGGCACGTTATCCCCCGCTTTAACCAAGACCGGCACTTTCCCGCGCCGGTCTGGGCCACGCCAACCCGTGCGGCCTCCGCCCCGCAAGCCCTCCCCGCTGATTTGGCGGCGGTACTGCGCGAGCGGCTGAAAACCTTGCACCATTGACCCACGCCGCACCCCCACCCCACCGCTTCGCTGCCTTTTGGGCGGAGACACGCGCCCTGCTGGCCTTGGCTTTGCCGATGATGGTGGCGCAAATCGCCCAAACCGCCACCGGCTTTGTCGATACGGTGATGGCAGGGCAGGTGGGCGCGGAGGATTTAGCGGCGGTGTCCATCGGCACGTCTATTTTGCTCACCGTCTTTTTGACGCTCTCTGGTGTGGTGATGGCGGTCAATCCGCTGGTATCGCAGCAGTTTGGCGCGGGCGAGCATCAAGCCATTGGTGCCACCGTGCGCCAAGGGCTCTGGACAGGGTTAGGGCTGGGGCTGCTGGGCGTAGGGCTGATGTTTGCTGCCCAGCAAGGGGTGTCGGCATGGATGACGCTCGACCCCGCTGTCGAAGCCAAAACCCACAGCTACCTGACCGGCGCCACGCTGGGTGTACCGGCGATTGTGCTGTATCGGGTGCTTCATGCTTACTCGTCGAGTGTCAACCGGACTCGCCCGATTATGGTGATTAGCGTGTTGGCCTTGCTGCTGAATATTCCGCTCAATAGCGTGCTGATTTACGGGCAGTTTGGCTTGCCAGCCTTGGGGGGTGCGGGCTGCGGCTGGGCAACGGGCATCGTATTTTGGTTTAGCTTGCTGGCCTTGGCGGGCTGGACGTATTGGCATCCGGCGTATCAGTCCTTTGCCGTGTGGTCGCGCTGGACAGGACCACACTGGGCACAGCAACGCACCTTGCTACGCTTGGGCTTGCCGATTGCCCTCTCGTATTTTGTCGAGGTCAGCGCGTTTACCTCGGTCGCGCTGCTGATTGCCAATTTGGGGGCAAAAGTAGTGGCGGGGCATCAGGTGGTGATTAGCTTTACCAGTGTGCTGTATATGGTGCCACTGAGCCTGTCCGTGGCCTTGTCGGTGCGGGTGGGGCAGGCCGTCGGCGCGGGGGATTATCGGGCGGCGCGGTTTAACAGCCATGTCGGCTTGGCGGTAGGCGGGGTGACGGCATTGCTGTCGTCGCTGCTGGTATTTTGGCTACGCGTGCCGATTGCCGCCATCTACACCCCCGACCCCGATGTGATTGCACTGGCGGCGGGCTTGCTGGTGTTTGCGGCGGTGTTTCAATTGGCCGATGCGGCACAGGTGATTGCCTCGGGGGCGTTGCGCGGCTACAAAATCACCACTGCCCCGATGCTGATTCACACCCTGTCGTTTTGGGGGATTGGGCTGGGCTTGGGGCTGTGGTTGGGCTTGGGACAGGGCACCTTGCCCTTGGGCTACGGCACCCGCCCGCTGGGGGCGGCAGGCTTTTGGTGGGCACTGACCCTGAGCTTGGTGCTGGCGGCGGTCTTGTTGGTGGTCTTGCTGGCAAAAGAAAGCCGCCGAGGGGTTCGGCGGCAAATCCTGCTGGCTGAAGGGGGCGCGCGGGGCGAACTGGCCACCCTGCGGAGAGGCAAACCCTAGCCCTGCTGATGGCGCACCAACAGCACCGGCATGGTCGATTTTTTGACAATCCCTTCGGCGACGCTGCCCATGAGCAAGTGCATCAACCCCGAGAAGCCGTGCGTGCCCATCACCACCAAATCGGCATGGAAAGCTTCGGCATCGGTCACCAGCACCTCGGCGATTTTGTCGCCCCAGCTTTCGAGTAGGCCGTTTTCACTGGGCACACCGGCTTCTTCTGCCGCGCTAACGGCGGTTTGGAGCACTTTTTCGCCGGCGGTTTTGATGGTCTTTTGGAGGTCGGCGGCATCTAGGAACTCGGTGCCGCCCCAGCCAAATTGCGCCAAATCGACCACATGCACCAAGCGCACCGTCGCTTGGGTGAGCTTGGCCAAACGCAGCGCCTCGCCAAGGGCGTAGCGTGAGGTCGCGCTATCGTCTACCGGAACAAAAATACGTTGATACATCTGGCATCCTCCTGTTGATTTGCGGGTATGCGGCGCATACACTCGCAGCTAACCTTCACGCTTTACTTTTAGCATATTTACCGGAGTTTTGTATTTGGCACGCATCAAACTCACCCTTCCTGACCACTGTGATTTTGAAACTCAACTCACCGTGCGCATCAGCGAAATCAACTACGGCGGACACCTCGGCAACGATGCGGTGTTGTCCTTGGCTCACGAAGCACGGGTGCAATTCTTCAACAGTCTAGGCTACACCGAGTTTGACGTGGCGGGCAGTGGCATCGTCTTGGCCGATGCGGTCGTGGTATACCGCGCTGAAGCTTTTCACGGCAACACCCTGACCGCACGGCTGGCCGCCGATGACTTTAACCCCTATGGCTTTGACCTGTTTTACCAGCTGACCAACGCCGCTGATGGCCGCGAAGTGGCGCGTATCAAAACAGGCATCGTGTTCTTTAACTACACGACACGCGCCATTGCCCCGATTCCTGCGCCTTTTTTGGCCAGCTTAGGGCGCACCCCATCGACAGAGGAAACCCCTGCATGAAGCGTTACACCGAAAACAGCCCCCAAGCCATTAGCCGTATTTTGTCGATGTTTATGATTGGCGATGGCATGATGGATCCCCGCGAGCTCGAAAGTTTTGAACGGCTCGGTTTGTTTGAGCTGCTCAAGCTTACGCCCAAGGCTTTTTGGGACATCTTCCATGACTATTGCGACGACCTGACCGACGAAGCCAGCGATGCCGAAGGGCGCATCCACCCGCTTGAGAAGACCTTGGTCGATGGCTTGCTGGCCGATATTACCGACCACCGCACCCGCCTACTGACCTGCGCCATCGCGCTTGACCTGTGCAAGTCAGACGAAGAAATCAGCGAGCCGGAAATGGCCTTGCTGCAACACATGATGAAAACGTGGGACATCACGCTGGACAGTCTAGAGCGCGAGTTTTTGGCGCAATAAGAGCCCGTCAAAGTCTGCGAGACTCGGGTGATCCTGCGTTGAAATTCGGAAAAAACATGCGTGCTAATTCAAGCCCAACGCCGCTTTTTTTCCGAATTCCGCCTTGGCTGACCCTTCGTTCGCGAGACTTTGAGCCCGTACCAAGCCCTGTTTCCCGCCGCTTGACCGGCGCAAAAAAGCCAACTCTGGTCGCATTTTGGCGGATAGATCTGGCTTTTTTTGTGGGGGCTGGCTGACCCACCCCGCGCCCCCATATTTTGCTGTGTATCTCCGAAAGGCTGAGCATGTCCCCCCACCCCCCTTACGCCCTCGCTCTACTCTTGGCCTTGCTGCTCCCCGCCACCGTCGCGGCGCAGGGTGAAGGCAACACCATTACCCTTGAGCGCGACCGCGCCTTGGACCTGTATGTGCTGCTGAAGTCCCAGCTCAACAAAATGCCAGGGCTACGCACCGATGGAGTGGTGCTGACGCAAAGTTATGTGCTGGATAAGCTGAAGGAAAAACTCAACACTGACGGGGTGGAAGTCACCGGTCTGCAGCTCACCCCTGCCCAAGGGGTGATTACCCTCAACACCAGCCGAGGCATCACCGCCAAACACACCGTAGCTTTTCAGTTTTTGCCGGTCGATTGGCCCAACCGCACGGTACACATTCGCTTTAGCCAAAAAAGTGAGGCGCTGAGCGAGACGCTGTTGGGGCAACTGTTGGGCACGTTGGCGATTGGGGCGTTTGAAAGCGCGACCGGCAAAACGGGGCTGAACAACCTGACCGAGAAACGCCCCTACGTCAGCATTCAGGGCGATGTGCTCTCGGTGCGGCTGGACCAAGCCCCTTCCCTCGCCCCCTATCTCAACAGCCAAATCATGGGCTACAAGCCATTTGATTTTGTCGGCATTAAGCGGCTCAGCACCGAGCAAGACCAGCTCCGCGTGGTGCTTGCCCTGCAAAAGTCTGCGCCTTAAGAACCTGTTTACAGTCGGCGAGACTCGGGTAATCCTGCATTGAAATGCACAAAAAACGGTGTGTGGATTCAGTCTCAACGGCGTTTTTTTCTAAATTTCGCCTTGGCAACCCCTGCGCCATTGAGATCGTAAACATGCTCTTAGCCCGACCCCACGCCCCCTTTTTTCTGCTGTCACGAAAGCCGCCATGAATCCTTTTTTTCACGACTTCACCCCAGATGATGCCCTCGCTTTGGCTGACCTGAGCCGCCACCTTTACGAACTCCGCGAAGCCCGCAAATCTTTGCTGGCACAGGCGCAATGTCCCGATGCCGAGGCACTGCTTGCCGCGATTGAAGCCGGTACACTGCCCGACACCGCCCGCGAAGCCCACCGCGTGGTGCTGGCAATAGAAGCTGAAATGGTCGAGGTACGCACCGCCATGCAAGCTGCCTTGGCACAGGCCAAGTTAGGCGACCCTGAGTGGTCGTAGAGCCTGAGTCGCCGCCAACCGCTAACCCACCTTCAACGCCCCCCGCGTGATGACGTTCTCGGCGCAAGCTCGTCCATCAGCCGCTGAAAAAAGGCCAAGCGGTCAGGGGTCGCCTCACCGGCTTGGGTGGCGGCAATCAAGGCGCAGCTTGGCTCCACACGGTGGGTGCAATTGTGAAAGCGACACTTGCCCACCAAGCCGCGAAACTCGGGGAAGTCGTAAATCAAATCGGCCGCGACCAAATGATGCAACCCAAACTCTTGCAAGCCGGGGGAATCAATCAGGTGGCTGTCGGCATCAAGGTCGTAGAGCTCGGCGTGGGTGGTGGTATGCCGCCCCGAGTCCAAGGCCACAGAAATCTCCCCCACTCTGGCGCGGGCTTCGGGCAACAGGGCATTGGTCAGGGTCGATTTGCCCATGCCTGATTGCCCGACCAATACGCTGGTATGCCCCGCCAAATAAGGGCGCAAAGGGGCAATGTCGGTGGTGGCAGACAGCATCAGCACGCGGTAGCCCAAGGCTTCCCACGCTTTGAGCCGCTCTCTGGCTTCTGCGGCTTCGGGCAAGTCTGATTTGTTCAGGGCAATCAATACGGCAATCCCAGCGGCTTCTGCGGCCACCAGACAGCGGTTTAACAGCATTTCGCTAAAAGTCGGCACCGGCGCGAGCACAATCACCAGCTGGGTGACGTTGGCGGCAATCAGCTTGCTGCGAAAGGCATCGGAACGATAAAGCAAAGATTGGCGCGGCAAGGTGGCTTCAATCACCGCTTGTTCGGTGTTCTGGGGGGTAAGCTCTACACGGTCACCGCAGGCAAAATTGGTTTTTTTACCCCGTGTGGTGCAGTCATACACAGTGCCATCGAGGCATTTGACGACATAACGCCGTCCGTAACTTTTTACGATTTGGCCAGTCTGGCGAGCTGTCATGCAGGGGAACTTTCAGGGAAAGAGTGCAGCGAAGGGGTGGGGACGTGTGACGGTGTAGGGCGAACAATGAGACAATCCGCCCATTCTTTTTTCTTTCTGCGGAACGGCAAATTATGGCACAGGATCAAAACAACCTCATCTGGCTGGACATGGAAATGACCGGTCTGAATCCCGACACCGACAAAATCATCGAAATGGCCGTGGTGATTACCGATAGCCAGCTCAATATGGTCGCCGAATCGCCGGTTTTTGTGGTGCATCAAAGCGACGAAGTGATTGCCGGCATGGATGCGTGGAATACCAGCACCCACACCCGCTCTGGCTTAATTGCCAAGGTGCGTGCCTCGACCCTAGACGAAGCCGCCGCCGAAGCCGCCATGTTGGCCTTTTTGCAAACCTACACGCCCAAGCGGGTTTCGCCGATGTGCGGCAACTCGATTTGCCAAGACCGCCGGTTTATGGCGCGTTGGATGCCGACGCTGGAAGAACACTTCCACTACCGCAACTTGGATGTGTCCACACTCAAAGAGCTGGTCAAACGCTGGCGGCCCGAGCTGGCCAAAGGCCTGACCAAGCACGGTAAGCACGAAGCCTTGGCTGACATCTACGAGTCTATCGAAGAAATGAAGTATTACCGCCAGCATTTTATTCGTGATACTGCAGAAGCTTAATCAACGATAACAGCCTGTTTATACGTTATTTAAAGGGCGCAGAGGCATTTTCGCGCCCTTATTCTTCTTTTCTGATACACCTTGCTGGCAGGGCAGAGGCAAGGTCTGGGTGACGCTAAACCATGATGCCCTTCGAAATTTTTATCGGCTTGCGCTACCTTCGCGCCAAACGCCGCAATAGCTTTATCTCGTTTATCTCCCTGATTTCCATTGTCGGCATCGCGCTGGGCGTGGCCGCCCTGATTATTGTCTTGTCGGTGATGAATGGCTTCCAAACCGAAATTCGCGGGCGGATTTTGGGGGTGGCTTCGCATATCGAAATCACGGGGCTGAACAACGCCCTCCACGACTGGCCGCTGGCACTGCAAGCGGCGCAGCGGGATAAGCGCGTGGTGGCGGCAGCACCGTATGTCACCGCACAAGGGCTGCTCTCCACGGGGGGCACGGTGCGCGGGGTGATGGTGCGCGGCATTGACCCCGCCCAAGAAGCCAAAGTCGTCAGCATCGGCGAAAAAATGCTGACCGGTGCGCTGACCGACTTGCACGCGGGGGAGTGGGGCATGGTGCTGGGGGTGGAGCTGGCACGGCAACTGGGCGTGGGGCGAGGCGATAAAGTCACGCTGATTACGCCACAGGGGCAAATCACCCCCGCAGGGATGTTGCCCCGCCTTAAGCAATTTACCGTGGTCGGGGTGTTTAAAGTCGATATGTTCGAATACGACGCATCGCTGGCCATGATTCAGCAGCGCGATGCCCAAACCTTGTTCCGCCTCGGCGACAGCGTGTCGGGCGTACGGCTAAAGCTGCAAGACTTGCTGGCCGCGCCAGCGGTCAAACAAGCCTTGGTGCAGCAGTTGCCGCCGTCGATGTATATCGCCGACTGGACCGAGCAACACGCCAACTATTTCCGCGCGGTGCAAATCGAAAAACGCATGATGTTTATCATCCTGACCCTGATTGTGGCGGTGGCCGCGTTTAATCTGGTGTCCACCTTGGTGATGACCGTGACCGACAAGCAAGCCGACATTGCCATTTTGCGGACGCTGGGCGCGTCGCCGCGTTCCATCATGGCGATTTTTATGGTGCAGGGCACGCTGTCTGGGGTCATCGGCACGCTGGCGGGGGTGGCCAGTGGGGTGCTGGTCGCGCTGAATTTGGGCGAGATTGTCTCGTCTGCCGAGCACGCCTTGGGGGTGAAAATCTTGTCGTCTGAAGTGTATTTAATCGACCGCTTGCCTTCGGATGTGGTGGCCGGAGACGTGTTAACCATCACCCTAATTTCCCTGCTGCTGGCCTTGCTGGCGACGCTCTACCCAAGCTGGCGTGCCTCGCGCACCCAGCCCGCCGAGGCTTTGCGCTATGAATAAAACCCCACCGAATACGCCGGTACTCGAAGCCCGTGGCCTGTGCAAACGCTTTACCGAAGGCGGGCTGGATGTGCAGGTGCTGGATGCCATCAGCCTGCGCGTAGCCGTCGGCGACACCTTGGCCATTGTGGGCGCATCGGGGTCGGGCAAAAGCACCTTGCTGCACCTGTTGGGCGGGCTAGAAGCCCCCAGCAGCGGCGAGGTCTGGATGGCGGGGCAAGCCCTTGCCACCTTGTCCGAAACCGCACGCGGCACGCTGCGCAACCACACCCTCGGCTTTGTTTACCAGTTCCACCACCTGCTGCCCGAATTTACCGCCCTCGAAAACGTCATGATGCCGCTGCTGATTCGGCGCAGCCCCGCCGCCCATGCCCGCGAACAGGCGGCAGAGATGCTGACCCAAGTGGGGCTGGGCAGCCGGCTACAGCATAAGCCAGGGGAACTGTCTGGCGGCGAACGGCAACGTGCCGCCTTGGCGCGGGCTTTGGTGACGCGTCCCGCCTGTTTGCTGGCCGATGAGCCGACCGGCAACCTCGACCACCACACCGCCATGCAGGTGTTTGACCTGATGCTGTCGCTGAATGCCAGCAGCGGCACCAGCGTGGTGATGGTGACCCACGACCGTGAAATGGCCGCGCGCACGGGTCGGGTATTGACGCTGACGGAAGGCCGCCTACAGGAGCAATCCCTATGCTAAACATCATCAATCCACGCGGGCTAGACCTCGAAGCCTTGTTGACCTCGCTGTCTAGCCCTGCCTCTTTAGTCGAATTGCTGTTGGGGGTGGGGCTGATTGGCGTGGCATGGGGCATGGCGCGGCTGGTGTATCACCGCTGGTATGCCGCCCACCCCGAACGGATGGCGCAATTTTTGCCGTATATGCTGCAACGGCTGGCCTTGCCTGTGCTGGCGGTGGTGCTGCTGCTGGCGGCGCAAGGCGTGTCGATTGCCACGCGGGGCGTAGCCAACCAGTGGTTTGTGTTGCTGGCCGCAGGGATGGCGTGGGGCGTGGTGACGCGGATTGTGGCGGCAGGGCTGCGCTCGGTGTTACCTGCCGGCAAGCTGGAGCAACATTCGGAACATGTGCTGGCAACCTTGCTCTGGCTGGGCTATCTGAGCTGGGCCGTCGGCATGGATGATTTTTTGGTGGACTGGCTGCAGTCGCTGTCGTTTATGGTCGGCAAAACACGGCTGACGGCGTGGGTGCTGCTCAACGGGATTTTGTGGCTCATCATTATCCTGTTTGCCTCGATGTGGGCTTCTCGCGCCATTGAGCGGCGGGTGATGGGGGTCAGCCATCTGGATATGAACTTCCGCATCGTGCTATCCAACCTCGCCCGCACCCTGCTGGTGGTGATGGGGGTGCTGGTGGCCTTGCCGGTGGTGGGGATTGATTTGTCGGTGCTCTCGGTCTTTGGTGGCGCGTTGGGCGTGGGCTTGGGCTTTGGCCTGCAAAAGGTGGCGAGCAACTATGTGTCCGGCTTTATTATTTTGCTCGAACACTCGGTGCGGATTGGCGACCGTGTGACGATTGACAACCGCACCGGCTATATCACCCAAATCACCGCCCGCTATACCGTACTCAAAGGTATGGATGGCACGGAAATGCTCGTCCCCAACGAAGCCCTGATTGCCAATACCGTGGTCAATCAATCCTACTCTGACCCCTCTTTGTGGTTTGCCCTGCCGGTGCAGGTGGCCTATGGCACCGACCTCGACCACGCCTTGGCCGTACTGGTAGAAGCCGCCAAGTCTGTGCCACGGGTGATGACCGACCCCGAGCCTTCCGCCTTTGTCGTCGCCTTTGCCGATAGCGGCATCAACCTTGAGGTCGGCATTTGGTGCGCCGACCCTGACAAGGGCTTGCTGGGGCTGAAGTCCGACGTAAACTTGGCGATTTGGCGGCGGTTTAACCAAGCGGGCATTCATATTCCCTTCCCGCAGCGCGAAGTGCGTGTGCAGCCGCCAGTGGCAGCAGCAGCCGTCGCACCCGCTGTTGCTGGCGCGGCCAACCCATGAGCACGGGCACCAAGCAGCCCCTTTCTGTGCTGGTGGTGATACACACCCCGCAGCTCGACGTATTGCTGTTGGAGCGATCCGATTACCCTGGCGCGTGGCAGTCCGTCACCGGTAGCCGCGAAGGGCAAGAAGCCTTGTCCGATACGGCTTACCGCGAAGTGGGCGAAGAAACCGGACTCGACAGCCGCCGCTACCCGCTGACCGACTGGCAGCAGGTCAACCGCTACGAAATTTATCCGCGCTGGCGGCACCGTTACCCTGCCGGTGTGACCCATAATGAAGAACATGTTTTCTCTCTGTGCGTGCCTGACCGGCTGGTGGTGACCTTAGCCCCGCAAGAGCATCTCGCGGCGGTGTGGTTGCCTTATGACCGTGCGGCGGGTCAGGTCTTTTCGCCTTCCAACGCCGAAGCCTTGCGCCAGCTCCCAAGGCATTACGCCGCGCTGTAACCGCTAGGACTGTTGCCCATGTCGCTGCCACCCCTCCGCATTGCCACTTACAACATCCACAAAGGCATGAGCCCACTCAACGGGCAGGTGCGCTTGCCCGAAATCGCCCACAACCTCCAAGCCCTCGCCACCGATGTGCTGTTTCTGCAAGAGGTGCAAGGCCGCCACAGCCACCGCGCCGCCCGTTTTGGCGATTGGCCCACCGAAGCCCAGCACCATTACCTTGCCCGCCACCTGCAAGCCAACGCCACCTATGGGCTGAACTGTGCCTACGAAAGCGGCCATCATGGCAATGCGATTGTGTCGCGGTTTCCGGTGCAGCACTGGTGCAATCTTGATATTTCGGTCAATCGCTTTGAACGCCGTGGCGTGCTGCACTGCGACTTTTTGCCGCCACGCTGGTCGGTTGGCGTGACGGCACTGTGCGTCCATCTCAACCTGCTGGGGCGTGACCGCAAAAAGCAGTTTACTGCCTTGGCCGACTATATTCGCCATGCCGTCCCCACTGGCAACGCCCTGATTGTGGCGGGGGATTTTAACGACTGGCGGGCGCACGCCAACGACCAGCTGGCGCACGCTTTGGGCTTGGTCGAAGTCCACCATGCCTTGTTTGGCCACCATGCCCGCAGCTACCCCGCCCGCCTGCCGCTGTTGTCGCTGGACCGGATTTACGTCCGAGGCTTGGCCGTCCACGAAGCCCGCGTGCTGCGCGGTTTGCCGTGGGCGCGGCTGTCTGACCATTTACCGCTGACCGCTTCTTTGCTGCCCGAAGGTTAGCCCGCCATGAGCCGTCTGCACACGTCCAACACGGTGTCGCTTTTGTGCGATGGCGCGGCGTTTTTCCCCGCGTTGCTGACCGCGCTAGACCACGCCCAGCATGAAATTCACCTTGAAACCTATATCTTCCGCATGGATGGCACAGGGCAGCGCATCGCCGAAGCCCTGATGGCGGCAGCAGCACGCGGGGTGCGGGTCTGCGTGCTGGTGGATGGCTTTGGCTCGGTGGATTTTCCAGGGGATTGGCTCACACGGCTGCGCTTGGCTGGCGTGGCTTTTTTGTTTTACCGCCCCGAACGCTTGCGCTGGTGGCCGCAGCGTAGCCGTCTGCGCCGCTTGCACCGAAAGCTGGTGGTCGTGGATGCGCGGCTGGCGTTTATCGGGGGAATTAACCTGCACGATGACCGCGACAATGCCGGCCCCAGCGATGCCGCCCGCTACGATTACGCGGTGCAGCTAGAAGGCGGGGTGGTGGCTGACATTTACCACACGATGAAGACCGTCTGGCAGCGGGTGCAGTGGTTTCAGGGCGGCGGCTGGGACGTGCCCCGTTTGGTGGCCAAGACCGCCTCGGCGGGCAAGCAGCGGGCGCGGCTGGTGGTGCGGGACAACGTGCGGTATCGGGGGGCGATAGAGCAAGCTTATCTGCGCCAAATTCAACGCGCCCGTCACCATATTGTGATTGCCAGTGCCTATTTTTTGCCCGGCTTGCGCATCCGCCATGCCCTGTGCGCGGCGGCACAGCGGGGGGTGAAGGTCGAAATTCTGCTGCAAGGACGCGTGGACCACGCCATCTTGCACTACGCCACCCGTATGTTGTATCTGGATTTTTTGCGCAGTGGCATCCAGCTTTACGAGTACCAAGCGGGGTATATGCACGCCAAAGTGGCGGTGGTGGACGGCGTGTGGGCCACGGTGGGGTCGTCAAATATTGACCCGTTTAGCCTGCTGCTGGCGCGTGAGGCCAATGTGGTGGTGCTCGACAGTGCATTTGCCCGCCAACTGGGTACACACCTTGCCAACAAAATTGCCACCACGGCCCTGCCGGTGCAGCCTTCGCGCTTGCTACGCGCCAGTTTGCCCGCTCGGCTGGTGGTATGGGTTAGCTACGGCTTGGTGCGGGCAGGGATTAGCCTGACCGGCTATGGTGGGCGGTTTTATCAGGAGTAGGGCGGGGGGATGCCATTATTTGCCCGTCCCCGCACGTCATTTCTGCAAAATCTAACCGTGTCTCGCCGTACGTAAACAGCTTCTAAACCGGCAACCATGCCACCCCGCCAGAGGGTAAGGCCACCGATTGCAGCGCAATGCCATACGCCGCATGCAGGGTGTCACGGTTGAGTACCGTGGCGGGTGCGCCGCACGCCACCTGCTGTCCCGCCGCCAACAAAAACACACGGTCGGCGTAGCGACATGCCAAATTGAGGTCGTGCAACACCAGCAACACGCCCACCTTGTCTGTCTGCGCCATCGTCCGGCACCGTGCCAACACCGCCAACTGCCATGCGGGGTCGAGGGCGGCGGTAGGTTCGTCCAGCAGCAGGTAACGCCCCACTGGGTGGGGGGCGACCAGCACTTGCAACCACACCCGTGCCAAGTGAACCCGCTGCTGCTCGCCGCCAGAGAGTGTGGCATAGCGGCGGGGCAAATAGGCCGCAATGCCGGCCCAGTCCAGTACCTGTTGCCATGCAGTCTGTGCGGCGGAGCTGTTGGGGCTGAGGCGGTGCGGGAACAAGCCCATCTCCACCACATCCGCCACCGTCAACCCGTCATCCTGCGGCGCGAGGCTCTGAGGCAGCACGGCACGGCGTTGTGCCAAGCGCTGCGGCGCGTACTGCGCCAGAGGTACGCCATCCAGCGACACCCGACCCGCTGCTGGCACACTCCCCGCCAAGCACTTCAGTAGCGTGCTTTTGCCCGCCCCATTCGCACCCAACACCGCCACCATTTCACCTGGGGCAATCGCCAGCGAAATCCCCGTCAAAATAGGCTGTGCCCCCTGCGCAAAAACTAAATCATCACAGGTCAGCATGAGGGTATCAATTTCTGCATGGGGCTCTCGTTTAGAAAAATAGGGGCGCGTAGGCCGCGCCTCCCCATTTTAGAACGCGACAGCTTGCCACTGGTGCGAAAAACAGCCGCACCGCTGCAAACCGGCTGCACCTTGTGGGTGTGGGGCCGGGCGTTGCTGCAGCATGGCCTTTCTGCTGTGCGTTTCACCGCGTACGCCTTCGCTCTCCCGTGATACCGCTCATCTATGGCTCCTTCTCTGGCACGCTTGCTAAGCACCTGTTTACGATCTGCGAAACTCGGGCGATTTTTTTGGTTCATTTTGCCTTGGCAACCCCTGCGCCATTGAGATCGTAAACAGGTTCTAAGCCCCGCCCCGTCCCCTGCAAACAGGTTAAAATCCCCCGCTTAGCTCACTCCCCCCTGTGCCGCCGCCCCGATGCCTACCCCGCTGTTTTCTCGTCGCTTACTGGTTTCGCTGCTGGCCAACCTCGGCTTGACCCTGCCGCTGCTCGTGGCGGCCAGCCCGATCCCTGCTTCGCCCCTGCCTTTGGTTTTACCCGCAGGCAAACCCCGTGTCGGCTTGGTGTTGGGCGGCGGCGGCGCGCGCGGTTTTGCCCACATCGGTGTGCTGCGAGAACTCGAACGGCTACGGATTCCGATTGCCTGTATCGCGGGCACCAGCGCGGGGTCTTTAATTGGCGGCTTCTACGCCAAAGGGGTGTCGCTGGATGCCATGCAGGCGGCGTTTGACAGCACCGACTGGGACACCGTGTTGTCCGGCAAAATCAAGCGGTCTGATTTGCCCTACACCCGCAAACGCGACGACTACCGCAATTATTTCGATGTGCTGATGGGGTTTAGAGACGGCGGGCTGCGTTTTCCCCGTGCGGCGGTCAGCTCGCAAGAGGTAGACCAAGTCATTCGACGCTTGGCGGGCGATACCTTGCTGCCCACGTTTGCCGATTTGCCCATCCCGTTTGAAGCCATCGCCACCGACCTGATTAGCGGTGAGACCATCGTGTTTAACAAGGGCGATTTAGCCATTGCACAACGGGCTAGCATGGCCGTGCCTGGGGTGTTTGAGCCGGTCAGGCTAGACGGTCGGCTGCTGGTCGATGGCGGCATGGCGCGGCAGCTCCCGATTGAAAACCTCAAAGGCCAGTGTGCCGACGTGGTGATTGCCATTGATGTGGGCACGCCGTCGCTCAAGCTGAACGAAGTCCGCTCATTTGTCGATGTGCTCTCCCAGTACACCAATATTGGCGTGGTGCAAAACGTCAAACAGCAAGAAAAGCACCTTACCAGCCAAGACCTGCTGATTCGCCCTGACCTTGGGGAATACACCGCCGGCGACTTTAAACACCACCGCAAATTGGCCGAACTGGGCGAAAAAGCCCTCGCGCCGCTGACCGCCGCCCTGCAACGCTACGCCGTCAGCGAAGCCGACTACACCCGTTGGCAGGATTCCAAACGTGCCCGCCAGCCCCAGCCCACCGTGATTGACCGCGTCACCCTAGACAAAACCCAATACGTTAAAGCCGAGACCTTGCGCCAACAGCTCCCCGTGCCGTTGGGGCAGCCGCTGGATGCTGCCGCCCTCGAAGCGCGTATCGACACGCTCTACGCCAAAGGGGATTTTGAGCGCGTCGGCTACCGCTTCTTCCAGCGGGAGGGGCAAAACGTGCTGAACCTGATGCCGCTAGAGCGTGCCGCTGCGCCCAATTATCTGCGGGCGGGGCTGGGGTTGAGTGCCAACACCGCCAGCCAAAACGACTTCACCTTGCTGTTTAGCTCGCAGCATATTTGGCTGAATGCCCTCGGTGGGGAGTGGCGGAATTACTTGGCGATTGGCCGCAATGCCGGCATCGCCAGCGAGTTCTATCAGCCGCTGGGCTTGGAGACCCCGTGGTTTGCCTCGGTCAGCGTCGATGCCCACGAATCCGTTTTACCGGTGTTTGGCATCCACAAAGACAAGCTGGGTCGTTACACCGTCCGCCAGCAAAGCGCCTACGCCGAAGTGGGGCTGTCGCTGGGCAATTATGGGGAGCTGCGCGGCGGGGTGTTTCGGGGCAATGCCCGTGCCGAACGCGATGTGGGTGACCCCCGCATCTTTGTCGAAGGCCGTGAAAGCACGGGCGGGCTGCGGGTGCGCGGCACGATAGATCAATTCGACAACCCCAAAATGCCGCGTGAAGGCTATATGAACTATGTGGAAATCGTACACTTCACCCCCTTTCTGGGGAGTGAAAAAAGCTACGCCACGGTGCAAGCAGGGCTGGATGGCGCGAAAACGTTTGACCGCAACACCATCCGTGCTACGTTGAAATATGCCAGCGTACAAGGTCGCGACCGCAGCCCCTTCGCACTGTTTTCCATGGGCGGCTTTTTAAACCTTAGCGGCCTGCAAGAGGGGCAGTTGATGGGCGGCGAAACCCTGCTGGCGCGGCTGATGGCTTACCGGCAAATTGCCGCCTTGCCTTCGGGCTTGGGGTCTGGTTTTTATGCGGGGATGTCGTTTGAGGCAGGGCGGGTGCGTGATACCGCCGACCGTGTTTATACCCACACCGGCTGGCTGCCTGCGGGCTCGGTTTTTGTGGCGGCGGATACCTTACTCGGCCCCTTGTTTATTGGTGTCGGCAAGGCGCAAGGCAATCCCTTGACCGGCTATTTATTCTTAGGAAGTGACTTTTAATATGGCGGATTTTATGCCCTCTTACCCCCTACACGCGGTGGCGTTTGACCTCGACGGCACGCTGGTGGACAGCCTCGCCGACCTTGCTGCCGCCGCCAATGCCATGCGCCAACAACGGGGCTTGTCGCCCCTGTCTGCCGCGCGGGTGCAAAGCTTTGTCGGTGATGGCGCACCGGTGCTGGTGGCGCGTACCTTGGCCGATGACCCCGCTGCACAGGTCGAAGAGACGGCAGCTCAAATCAAAGGGCGGGCGGCCTTTGCTGCGGCCTACGCCCAAGGTTTGGCGACCCACACCCGCGCGTATGCCGGCGTGGCTGAGGCCTTGCTGACCTTGTCGGCGCAAGGCTGGCCGCTGGCGGTGATTACCAACAAGCCCATCGGCTTTACCCAGCCCCTGCTGCAACAACTGGGCTTGGCCTCGTTTTTTTCAGTGGTGCTGGGGGGCGATTCGCTGCCGACTAAAAAGCCCAGCCCCGCGCCCTTGGCCGAGGTCTGCCGCCGCTGGGGGATTGCGCCAGCGGCCTTGCTGATGGTTGGCGATTCTCACAACGACATCTTGGCCGCCCGCGCCCACGGCTCGCCGGTGGTGGCGGTCAGCTACGGCTATGGCAGCGATGCCAGCCAATTGGGGGCGGATGCCGTGCTGGATGACTTGGCGCGGCTGCCCGCTTGGCTGGCAGCGCAAGGCGGGGTGCCGCTGGGCAAGTCCACCACGCTGTGATGGCGGGGCTCGCACCCCTCGTCATTTCCTGCGGCTGATTGCAAAAACCTGCCCCGCCACCCCGCAAAATCCGACAAAATCACGCCTTCCCCTTCTCTACAATTTTTCGACTTATTAGGTAAATCACCATGACCGACTTCAGCATTAAATTGGGCAGCCCCGAAAAACAGCACACTGGATGCGTGGTGGTCGGTGTCTACGAAACCGGCGTGTTGTCTGCCGCCGCTGACCTGCTCGACCGCCTATCCAATGGCTTTATTCGCACCGTGGTGGCACGGGGTGATTTGGATGGCAAGGCGGGCACGAGCCTGATGCTTCATGCCGTGCCGCATACCGTCTGTGACCGCGTTTTGCTGGTCGGGCTGGGCAAGCAAGACGAATTCAACGACAAAAATTATCGCAAAGCCCTGACCGCCGCCGCCGAAGCCCTGAGCAAAACCCCCACCCGAGAAGCCGTCAGCACCTTGGCCGAGCTGCCGGTGCCAGCGCGTAGCCTCGGCTGGAAAATGGAAACAGCGGCGTGGCATAGCTTGGATGCGCGTTACCAGTTCCGCGCCCACAAAACCAAGCCTGACGAATCCAACCTGAGCAAGCTAGACAAGCTGGCCTTTGCCGTCAGCCAGCAAGCCGATGTGGCCGAGGCAGAAATTGGGCTGATGCAGGGGCTGGCGATTGGGCGCGGCATGGCCTTGGCCAAAGATTTGGGCAATGCGCCGAGCAACGTCTGCACCCCCAGCTATTTGGCCGACACCGCCCGCAGCATCGCCCAGCAGTACGGCACACAGGTTGAGGTGCTGGAGCGTGAAGACATGGCCGCGCTGGGGATGCATTCCTTGCTGTCCGTCGCCAAGGGCAGCATTGAGCCGCCCAAGCTGATTGTGTTGACCTACACCGGTGCCAGCGCGGGGCAAAAGCCCGTGGTGCTGGTGGGTAAAGGCGTAACGTTTGATAGCGGCGGCATTTCGCTCAAGCCCGGCGAAGGCATGGACGAGATGAAATACGATATGTGCGGCGCAGCCAGTGTGTTGGGCACTTTCCAAGCCGTAGCCGAAATGAAGCTGCCGCTGAACCTGATTGCCCTTGTCCCCACGGTCGAAAACATGCCAGCAGGCAATGCCTCCAAGCCGGGGGATATTGTCACCAGCCTGTCTGGGCAAACCATCGAAATTCTGAATACCGATGCCGAAGGGCGTTTGATTTTGTGCGATGCCCTGACCTACGCTGAACGCTTTGAACCCGCAGCCGTGGTGGATGTAGCCACCCTGACCGGTGCGTGCATTATTGCGCTGGGACACCAAGGCAGCGGGCTGTTTAGCAACCAAGACCCCTTGGCAGAAGCCTTGCTGGCGGCAGGCAAAGACAGCGGCGACCGCGCATGGCAATTGCCGCTGTGGGAAGAGTACCAAGAGCAGCTCAAGAGCAATTTTGCCGATATGGCCAATATCGGGGGGCGACCGGCTGGCAGCATTACCGCCGCCTGTTTCTTGTCGCGGTTTACCAAAGCCTATGCGTGGGCGCATTTGGACATTGCCGGTGTGGCGTGGAAAAGCGGCAAGGAAAAAGGCGCGACCGGCCGCCCTGTGCCGCTGCTGACCCGCTTCTTGCAAAATCGGGCGCAAGCCGATGCCGCAGATTGATTTTTACTACCGTGTCAGCGACCCGACCCAGTTTGCCTGTCGCTTAGCGGCGCGGGTGTTGAAAGCGGGGCAGCGGCTGTTTGTGCTGCTGCCGGACGAAGCCGCGCTGGCAGTGTTTGATGCCGCGTTGTGGACGTTTGAGCCGACGGGCTTTGTGCCCCATGTCCGCGCCACCGACCCCCTCGCGGCGGACACGCCGGTGATATTTGACACCACGTTGCCCGCAGGTGACCTTGCTGGCCGTGTGCTGCTCAATCTGTCCTTGGGCATCCCCCCCGCGTTTGACCGCTTCGACCGGCTGTTAGAGCTGGTGGGCTGCGCCCCCGCCGACCTCGATGCCGCCCGCGACGTGGCACGGCATTACAAGCAGGCGGGTTTGGCGGTGGTGTTTCATGATATGGCGGGGAGGTAGGGGGGATTGCCTACTTTTAGGCGATTTCGACTAGGCGCACATCAAATGTCACCTTCAGCCAATGCCTAATCGCATCAAAAATACGGGCGAGGTTGTCCATGCTCGGATTGCCGGTGGGCGACAACATGCGGTGGAGACTCTTGCTGGGTTTGTGGGTCAGCTCGGCAAGCTGTTCAAAGCCCACGGTTGCATTGACGAGGTCACGCAAAATAAGCCTCGCAGTGCTAGGGTCGCCGCTTAGAAACAGGGTCGCTGCTTCGTCGAGCAGTGCTTTGGCAAAGGCGGGGTCACGCGCGACACGCGCTACCACGGTTTGCTTGAAGTCACGCGTTAGGGTCATGTTTGCTTCCTTTTTTGGCTAAGAACCTGTTCAAAGTCTGCGAGACTCGGGTGATCCTGCGTTGAAATTCAGAAAAAAATGCTCTCATTGACCTCGTGTCAACTCCGCTTTTTTTCTGAATTTCGCCTTGGCTGACCCTTCGTTCGCGAGACTTTGAACAGGTTCTAACAAGGCTTTTCGTGCCTTGTATTCGTGGAGAAGTGCGAGGGCTTGGTCGATGGCTTTTTGCTGCCTTTTTTTGGTGCTGCCCCCGAATAAAATAATGAGAGCTTCGCCTTGTTTGGCTAGATAAATGCGGTAGCCGGGGCCCCAATCAATTTTGTATTCCCCTATCCCTCTAAACCATTCAATGCTTGAGGTATTGCCCAGCTCTAGCCGTAATTTAGCCACCACCACTTTGGCGGCAGCGCGTTCGTCTAGCCCATCAAACCAAGCTTGATAGGGATTCGACCCATCTTCTCTGATGTATTCTTCAAGCTTAATCTTCATGACTCAACAGTAACGTATTTGTTACTTTGTGGCAAAATCAAAATGCCCAATTTCGCTGTTCTTCTGCCATTTTTTCACAAAGGATTACCGTGCTGATTCACCCGCAATTTGACCCCATCGCCCTGT
>CALMOJ010000059.1 GCA_937871815.1 uncultured Neisseriales bacterium
AGTAGATGGAATTTTTGCATGGCTCTTGCTGTTACACCGACCAAGCTGGTGCTCGGAAATTGGAAAATGCATGGCAGTACTGCCAAAAACACGGCACTTCTGTCCGAACTGCTGGCTGACCCCGCTGTCAATGCACCCCACGTTGGTGTGGCTGTGCCCGCCGTCTATCTCGGGCAGGTTTCCGCTGCACTGGCAGGGCAGGCTTTGCGGTGTGGTGCCCAAGTGGTTAGCTGTTATGCCGGACAGGGCGCTTACACCGGCGAAGTCAGTGCAGCCTTGTTGGCTGATGTTGGGTGTGACTTTGTGTTGGTCGGGCATTCTGAGCGACGGCAATGGCTGGGTGAAAGTGATGTTTCGCGGTGTGCTCAAATTGAGCAGGCTTACCTTGTCGATATCACGCCTGTGGTGTGTGTGGGCGAGCCGCTTGCTGCCCGCCAAGCCGGTATGCACGAGGCGTTTGTTCTTGAGCAGTTAGAGGCGTTGCGCTCGGTGTTGGTGGGACGTGCCACAGTTGTGGTGGCTTATGAGCCTGTTTGGGCTATTGGGACAGGTTTGACAGCAGATAATGCCCAAATTGAAGCCATGCACCGGCAAATTCACTTAAAACTCTTGGAAATAGTGGGGGAGTCGAGTAATATTGCCGTCCTTTACGGCGGTAGTGTCAAGGCAGATAACGCGCAGGGAATTATGGCTATTTCTGGCGTTGATGGTGTATTGGTTGGTGGAGCCTCACTCGATGCTAGCCAGTTTAAAAAAGTTTGCTACGGCGCGGCCAAGTAGAATAAAATATGGAAATCATAAAGACACTGATTTGGGTGCTTAATCTAATCTCTGCTATTGCAGTAATCGTGCTTGTTTTAATGCAGCATGGCAAAGGCGCAGATATGGGGGCGACATTTGGTGGTGGGGCTTCTTCCTCTGGTTTGTTTGGCTCCTCTGGCTCAGCAAATTTTTTAAGCCGTACCACTGCGGTTTGCGCGGTTATTTTCTTTACGACATGTATGGGTTTGGTTTATTTTTCAGTGCCAAAACCTGCTTCTTTAGGTGTGATGTCTGCGCCGCTAGAGGTTCCTGTTTCTGGGGTTGTGCCGCCCGTAGAAAAAACTAAGCAAGGTCAAATTCCTGATTAAGCAAGCTATTTCAGTTTTTGAGTTTTAAGCCGACATGGTGAAATTGGTAGACACGCTATCTTGAGGGGGTAGTGGCGCAAGCTGTGTGAGTTCGAGTCTCACTGTCGGCACCATCATTCAGAATAACCCGCATTCAGCGGGTTGTTTTCAAAACAAAGGAGGCTGATGGCCTCCTTTTTTTAGGGGTGACAGGGAAATGCTGGAGAATTACTTTCCCATTTTGCTATTTGTTGTAATTGGCCTGTTGGTTGGTGTTGGGCCAATGCTCATTGGCTTTCTCTTGGGGCCGCAACGCCCTGATCCTGCAAAATCTTCTCCTTACGAGTGCGGTTTCGAAGCTTTCGAAGATGCTCGAATGAAGTTTGATGTTCGCTATTATCTCGTTGCCATCCTCTTTATCTTGTTCGACCTAGAAATCGCCTTTTTATTTCCTTGGGCGGTTGTGCTTAAAGAAATTGGCATGTTCGGTTTTGTCGGCATGTTGGTATTTTTGGCGATTTTGGTCGTTGGCTTTGTTTATGAGTGGAAAAAAGGGGCGCTGGAATGGGAATAGAAGGCGTTTTGGAAAAAGGCTTTGTAACAACCACAGCGGACAAGGTCATCAATTGGACACGCACAGGTTCTTTGTGGCCGATGACTTTTGGCTTGGCCTGTTGTGCGGTCGAAATGATGGAGGCCGGTGCAGCGCGTTATGACCTTGACCGTTTTGGCATCGTTTTTCGCCCAAGTCCACGTCAAAGTGATTTAATGATTGTGGCTGGCACACTGTGCAATAAAATGGCACCTGCCCTCCGCAAGGTTTACGATCAAATGGCTGAGCCTCGTTGGGTGTTGTCCATGGGGTCGTGTGCTAATGGTGGTGGGTATTACCATTACTCTTATTCGGTTGTGCGTGGTTGTGATCGTGTTGTTCCTGTAGATGTCTATGTGCCAGGGTGCCCTCCTACGGCTGAGGCATTGCTGTACGGCATTATTCAGTTGCAGAATAAAATTAAACGCACTAACACCATTGCTCGGTAAAGGTTTACATCTATGGCATCCTCGCTGGAAGCACTCAAGTCGTCAGTAGAGGCGGCACTGGGTGAGTACCTTGTCTCGGCTGTTATTGATCGCCATGAGCTGACAATTGTTTGTCGCACAGCGTCGATTGTTGAGGCTTGTAATCGTTTAAAGGACACTGCCGAACTTCGTTTCGAGCAGTGTATTGACCTTTGTGGCATCGACTACAGCACCTATAAAGATGGTGCTTGGAATGGCGCACGGTTTGCCGTGGTGTGCCACCTTTTGTCCATTAGCAATAATCAGCGCATTCGGGTTCGCTTTTTTGCTGAGGATGATGATTTTCCTCTCGTTCCTTCTCTTGTGCCCGTTTGGTCTGGCGTGAACTGGTTTGAACGCGAAGCTTTTGACCTCTACGGTATTGTTTTCGAAGGCCACCCTGACCTGCGTCGTTTGCTGACCGATTATGGTTTTGTCGGGCATCCTTTCCGCAAAGACTTCCCTCTTTCTGGCCATGTTGAAATGCGCTACGACCCAGAGCAGGCGCGGGTAATTTATCAGCCAGTAACCATTGAGCCGCGCGAAATTACTCCGCGCATTATTCGCGAGGAGACTTACGGTGGCTGATATTCGTAACTTTACGATCAACTTTGGTCCTCAGCACCCTGCTGCGCACGGTGTGCTTCGCCTTGTGTTGGAGCTTGATGGTGAAGTGGTTGAACGTGCAGACCCCCATGTGGGCTTGCTACATCGTGGCACTGAAAAATTAGCAGAACACAAAACTTTCTTACAGTCTGTGCCTTACATGGATCGTCTCGATTACGTGTCGATGATGTGTAATGAGCACGCCTATGTCATGGCTGTTGAGAAGCTTTTGGGCGTGGATGTGCCTTTGCGGGCGCAATATATCCGCGTGATGTTCGACGAAATCACGCGCATTCTCAATCACTTGTTGTGGATTGGTGCGCACGCCATCGACATTGGCGCGATGACGATGTTCCTGTACGCATTCCGCGAACGGGAAGACTTGATGGATGTGTATGAGGCGGTTTCTGGTGCACGGATGCACGCTGCGTACTATCGTCCAGGTGGCGTGTATCGTGATTTGCCCGATACCATGCCGCAATATAAAGTTTCAAAGATCAAGAATGCCAGCCAGCTCGCCAAGCTTAATGAGAATCGCCAAGGTTCTGTATTGGACTTTATCGAGGACTTTACCAATCGTTTTCCCAAGTGTGTCGATGAATACGAAACCTTGTTAACGGATAACCGTATTTGGAAGCAGCGAACGGTTGGGATTGGTGTTGTTTCCCCTGAGCGTGCTTTGGCTTTGGGTTTTAGTGGTCCTATGCTTCGTGGATCTGGTATTGCGTGGGATGTGCGTAAAAAGCAGCCTTACGAAGTCTATGACCATATGGATTTTGATATTCCCGTCGGGGTCAATGGCGATTGTTATGATCGTTATTTGGTTCGGATGGAAGAATTTCGCCAGTCCAACCGCATTATTAAGCAGTGTGTTGATTGGCTGAAGAAGAACCCTGGTCCGGTGATTACCAATGACCATAAAGTGGCACCTCCTTCCCGTGCTAGCATGAAATCCAATATGGAAGAGCTGATTCATCACTTTAAGCTCTTCTCTGAAGGGATGCATGTGCCAGAAGGGGAAGCTTATGTGGGTATTGAGCACCCTAAGGGTGAATTTGGTATTTATATGGTCTCCGATGGTGCAAACAAACCTTACCGCTTGAAGATTCGCGCACCAGGTTATGCGCACTTGGCTGGTTTAGACGAAATGGCACGCGGGCACATGATTGCTGACGTGGTGTCGATTATCGGGACGCAAGATATCGTGTTTGGGGAGATTGACCGCTAATGTTGTCGCCAGAAGCACTGAAACAGATTGACCGCGAGTTAGCCAAATATCCAGCAGACCAAGCTCGGTCTGCGATTATGGGGGCTCTGCGTATTGCCCAAACCGAAAAGGGCTGGTTGTCGACTGAGCTGATCGCATTCGTTGCGGACTACGTCGGTATTCCGCCTGTGGCTGCTTATGAAGTCGCTACTTTTTACAACATGTATAACCTCAAGCCTGTAGGTAAACACAAGCTGACGGTGTGTACAAACCTGCCTTGCGCCTTGTCTGGTGGTGTGGATGCAGCAGACCATCTCAAGCGTAAGTTAGGTATTGGCTTTGGCGAAACCACTGCTGATGGCAAATTCACCTTAGTAGAAGGTGAATGTATGGGTGCGTGTGGTGATGCACCTGTTCTGTTGGTAAACAATCATTCGATGTGTAGTTTCATGACCAACGACGCAATCGACAAAAAACTCGCGGAGCTGGAATAAATGGCCATCTTCTCTCAGGGTGTTATTTTTGAGGGTGTCGATACCTCAGACCCCCATTGCTGGACACTGGATGCCTATGTGAAGCGTGGCGGATACGAGGCGTTGAAGCGCATCCTGTCTAGCCAAATGCCACAAGATGAAGTTATCGCCGAAGTTAAGGGCTCTAGCCTACGGGGGCGTGGTGGTGCAGGCTTTCCTACCGGCTTGAAGTGGTCGTTTATGCCGCGTAATTTTCCGGGTGATAAATACCTCGTATGCAATACCGACGAAGGTGAGCCAGGGACTTTTAAAGACCGTGATATTACCCGTTTTAACCCTCATGCCTTGATTGAAGGCATGATTATCGCTGGCTATGCGATGGGGGTGAAGCGGGCGTATAACTACATTCACGGCGAAATTTTCGAAGACTACCTGCTATTTGAACGGGCGTTAGACCAAGCGCGAGAAGCTGGCTTCTTGGGCGAGAAAATTCTGGGAACAGATTTTTCATTCGACTTATTTGCGCACCATGGTTATGGGGCGTATATCTGCGGTGAAGAAACTGCGCTCTTGGAATCCTTGGAAGGCAAAAAAGGTCAGCCACGCTTTAAGCCACCTTTCCCTGCTTCCTTTGGTCTTTATGGCAAACCCACCACCATTAACAACACGGAATCGTTTGCTTCCGTGCCGTTTATTATGCGTGATGGCGCACAGAAATTTTTGGATGCCGGCAAGCCAAACAATGGGGGGACCAAGCTGTTCTCGATTTCTGGCCATGTGAACCGTCCTGGCAATTATGAAATTCCACTCGGCACCCCTTTCTCTACGCTGCTTGAAATGGCGGGTGGGATGCGCGATGGCAAAAAGCTAAAAGCGGTGATTCCTGGTGGGTCGAGCGCACCTATTTTGCCCGGCGACATCATGATGGATTGCAGCATGGACTACGACAGTATCTCCAAAGCGGGGTCGATGTTGGGTTCTGGCGCGGTTATCGTCATGAACGAAGATGTGTGCATGGTTAAAGCATTGGAACGCTTGGCGTACTTCTATTTTGAAGAGTCTTGCGGTCAGTGCACCCCTTGCAGAGAAGGGACAGGTTGGCTCTATCGCGTTATTCATCGGATTGAGCATGGACAAGGTCGCATTGGGGATCTTGAGCTGTTGACTTCCGTTGGAAATAACATGGCAGGGCGGACAGTATGCGCCTTGGCAGATGCGGCAGTATTCCCCGTGCGGAGTTTTACTAAGCATTTCCGGCACGAGTTCGAGTACCACATCGAGCACAAAAAATGCCAGGTTGAGCACAAATGGTGCTGATGGTTACAGATCACTTGCGACAGGCAGCGTAACGCTATGTTAGAAATTGAAATTGATGGTAAAAAATTAACAGTCCCCCAAGGGTGTACTGTGATGGATGCTGCCCAAACAAACGGCACCTATATCCCCCATTTTTGCTACCACAAAAAATTGTCTATTGCGGCTAACTGCCGCATGTGTCTTGTGGAAGTCGAGAAAGCCCCTAAGCCCCTGCCTGCCTGCGCCACGCCTGTGACCGATGGTATGAAGGTACACACACACTCCGACCTCGCTGTGACGGCACAAAAAGGGGTGATGGAGTTTCTTCTTATTAACCATCCGCTAGATTGCCCTATTTGCGATCAAGGTGGAGAGTGCCAGCTCCAAGACTTGTCGGTGGGCTATGGCGGCGTGACTTCACGCTATGAAGAAGAGAAACGGGTTGTGGTCGGCAAAGATATGGGCTCGCTTATTTCTGCTGCAGAAATGAGTCGCTGTATTCACTGCACCCGCTGTGCGCGTTTCACCGAAGAAATTGGCGGATACCAAGAAATCGGCATGGTTGGACGGGGTGAGCACTCCGAAATCATGCCATTTTTGGAAAAGACCGTTGATTCCGAAATTTCTGGCAATGTGATTGACTTGTGCCCTGTTGGGGCGTTGACCAGCAAGCCGTTCCGCTACAGTGCCCGCCCTTGGGAGCTGTCGCGTCGTAAGAGTGTCAGCCCACATGACGGCCTCGGTGCTAACCTGATTGTTCAGGTTAAGCAAAACCGTGTGATGCGTGTGTTGCCCCTAGAAAATGACGAAATCAATGAATGCTGGTTGGCTGACCGTGACCGCTTCTCCTACGAAGCACTGAACAGTGCTGAACGTCTGACCCAGCCCAAGATTAAGCAAGGCGGTCAGTGGGTGAGCACCGACTGGCAAACCGCACTGGATTATGTCGCCAAAGGGTTGCAGGGTGTGATTGCTGACCACGGCGCAGACGCTGTGGGTGTGTTGGCAACGCCGCATTCCACGGTTGAAGAGCTGTTCCTTGCCAAGCAATTGGCCACCGGCTTGGGTGTGCACAGCACCGACTACCGGACGCGCCGCGCTGATTTCAGCCGCGACACCGCTCAAGCAGGTGCACTATGGCTGGGTGGGCGCATTGAAGACCTTGCTGCGGCTAAAGCTGTATTGATGATTGGCGCGAATCTTCGTAAGGAGCAGCCTTTATTGGCCGCTCGTCTACGCCAGTCTGTTAAGAAGGGCACTGCCTTAAGCGTGATTGGTTTGGCGAACGATGCTCTGCTGATGAGCTCACATGCACGGGTCACTGTTTCCCCTGCAGACCTGTTGCGCACCACAACCGCTGTATTGGCTGCTGTCGCAACCCTGAAGGGTGCTGATATGCCTGCTGTGGCGCAAGGCATGACCCCTTGTATGCAAACACAGGCCATGGCACAAAGCTTGTGCGATGCCGAAGGCGGCTTTGTTGTGCTGGGTAATTTGGCTCAACATAGCCCTGTATTTGGTGGACTGTTGGCTGTTGCAAATGAAATTGCCAAGCTGACCGGTGCGCGTGTGGGTGTCTTGGGCGAGGCGGCTAACAGCGTAGGTGCTGAGCTTGTATTCAAGCCTTCTGCTGGGGGGCAAAATGCCCAGCAGATGCTGAGTGGCACAATGAAAAAAGCCTACGTACTCCTGAATACCGAGCTGGAATTTGATACGCATAACCCAGCGGCGGCTCTCGCTGCTGCAAACGCTGCCGAGATGGTAGTGGTTCTGTCTGCGTTTGATGTGGCTGCGGATTACGCCGATGTGGTGTTGCCTATCGCACCCTTTACAGAAACAGCGGGTAGCTTTATCAACATGGAAGGTCGTCTCCAGAGCTTTAATGGCGTAGTCAAGCCGTTGGGCGAGGCGCGTCCGGCATGGAAAGTGCTGCGCGTACTGGGTAATGTGCTGAATTTTGCTGGCTTTGACTACGACAGTGCAGAAGCCGTGCGTGCTGCATGGCAGGCACAGGCAGGGAATGTGGCATCGCGGCTCAATAATGCCGTGGGTGGCGAATTGTCCGCGCTGTCTTCTGCTGCTCAGGGCTTGGTTCGCCTTGGTGAAGTGCCGATTTATCAAGCCGATGGACTTTGCCGCCGCGCCGATGCATTGCAGCGCACCGCAGATGCACGCGCTCCGCGTGCCAGTGCCCACCCTGATGTGTTGACGGCAATTGGCGTTAAGGCTGGGGATGTGGTTCGTGTTAGTCAAGGCGCGGGGGAGCTAACCGTCGCGCTTGATGCCGACGCGGGCTTACCTGCTGGTGTAGTCAGACTGGCTGCTGGATGTGCCGAAACCGCAGGCTTGGGTGGCATGTTCGACGGCATTCAACTCTCACGGGTGTAACGAGCGATGGAATTTCTCCAAAATATTCTGGGTGCAGATGCCGGATTGACCGCATGGACATTGCTGAAAATCATCGCGATTGTCGGACCATTGATGATCGGGGTGGCTTATCTGACTTTGGCTGAACGCAAAGTCATTGGCTACATGCAGATTCGGATTGGTCCAAACCGTGTTGGCCCTAAGGGGCTGCTCCAGCCGATAGCTGATGGCCTTAAGCTGATGTTGAAAGAGATTATTCTGCCAACAAAAGCCAACAAGACTTTGTTCCTCATCGGACCTATCTTGTCTATCGCCCCTGCCTTGGCTGCATGGGCGGTGGTGCCCTTTATGCCGCAGGCTGTTGTCGCTAATATTGATGCCTCGCTGCTGTATATTATGGCCGTGACGTCTATTGGTGTGTACGGGGTGATTATTGCTGGCTGGGCCTCGAACTCCAAGTATGCTTTTTTGGGTGCCATGCGTTCTGCCGCGCAAATCGTGTCTTATGAAATTGCGATGGGCTTTGCGCTGGTCGGTGTGCTGATGGTGTCTGGTTCACTAAATCTTGTTGAGATTGTGATGCAGCAAGGTAAGGGCATCATGGGTGGCTCTGTGTTGTCATGGAATTGGCTGCCTCTGTTTCCCATGTTTTTGGTTTACTTGATCTCGGGTGTAGCTGAAACCAACCGTGCCCCGTTTGACGTGGCTGAAGGGGAATCAGAAATTGTGGCGGGTTTCCACGTCGAATACTCCGGCATGGCATTTGCCGTATTCTTCTTGGCCGAATACGCCAATATGATTTTGATCGCAGCCATGACCTCCCTGATGTTTTTGGGTGGTTGGTTGTCACCTTTCCCTGCCTCTGTGCCTGGGTTAGGCGTGGAAGGCTTCCATTGGCTAGCAGCAAAAACCGCCTTTGTGCTGTTCTGCTTCTTGTGGTTCCGTGCCACATTCCCGCGTTATCGTTACGATCAAATCATGCGCTTGGGTTGGAAGATTTTCATTCCTGTGACCTTGGTGTGGCTGGTCGTCGTGGGCGCGTGGATGATGTCTCCGTTTACCCTGTGGAACTAACCGGATAAGTGAGTGGTATGGAAACAATCCGTAATTTCTTTAAAACGTTTCTGCTTGTTGAGCTAGTTAAAGGCTTGGCATTAACAGGGCGGCATTTCTTCCAGCGCAAAATTACTGTGCAATTTCCAGAAGAAAAAACCCCACAAAGCCCACGCTTTCGGGGGCTGCATGCCCAGCGTCGCTATCCTAATGGCGAAGAGCGTTGCATTGCTTGTAAACTGTGCGAAGCCGTTTGCCCTGCCATGGCGATTAACATCGAATCTGAGCAGCGCGAGGACGGCACGCGGCGCACCTCTCGCTACGAAATCGACCTGACGAAGTGTATTTTTTGTGGGTTTTGCGAAGAGTCTTGCCCCGTGGATTCGATTGTGGAAACGCATATTCTCGAATATCACGGTGACAAGCGTGGCGACCTCTACTACACCAAGCCGATGTTGCTGGCTGTAGGCGATAAATACGAAGCCGAGATTGCCAAAAATCGCGAACTCGACGCGAAGTATCGTTAAGGGAGATGTTATGTCGTTCCAAGCTTTTGTCTTTTATGCCCTGTCGGTTATCTTGTTGTTTTCAGGCGTGCGCGTCATTACGGCAAAGAACCCTGTTCACGCAGCCTTATTTTTAGTGCTGGCATTCTTCACTGCTTCTGGGCATTGGTTGTTGCTGCAGTCTGAATTTTTGGCGATTGCTCTTGTGCTGGTTTACGTCGGTGCGGTGATGGTGCTGTTCCTGTTTGTCGTGATGATGATTGATATCGACTTCGACAAACTGCGAGAAGGCTTCTGGAAGCACCTTCCTGTCGCCGGTACGGTGGCTGTTATCATGATGGCCGAAATGGCACTGATTCTGACAAGTCCAGAAGTTAATCTCTCTCAGTACGGTGCCGGTGCGGATGTTGCAGCTGACTACAGTAATGTGAAGGACTTGGGTCGCCAAATTTACACGGTGTATCTGTATCCCTTTGAGCTTGCTGCTGTGCTGCTGTTGGTGGCAATTGTTGCTGCGATTGCGTTGACTATGCGTAAAAACAAGCCGACCAAGTGGGTTGATCCTGCCGAGCAAGTTAAAGTGCGTCGGGATGATCGTCTCCGTGTACTGAAGATGGCTGCTGAGCCACGCGTAGAAGTCGGTGTTTCGTCTTCTGCCGATGACAAACCTGCGGTCTAACCGCAACACCACACAGAGCAAGGAGAAGCCGTGTTGACTCTGACGCATTACTTGGTGCTGGCCGCAATTTTGTTTGCTATTAGCGTGCTAGGTATTTTTATGAACCGAAAAAACGTAATTGTCTTGTTGATGGCAATTGAGTTGATGTTGTTGGCGGTTAATTACAACTTCATCGCGTTCTCGCATTATTTGTCTGACACTGCGGGGCAAATTTTCGTGTTCTTTATCTTGACGGTAGCGGCTGCTGAGTCTGCGATTGGTCTGGCCATTTTGGTCGTGCTATTCCGTAGCCAGCAAACGATTAACGTTGAAGACTTGGGCAGCCTAAAAGGCTGATGTCCGACCACAAACCTAGAAAAGAAGCTCGAGAAGCATGGAAATGAAAAGCTTGTACCTGCTGATTGCGCTCGCGCCCCTTGTGGGCTCGGCCATTGCGGGGCTGTTTGGTTGGGCAATTGGCCGCGTTGCCGCCCACGTTGTCACTATCTTAGGTGTGGCCGTTTCGGCCGTTGGTGCCGTCGTCGTTCTGAACGGCTTGCTGAATGGCGCACCTACCTTCAACGGAGATATTTACACTTGGTTAACGGTAGGGGGCACAACGTACTCCGTTGGTTTCCTGATCGACAACCTCACCGCCATGATGATGGTCGTGGTCACCAGCGTATCGCTGATGGTTCACCTCTACACCATTGGCTATATGCACGAAGATCCAGGCTATCAGCGGTTCTTCAGCTATATCTCCCTGTTTACCTTCTCCATGCTGATGCTGGTGATGAGCAACAACTTCATCCAGCTCTTCTTCGGCTGGGAAGCGGTGGGCTTGGTGTCCTACCTGCTGATTGGTTTCTGGTTTAAGCGACCTACGGCTATTTTTGCCAACCTCAAGGCCTTCTTGGTCAATCGGGTGGGTGACTTTGGCTTCTTGCTGGGTATCGGCATGGTGCTGGCGTATTTTGGTGGCTCGCTCCAATACGCTGATGTTTTCGCTGCCGCCCCTGCTTTGGCGAGTAAAACCGTTCAGATTTTCCCTGGCGTAGACTGGTCTCTGATGACCGTCACCTGCATCCTGCTATTTATTGGTGCGATGGGTAAATCGGCACAGTTTCCGCTGCACGTCTGGCTGCCTGATTCTATGGAAGGCCCTACCCCTATCTCTGCTTTGATTCACGCAGCCACGATGGTGACGGCAGGTATCTTCATGGTGTCCCGCATGAGCCCGCTGTTTGAGCTCTCCGACACGGCGCTGTCGTTTATCTTGGTAACCGGCTCAATTACCGCCTTGTTTATGGGCTTCTTGGGGATTATCCAGAACGACATTAAACGCGTCGTGGCGTACTCCACCTTGTCGCAGCTTGGCTACATGACTGTTGCGCTGGGCGTGTCCGCTTACCCTGTTGCCATCTTCCATCTGATGACGCACGCTTTCTTCAAAGCCTTGCTGTTCCTTGGTGCGGGCTCGGTCATCATGGGTATGCACCACGAACAAGACATGCGTAACATGGGGGGCTTGCGCCGCTACATGCCGATTACATGGCTGACTTCCTTGCTGGGCTCGTTGGCTTTGATTGGCACGCCGTTCTTTGCCGGTTTCTACTCCAAAGACTCCATCATCGAAGCCGTGGCGATGTCGCACATTCCTGGTAGCAGCTTTGCGTATTTTGCGGTGATTGCGGGTGTCTTTGTGACGGCATTCTATTCCTTCCGTATGTATTTCTTGGTCTTCCACGGTGAAGAGCGTTTCCGCCATGTGGCGCACGATGCGCACGGCCATGACGACCACCATGGTCACGGTGTCCATGAGCCGCACGAATCCCCTTGGGTCGTGACCTTGCCGCTGGTGTTGTTGGCGATTCCTTCTGTGGTGATTGGCTATATCGCAGTTGAGCCGATGCTGGTGGGTGATTTCTTTAAGGGGGTTATCTTCATTAACCACGAAGCCCACCCTGTCATGAAGAAATTCGCACACGAGTTCCACAGTGCTGCCGCAATGGGGATGCACGCCTTTACTTCTCTGCCTTTCCTGCTGGCTTTGGGTGGCGTGGTGACAGCTTGGGTGTTCTACCTCAAAGCCCCTCAAATTCCAGCGGCAATCAAGGCAAAGTGTGGCGCAATCAACACCTTGCTGGAAAACAAGTACTACCTCGACGACATTTACTTTGCGGTGTTCGCTAAAGGGTCGCGTGGACTTGGTTCGCTGTTCTGGAAGGTGGGCGATCAGTTCTTGATTGATGGGCTCATTGTCAACGGTAGTGCAAAGGTAGTTGGTGCTTTCTCTGCTGTCATTCGCAGACTCCAGACGGGCTTTATTTACAGCTATGCCACGGCAATGATTATTGGTCTGCTGGCTTTGATGACAATCTGGTTTGCTGGCCTGATTGCACGATAAACCCGTAAACATATTCAGAAAACGTTAGGTTAGGCTTATGGTTGAGAATCTGTTAAGTCTGGCAATCTGGACGCCCATCGTGGCCGGATTGCTGGTGCTGGCAACAGGGGGAGATAAGAATGCCGGATTGGCGCGTATCGTCGCGCTGGTTGGTGCTCTCGCTGCATTTTTAGTGACGGTGCCGCTGTTTACGGACTTTAAGTCCCTACACGGTGGCATGCAGTTCACGGAGTTTGCTCCGTGGATTGCCAGCCTGAACATTAACTATCACTTGGGCGTAGATGGCATTTCGATGCTGTTTGTTGTGCTCAACAGCTTCACCACTCTGATGGTGATTCTGGCCGGTTGGCAAGTTATCCAAACCCGTGTGGCGCAATATATGGCTGCCTTCCTGATTATGTCAGGGCTGATTAACGGTGCATTTGCGGCATTAGACGCTGTGCTGTTTTACGTGTTCTTTGAGGCCATGCTGATTCCGATGTATTTGATTATCGGGGTTTGGGGTGGTCCACGTCGGGTGTATGCGTCGATTAAGTTCTTCCTCTACACCTTGCTGGGCTCACTGTTGATGCTGGTGGCGTTTGTTTACTTGTATTTCCATGCTGACAAGAGTTTCGAAATCCTCAAGTTCCAAACCTTGGTACTGCCGCTATCCGTTCAGATGCTGCTGTTTTTTGCCTTCTTTATGTCGTTTGCCGTCAAAGTGCCGATGTGGCCTGTCCATACTTGGTTGCCTGATGCGCACGTTGAAGCCCCTACCGGTGGCTCGATGGTGTTGGCCGCCATTACGCTGAAGATTGGTGCTTATGGTTTCTTGCGGTTTGCGTTGCCTATCTTGCCAGATGCGTCACGAGAACTCGCTCCCTTGATGATTGCGTTGTCTTTGGTGGCGGTGGTGTATATCGGTTTGGTGGCTTTGGTGCAGACCGATATGAAAAAACTGGTGGCGTATTCTTCTATCTCACACATGGGATTTGTCACGCTGGGCATGTTTATGTTCGCGGGTGACTCTCTCAACCAATGGGCGATTGAAGGTGCATTGGTTCAAATGGTGTCGCATGGCTTTGTCTCTGCCGGTATGTTTTTCTGTATCGGTGTGATGTACGACCGCGTTCACAGCCGCAACATCGCCGATTATGGCGGGGTCGCGAACAAGATGCCCATCTTTGCCGCTTTCTTTATGCTCTTTGCCATGGCCAACTCTGGCTTGCCTGCAACCAGCGGTTTTGTCGGCGAATTCATGGTCATCATGGGGGCTGTGCAGGTGAACTTCTGGTTTGCATTTGCCGCCGCTACAACACTGATTTTTGGCGCGGCTTACACCCTCTGGATGTATAAGCGTGTCGTGTTCGGCGATGTAGGCAATCACCATGTAGAAGAGATGCAAGATGTAAACAAGCGCGAGTTTCTTGTGCTTGCCGTGCTGGGGGTGGCTGTGCTGGGGATGGGTCTTGTGCCTGACCTGTTCGCATCGAAGATGCACCTTTCGGTCAACGATCTGATCGCCCATGTGGCGCACAGCAAACTGAAATAATAAGGAACGCGTGATAATGAGTTGGGCTGATTTGAATCTGATGCCGGCCATGCCCGAGATTGCGCTGCTTTGTGCGGTGTCGGTCATCTTGGTGCTAGACCTATTTTTGGACGATGCCAAGCGGAGCATAACCTACGGCTTGTCTCTGCTGACTTTGGCGGGGTGCGCTGCGCTGACCTTGTCCACCCTCAATCCTTACCCCGAGCTGACCTTCAGTGGGATGTTCATCGCTGACCCTATGGCGGGTGTCATTAAGCTGGCGATGTATGCCGCCGTTGCGGTGACGCTGATTTACTCACGTCAATACGCGCTGGATCGTGGCTTTTTTCGAGGCGAGTTTTTTACCCTGACGCTGTTCTCCCTGCTAGGGATGATGGTGATGGTGTCGGCACATCACTTGCTGACGCTGTATATGGGTTTGGAACTGCTTTCCTTGGCACTGTATGCCTTGGTGGCTTTGCAGCGTGATTCGGCTCGCGGCACAGAAGCGGCGATGAAGTATTTCGTGTTGGGCGCGTTGGCTTCGGGGATGCTGCTGTACGGCATGTCGATGCTCTACGGTGCAACCGGCTCGCTGGACATCGCCGTGATTGCCAAGGCGCTGGCGGGTGGCACAGCTAACCAAACGTTGGCACTGTTCGGGTTGGTCTTTATCGTCGCTGGTTTGGCCTTTAAGTTGGGTGCAGTGCCCTTCCATATGTGGGTGCCTGACGTGTATCACGGTGCCCCAACGGCTATCACCCTGTTGATTGGTGGTGCGCCTAAGCTGGCTGCATTTGTCTTCGTTGTGCGGATTTTGATGCAAGGGCTAGAGCCTTTGATGATGCACTGGCAAGGGATGTTGGTCATCTTGGCTGTCTTGTCGATGGCACTGGGTAACCTGACCGCGATTGCGCAAACCAACCTCAAGCGGATGTTCGCTTACTCCACTATCTCCCACATGGGTTTCTTGCTGCTGGGTATTTTGGTGGGTACGCCAGAAGGTCTGTCTGCAGCCATGTTCTACGCCATTATTTATGTGCTGATGTCCCTCGTTGGCTTCGGTATTCTGGTCGCGCTTTCCCGCGCGGGCTACGAATGCGAAACCTTGGATGATATTAAGGGGCTGAACAAGCACAATAGCTGGCTGGCTTTCATGATGTTGCTGGCGATGTTCTCCATGGCGGGTATTCCGCCGCTGGCAGGCTTCTACGCTAAATTTGCCATCCTCAAAGCCGTGGTCGATGTGGGCTTGGTATGGTTGGCGATTATCGCCGTGGTGTTCTCGCTGATTGGCGCGTTCTACTACCTGCGTGTCGTCAAGACCATGTACTTTGACGATGCGGGTGAAGTCCCGCCGCAAGCCAACGGGACTTACTGGGTCTTGTCTGCAAATGCACTGGCTTTGTTGGCCTTGGGGGTCTTCCCTGACAAGCTGCTGGCTATCTGCATCGAAGCGATGAAGCAGTCCTTCCAAACGCTGTAAGCTGCTGTTGCTTGACCCCAAAACCGCCCGCAGGAGAATCCTCTCCAACGGGCGGTTTGTCTTTGTGGCCAAGCGGCCGGCCGGTTTTTGCTGGATGGCGTGCGAACGATGGCGCATCCCTCCCTTTCCCCTAAGTGGGCAGGGATGGAGCGTACAAATCAGAAGGAGATGATGAGATGGAAACAGGCGTTGGATTGGTGTTGTTGATTGCCGTGCTGGCGGCAAACCTCCCGTTTATGACCACCCGTGTATTGGGCGTGCTCAAGGTTGGGGGGGAGAAAGGGAAGTCTGCAGCGTGGTGCTTGGCAGAATGGCTGTTGCTCTATGTCGTGGTTGCGGCGATTGCGTGGCTGGTTGAGGGGCGATTTGCGCCCGTTCACGTCCAAAATTGGCCGTTTTACGCCAGCACCTTCTGCCTGTTTATGGTCTTTGCCTTCCCTGGCTTTAGCCACCGCTTCTTTTGGAAGCGGCGGGGCGGCTAAGAACCTGTTTACGGCCTAGTGAGCCCAGACTCACCCAAGTCTCGCTGCGCATAAACAGGCTCTAGCAGCGGGATGGGCTAGTAAAACCGTGCCTCACCCTCGGGGCGGGTTTTAAACCGCTTGTGCAGCCAAAAATACTGCTCCGGCTGTTCAAGAACGCGTTCCTCGATAAACGCATTCATGCGGCGCGTATCGGCTTCAATGTCCTCGCTGGGGTAGTTGTCCCAAGCAGGGTAAAAAGTCAGCTCGTAACGGTGGCCGATACGCCGCGCAATGGCAGGGACGACTTTTGCCCGCGCCAGCCCTGCAATGCGGGATAAGCCAGTGATCGTCGCGGCTTTCTCAGCAAAAAAATGCACAAAAATAGAGTCACGCGGGCCAAAGTCTTGGTCGGGCAAGTAAAGAAAAGGCGTGTGGTCGCGCATGGCCTTGATAATTGAGCGCAGCCCTTCTTGCCGCGACACGATTTTGGCGCGTCCAAAGCGGTTCCGCCCCTGATAGAGCTGCTGATTAAGCACAGGATTTTTCTGGTTGGAATACACACTGACCAGTGGTACTTCCAAATTCAGCCGCAACACGCACAGCTCAAAGGCCACAAAGTGTGGATAGAGCAGAATCACATTCTCGTCGGCATGGCAGGTCAGATGGTCTAAACCCTTTAGCGTGACCAGCCGTGCCAGCCGCGCGGGGCTGCCCCACCAGACGATGCCGTACTCCAGCACGCTTTGCACCAGATGCTGGCAGTGACGACGAATAATGCGCTCGCGTTCTGCCAGCGGCATATCAGGAAAACAGCGTGCCAAATTAATCAGCCCCACCTTGCGCCGTTCTGTTGCCAAGAAATAGGCCACAAAGCCCAGCCCACGGGCAAGCCCACTAATAACAGGAATAGGCAGCCAGTGAATCAGCCACAAGAGGACGAGCGCGATACGCATTAAGCGGTTTCCTTGGGTTCAGGGGGCTGCACACCGCGCGGCACTTTATAGCGGTTGTAGCTCCAGAGATATTGTTCGGGGGATTGCCGAATCAGGCCTTCTACCGCACGGTTCAGAATGCCTGCGTCAGTGGCTTTGTCGCCGGTAAAAGGCTCAGTAAGCGGGGTGAAAATCACTTCAAAGCCTTCACCTATCCCCAAGCGGCGACCATAAAAGAAAAATACCTTTACGTTGTCCATCTGCGCTAAGCGTGGAATCAGCGTCATGGTATAGGCTGGGCGACCAAAGAAATCGGCCCATACGCCATCCCCTTGGCCTGGGGCTTGGTCGGGCAGAATCATGGTGGATTCGTGGGATTTGAGCGCCTTCATCACCAAGCGCACACCGGCTGCGTTGGCAGGGGCGGTGCGGGCATTGCCGCGTGCCCGTCCGGCATTCATCAGCGGCTCTAGCCAAGCCAGTTTGGGGGGGCGATACATGGCAGTCAGTGGCCGCGCCAAGCGATGCGCCAGATACCGCCCTGCAATATCGTAGTTACCCAAATGGGGGGTGACAAAAATCAGGCCGCAGCCTGCTGCCTCGGCTTCGGCCACCGCTTCCCAGCCTTGGCAACGCTTGACGAGGGAGACCACGGTTTCGGTTTCTCGGCCCCATGCTATGAAAAGTTCTAATCCCCCCATGCCGGTATGCCCCGCCGTCTGTTTGACGAGGTCACGCGATTCTTGGTAGGTTTGCGGGATGCCGCTGTTTTCAAGGTTGGTGCGCAAACGCGCCGCAAAGCGGGGGGCGCACCAATAAGCCACGCGCCCCATCAAGATGCCCAGCCTTTGCAGCACGCCCAAAGGGAGGCGTGATGCAAGAGCCATCACTACCAGTAGTAATCGTGACATGATGTGTCCGCCGCAAAAAATAGCGGACGATTTTAACGTAATTTTGGAACTCACCTTCAGGACTATCCGCTATGAGCGACTACCTTTTTACTTCCGAATCTGTTTCCGAAGGCCATCCAGACAAAGTCGCTGACCAAATTTCAGATGCCATCCTTGATGCCATCCTTGCCCAAGACAAAACCGCCCGCGTGGCCGCAGAAACCCTCGTCAACACGGGGCTGGTGGTCTTGGCGGGTGAAATCACCACCCACGCCAA
>CALMOJ010000060.1 GCA_937871815.1 uncultured Neisseriales bacterium
CGACTTACCATCCAGTTTGAGGATTGGATGCGCTAAATTTAACACGAATCCTATTTACATAAAATTTGGGATGCCCCTACGTTGGTAGAAAAAATGGATATATTTGAGGGGCACTGGCTGGGATGTCTATTGGCACTAAAACCCGCCAAATGGAATGCCAAAGTAGTTACATCAGAATCATATGGCCGACAGCTCATTGTCAGAGCCAAACACCGAGAAACTACGGTCGATCTATTTAATATCCATCGGGTTACCCTAGATTCAGGGCTGTTTTTTTCAAGAATTACTTTGATTGGACAAGTAGAGCCAATTTCCCTTCTGGGTATTTCCAAGCAGAGCGCACGCTCTGCTGTTGCGTTACTTGAGCAACAAATTATTGAGGAAGTTGACCGCAGGCTAGAGAGTGCAAAAGGATTACTTGAACTCCGTGGTGCATTTGTTGCTCATTTTCTTACCCAAGACCGATGTCTGCGCCACAGCGATGTGACGCGGTTCAAGGCTGTCGCTTGTCAAATGCTAGATGCCACAATAAAAACTGCATTTGAATTGCTGAGCCATCCTTACGTACAAGATACCGTTCTAGCCTCGGCGGTACGCCAAAAAGCAGAACAGTTTTCAGAAAAATTGCGGCTAAATCCTGCGCTACTTCAACGATGCAATGAATTGTTTGTCATTGAAGAGCCAAAAAACCACCACAGCGCCTTTGATGCTCTCGAAAAAACGCCACTGACTGAAGCGCAGCGAAGAGCGGTTGTGGTTTTCGAAGACCAAAATATTCTCTGGAGTACCAGAGTAGTTACATCCGAATCATATGGCCGACAGCTCATCATCAAAACCAAACACCGAGAAACTACGGTCGATCTATTTAATATCCATCGGGTTACCCTAGACTCAGGGCGGTTTTTTTCAAGAATTACTTTGATTGGACAATTAGAGCCCGTTTGCCTTCTGGGTATTTCTAAGCAGCGAGCCCGCTCTGCTGTTGCGTCACTTGAGCAACAAATTATTGAGGAAGTTGACTGCAGGCTAGAGAGTGCAAAAGGATTGCTTGAACTTCGCGGTAGCTATGTTAGGTGTTTTCTTACCCAAGACCGATATCTGCGCCACAGTGATGTAGAACGGTTCAAGGCTACCGCTTGTCAAATTCTAGATGCGACAACAAAAACCGCCTTTGAGTTGCTGGAGCATCCTTACGCACGACATACAGTTCAAGCCTCGGCAGTACGCCAAAAAGCAGAACAATTTTCAGAAATATTACAACTAAGCCCTGCACTACTTCAACGACGTAATGAATATTACGTCATTAAAGAGCTAAAAACCTATCACACCTTCTTTGATGCTATAGAAAAAACACCACTGACTGACGAACAGCGAAGAGCCGTTGTGATTTTTGAAGACCGAAATCTCCTAGTGGCTGCTGCTGGATCAGGAAAAAGTTCAACCTTGATTGGTAAGGTAGGGTATGCGATTAAAAAAGGACTATTTCAACCAAAAGAAATACTCATCCTAGCCTTTAATCGTGATGCGGCACTAGAGCTAAACCAGCGAATCAACGTACGCATTGATCCATGGCTAAATGGCCAGATCGTTAAGGCTTATACTTTTCATCAACTAGGCACGGTTCTAGTCCGTAAGGTGGCACATGACCAAGGTCGTAGAATATACGTGGCATCGGAAATAGAGGAGAAAACTCGCCTACATGCTGTTCTGAATGAGCTTAATAAAAATGAGCCGTTTTCGTCTGACTGGGTCGCGCTGTTGTCACTTTGTAGAGCACCCGTTCCTGCTGATGACGCATTCAACTCCATCGATGATTACAATCGATATGTCGATCAACAGCGGAAAGCAAAACGAAATGGTGATTCTGCTGTTTTTCAAACCCTCGCAGGCCCTGTCGTCCGCTCGGCTGAAGAATTGGCAATCGCTAACTGGCTCTACATCCAAGGTGTCCCATTTGAATACGAGAAGTTGTTCGAGCCACTACCAGATGGCTGGGGTAAATATCAACCAGATTTTTACTACCCAGAAATCAATACATGGCATGAACATTTTGCTTTAAATGTCAGAGGAGAAGCACCCGCCCACTTTGCCGATTATGCACGCAATGCTGAAATAAAAAGAAAATGGCTATCCGCCCATGTTAGGGGTCAGTGGTTTGAAACGCGCAGCCATCAGTATCGTGAAGGTGGTCTTTTTGATGCGCTAAAAACATCGCTTATCCAGTCAGGCCAAGTCTTCCGTCCTCGTACTTCTGAGCAAATACTGGCTTCTATTCAACGCCTAGGCCAAACTGACATCATTGATTTATTACTGCAAGTTTTGCCCTTGGTGAAGGGTAATTGTATTACCCCTGCAAGCTTTGAACGCTGCGTCGAAGCTGAGTATGACATCGAGCGTGCGCGTAAATTTTCCAAGGTGTTTTGGCCGCTATACACCGCCTATAACCGCCGCTTGAGTCAAGAGGGGAAAATCGACTTTGATGACATGATTGTTCAGGCGGCAGAGATACTGGAGAAAAGGCGTGTTTCCTCGCCCTTTAAGCTGATTCTTGTAGATGAATTTCAGGATTTATCACCTGGACGCGCCAGATTGCTACATGCGCTATTGGCATCGCATAAGGATAGTGTTCTCTTCGGTGTGGGTGATGATTGGCAAGCAATCAATGGCTTTGCCGGTGCTGACTTGCGATTGTTTATGGATTTCGAGCCTACGTTTGGGCCAACCTATGAAGGCGCTTTGACTAAAGTTTTTCGTTCAGCTCAGGGTGTTGCCGAGGTGGGCGCTTTCTTCGTTCAGCAAAATAAAAAAGGTCAGAAGAAGAAACGGGTTATCTCTGAGCTGGATAAAACCATCAATGGCATGGTTGACCTGCTCGATTTAAAAAATGATAGCCATGTGGCAACTGAACTAGATAACCAACTCGCCGAATTGGCAGCAAGCCATTTCGCACGACACGGTGACTCTCCCGCCGCCCAAAAAACGACGGTTTTTTTATTGAGTCGGTATGGTCTCTCGAAAACAGCTGGTATTCAGGCACGCTGGCTTGATGAGGCAAAGGCGCGATTTGAGCACGCGTTGATTATAGAATTTATAACCATACACAAGTCGAAAGGGCTAGAGGCGGATTATGTCTTTGTGCTCGGACTCAACACTGGTTGGGGGCTGTCATTTCCCTCTGCGATGACCAATGATCCCTTAGTGGATATGTTGCTGACTCAGCATGACCCATTTCCTTATGCTGAAGAACGAAGGTTGTTTTACGTTGCGCTAACCCGTGCCAAAAAGCGAGCGGCTGTTTTGTTCAAACGATTCAGTCCATCGCCATTTGTGCTGGAACTGATGGCGCCCCATTATCAAGGGAGGGTCACCTTTCGCAAAGGTGCTCTTCCTGAGCGCTGTAATGTGTGCGGCAAGGGATTTCTGGAGCTCCGGTCAGGCCCATATGGCTCATTCTTCGGATGTACCCGTTATAGCCCAACTAATGGGTGCAAAAATACGCGCCCAGTTTCGAAACCGGATCCATTGAGAATTTCACACGCCTGACCCCCTCACCCCGTCACCGACAAGGAAACAGAGGCCGCATCCGCCACGGCCTCCGTTTCCCCTGCCATGCTAGATAGCATGATTGGGCACTTACCCCAGCAACCCCAACGCCGCTGCCACACCGCGCCCATAAGCAGGGTCGGCTTGGCCGCAGTGGTCGATATGGCGGCGTTTAATGGCTTCTGGTGCATCGCCCATGGCACGAGCGGTGTTGTCGAACAGCACCTGTTGCTGGGCGGGGGTCATGAGGCGGAACAAGGCTCCAGGCTGGGAGAAATAATCCGTGTCCTCGCGGTGATTCCAGTGGTCGGCCATGCCCTCAAGCGACAGCGGTGGCTCGCGGAAATCAGGCTGCTCCTGCCATTGGCTTTCGCTGTTGGGCTCGTAGCCCAGCGTGCCGCCGTGGTTGCCATCCACCCGCATCGCCCCATCGCGGTGGTAGCTGTGGAAGGGGCAGCGGGGCGCATTGACCGGAATTTGATGGTGGTTGACCCCCAAACGATACCGCTGGGCATCGCCGTAAGAAAACAGCCGCGCTTGCAGCATTTTGTCGGGTGAAAAGCTAATCCCGGGGACGACCGCCGCAGGGTTAAACGCCGATTGCTCGACTTCGGCAAAGAAGTTTTCAGGGTTGCGGTTCAGTGCCAGCACCCCGACTTCTTGCAGGGGGTAATCGCCGTGCGGCCAGACTTTGGTCAGGTCAAATGGGTTATACGGCACCGTGGCGGCTTCTTTTTCCGGCATGATTTGCACAAACAGCGTCCACTTGGGGTAGTTGCCCTGTTCGATATTGGTGAACAGGTCACGCTGATGGCTTTCGCGGTCTTTACCAATCAGAGCCTCGGCTTCGGCATCGGTCAGGTTCTGAATGCCTTGCTGCGATTTAAAGTGGAATTTCACCCAGTAACGTTCGTTGGCGGCATTGATAAAGCTAAAGGTGTGCGAGCCAAAGCCGTGCATGTGGCGATACGTAGCCGGAATGCCGCGTTCACTCATCACGATGGTGATTTGGTGCAAGGCCTCAGGCAGCGAAGTCCAAAAGTCCCAATTGTTTTTGGCACTGCGTAGGTTGGTGCGGGGGTCGCGTTTCACGGCGTGGTTGAGGTCGGGGAATTTCAGCGGGTCGCGCAAAAAGAACACCGGCGTGTTGTTGCCCACCAAATCCCAGTTGCCTTCCTCGGTGTAGAACTTCAGCGCGAAGCCGCGAATATCCCGTTCGGCATCGGCTGCGCCGCGCTCGCCTGCCACGGTAGTAAAGCGGGCAAAGAGCGGCGTTTGCTTGCCCACGGCAGAGAACAGCTTGGCACGGGTGTAGCGGCTGATGTCGTGGGTGACAGTAAAAGTGCCGTACGCCCCCGAGCCTTTGGCGTGCATCCGGCGTTCGGGAATCACCTCGCGGTCAAAGTGCGCCAGTTTTTCCAGCAGCCACACGTCTTGCAACAGTGCGGGGCCGCGCGGGCCGGCGGTTAGGGTGTTTTGGTTATCGACAACAGGCGCACCGGCGGCGGTGGTGAGTTTTTTCGGGTTCATGCGGGGGACTCCTAGGGTGGGGGAGGGGACAAATCCAGTGTAGGAGGCTTACCGCGATTGAACCAATGAATTGTATTTATTTGGGTGATTGTCTGTTGCTATGGGGTGGCGGCATGTCGTTCTAATGCCCATGCCACATGCTCCTGCACCAAGGGCGAAGGGTCGTTTTGGCGGGCGACCAGTGCCGCCAACACGGCGGGGGTGCGGGGGGCGTTGCCCAGTGCAATGGCGATATTGCGTGACCACGCTTCGTAGCCAATGCGGTACACCGCACTGCCCGCCATGCGGGTGGCGAAATCTGCCGCCGTCCACGCAAATAACGTTGCCAGCGAAACGGCATCCAAGCTGTGACGGGGGCTAAAGTCGGCCTCGGTGGTGGGCACGGCAAACCGGTTCCACGGGCAGACCAGTTGGCAATCGTCGCAGCCGTAAATACGGTTGCCGAACAGCGGGCGGAGTTCCAGCGGAATGCTGCCCGCGTACTCGATGCTGAGGTAAGACAAGCAGCGGCGGGCATCGACATGGTAGGGGGCGGTAATTGCACCGGTGGGGCAGGCGGTTAAGCAGCGGGTGCAACTGCCGCAGTGGTTGGCTTGGGGCGGGTCGGGCGGCAAAGGCAGGTCGGTGAGCAGCTCGCCTAAGAAAAAATACGAGCCTTCGCCCTGCTCAATCAGCAGCGTGTGTTTGCCGCGCCAGCCCAGCCCGGACTGGCTGGCAAGGGCGACTTCCATCAGCGGGGCACTGTCGGTAAACACCCGATAGCCAAATGCGCCATAGGCGGTTTCGATACGGGTGGCCAGCTTTTGCAGCCGTTGGCGCACGGTCTTGTGGTAGTCCCGTCCCAAGGCATAGCGCGAAAGGTAGGCCTGTTCGCCATCGGCCAGCACGGCCGCACTGTCGGCGGCGGCTGACGGCCAGTAGCGTAGCCGCACACTGACGATGGACAGCGTGCCGGGCACCAGCTCGGTGGGGCGGGCGCGTAAGCTGCCGTGACGTGCCATGTAGTCCATCTCGCCGTGGCAGCCGTCCACCAGCCACGCCGCCAGCCCTGCTTCGGCAGCGGGGGGAAGGGTGGCTGCGCCAATACGGGCATCCGCAAAGCCGAGTTCGACCGCCCACGCTTTGATTTGTATCGCGAATTGGCGATAATCGCGGTTTATTTGGGGTTCGGGGTGCATGGCATGGATGATAGCAGTGTTTGGCAGGCGTTTTTGCCAGACGAGGCCGCAACCCGCGCGGCGGGCGCAAGGCTCAGTGCTGCCCTGCCAGCAGGGGCGGTGGTGTATTTGCAGGGCGAATTAGGGGCGGGCAAAACCACGCTGACACGCGGCTTGTTGATGGCCTTGGGGCACACAGGGCGGGTAAAAAGCCCAACCTATACCTTGGTCGAGTCCTACCCCTTGGCGACGTGTACCGTTCACCATTTTGACCTTTACCGCTTTGCCGACCCCGCCGAATGGCACGAGGCGGGGCTGTCTGAACTATTTGATGCCCACAGTCTCTGCCTGATTGAATGGCCGGACAAGGCCGGTACTTGGCTGCCCGCTGCCGATGTGCTGCTTGCCCTGACCCTAGAGGGGGAAGGCCGCCGCCTCACCCTGACCGCCTGCTCGCCACAAGGACACGCATGTCTGACCCGCTTGATTTCTCTCGCCGTACCCTAATGGGTGCGGGCATTTGCGCCCTATTATTATCCGTGAGCCGTGTCGGTTTTGCTGCGGCACACCACATTATTGCGGTGCGGGTCTGGCCGTCCAGCACCTATACCCGCGTCACCCTTGAATCCACCGAAGCCATCAAGTTTAAGCAATTTATGATGAGCAACCCCGACCGGCTGGTGGTGGATATTGAAGGCGTGCAGCTGAACCAAGCCCTGCTCCACTTAACCGACCAAGTGGGCGATGATCCGTATATCAAAACCGCCCGTGCAGCGCAGTTTAAGCCCCAAGTGGTGCGCTTGGTGCTCGACCTTAAATCGGCAGTCGAGCCGCAAGTGTTTGCTCTTGCCCCTGTGGCGGAATACCGGCACCGCTTGGTGATTGACCTCTACCCCTCTGCCAGCAACGACCCCTTGTTAGCCCTGCTGAACGAGTTTAACCAAGGCAAGCTCGACCACCCTGCCGCCCGCCCCGCCGAGCCCGTAGAAGCTAAGCCGCGCGAAGCCAAAGACAGCAGCAAAGAGCCGAAAGACGGCGGCAAAGAAGCTAAAGACACCAAAGAGAGCCATAAGTCCGACAAAGTAGAGAAGGCTGAGAAGCCCGATAAGTCAGACAAAGCCAGCGCGTCCGAAGACACGAACCCCAGCCGCCAAAAAAAATCGCCCTCACGCGGCAATCGGCCGATTACCGTGGTGCTCGACCCAGGCCACGGCGGTGAAGACCCTGGGGCGATAGGTCCTTCGGGGGCAAAAGAGAAGGTGGTGGTGCTGCAAATCGCCAAGCAGCTGAAGCGGCTGATTGATGCCCAGCCTGGGATGCGGGCATTTTTGACCCGCGACGAAGATGTGTTTATTCCGCTGGGGGTGCGGGTGGCTAAGGCGCACAAGCTCAACGCCGATTTGTTTGTGTCGATTCATGCTGATGCGTTTATCAACGGCAAGGCGCGGGGGTCATCGGTGTTCGCGCTGTCTGAAAAAGGTGCGACCAGTACTGCCGCTAAATTTCTTGCCAAAACTCAAAACGAGGCCGATTTGATTGGTGGTGTTCGGCTAAACGTCAAAGACAAATACTTGGCGCACACCCTGTTTGACCTGACCCAAACCGCTACGATTAGCGATAGCCTCAAGCTGGGCAGCGCGGTGTTGTCGCGCCTAGGGCGGATTAACCGCCTGCACCGTGACCAAGTGGAGCAAGCCGGTTTTGCAGTCCTTAAAGCCCCTGACATCCCGTCTATTTTGGTGGAGACGGCTTTTATCAGTAACCAAGAAGAAGAAGCCAAGCTGACCAGCCGAGGCCACCAAGAAAAAATGGCGCAGGCCATGATGGAAGGTATCAAGCACTATTTTTCTAAGAACCCTGCACTGGCGCGGAGCTGACTGCTGCCGCCACGCTTGTTGGCCCACGAAACGCCCCCTTCTATGTTGAACTGCCCCCTGAAATCGGATGATCAACAGCACGGAAGGGGGCGTTTTTTTGGGGGGGGCTAGGGCGCGGGCTGTGTGGGCTCAAACCCCACCAGTGCCGTATTTAGCTCTTGGCAGAGGGTTTGGATAAGCGATCCGTCTGGGGTTTGGTGGCGGCGGGTGCTTTCGTCAATACAGGCGGCGAGGTCGCCCATCATCGGGTGGCCAAAGGTCGCGGCATTGCCTTTGAGCCGGTGTACCACGTCAGCTAAGGTTTGGCGGATATGGGGCAGGCGCGGCGAGGGGTGAGCCAGATAAGCGGTTAAAAAGCGGGCATCGTTGTGGCAGCTCTGCAGAAATGCCTCCCGGGCTTGTGCAATCGCGTACTGGCTGGCCGCTTCGATTTTGCCATCGTCGTAGTCGGGCAAGGGTGAGAAGCGGGCGAGGGCTTCGGCGAGGCGGGTGGGGTCAAACGGTTTGGCGACGCAATCATCCACGCCCGCCGCAAAATAGCCCTCGAGGTCTTCGGGGCTGGCATTGGCGGTGATGGCGATAATCGGGGTGGTGGCAGCATCGGAGCGCGACAGAGCGCGTACATGTTGCGCGACGACTTTGCCCTGCAAGTCGCCCAAGTTCATATCGAGCAAAATGACATCAAAAAGCTGCTGCTCAACGAATGCAAGGGCGGTTTCTCCACTTAGGGCTTGGGTGAGGTGGTAGCCCGAAGGGGTCAGCAGGCCGTCAAGGACAAGCTGACTCAGGGGCGAATCTTCAACAATCAAAATATTGCGTAGGCTAGGTGAGGCGGAGGGCAGCATGAACAGGACTCCAAAAACGCCCAAAGGCATTGCCAAAACTGGCAATGCCTTTTTTAAAGGGGCGAGTGCTCAACGCTTAACCGCCGGGCAACATCCGAACCAGCGTGTTATCGCGTTTTACATAATGATGATACAGGGCAGCCAGTGCGTGCAGACCGATTAGATAATACCCCAAGGTTCCCACGACTTCGTGAATCTCTTTTAGCTCTTTGCCCAAGGCTTTATTTTCGGCCATCAGCGCGGGCAGATTCAAGCCAAAAAATGGAATTGGCTTGCCCGAGGCACTCAGTACCATCCAGCCCAAAATAGGCATCCCAATCATCAGGCCGTACAGGGCAAGGTGTGCCCCTTTGGCGGCAAAGGTCATTAGCCCTGACATGGGGGGCTGGATGGCGGGTGTGGTGCCAAACAGACGCGCCACGAGGCGTGGCACCACCAGTAGCAAGACGCACAGCCCGAGCATAAAGTGCAAGGCCTTGATGGCTTCACGCGGGGGTGCACCTTTGGGAAACATCACCCGCAGCTCAATCGTGGCATAGACCGCAATCATCAAAAGCAGCATTAGCCAGTGCAGGCTGATGGTCAGCGTACTGTAGCGGGAGGGAGAGGTGTTCATGGGGGGGGGCTCCAAGCGAGGGATGTAAAAAAGTGAAAACTAAAAACCATGAACACAACATAGCAAGGGCGTATTAAGTTTTGCTTAACACGGCTGTGATTGGTGTGCACCAAAAGAGGGCAATTGTAGTCTTCTTCGCTCAATTACCCGATTCGCCCAGCCTGCCGTTGCAAAATATTAGAGAACTCTTCGGCAAAGGTGTCGAACTGCAAGGCGATACGGTCAATTTGGTAAGAGAAGCGGTTATAGGCCACCACGGCAGGAATCGCCGCAAAGAGCCCAATGGCGGTGGCAATCAGGGCTTCGGCAATCCCTGGCGCGACGGTAGACAGCGTGGCGTTGCCTGCGGTGCTTAAGCCCAAAAAGGCGTGCATGATGCCCCACACCGTCCCCAACAAGCCGATATACGGGCTGACCGACCCGACGGTGGCTAAAAACGAGGTGTGGTGGTCTAGGGTGTCCAGTTCGCGCTGGGCAGAGGCCTTCATGGCGCGGCGCGTGCCGTCCATCACGTCGGATAGCTCCATGCCGGCTTGGCGACGCAGCTTCATAAATTCACCAAAGCCCGCCTGAAAAATCCGCTCCATGCCCACGCCGTCTGGGCTGGCTTGGACGCGTTGAAATAGGCTGTTGAGGTCGGTGCCGCTCCAAAAAGCCCGTTCAAAATCATCGGTGTAGCGGGCTGCAGTGCGGAGCGCGATGATTTTGCCCACGATAAACGTCCACGACACCACCGACAGCCCCCCGAGCAACAGCATGATGAGTTGCACCGGCAAGCTGGCGTGAAGAATTAGGGAGGTGACGGAGAGGGTAGAGGTTTCCACAGGCAGAGGGCTTTCGTTGGGCAAGACGGGGTGGCTAACGTAGCACACGCCCGCTGTCAAAATCGACAATCGTTGAAGGTTTTTTGCGTGACCCGACCTGACCCGAAAGGGTGAGAGCGTGGTGACCAAACGCCCGTCGGCAAGCCGAGGCCGTTTTATGGGGGCGTTGCCCCGCGTGGTTGGCCGAGGTCGAAACCAAGGCTCCGCCCAGTGCGCGGCACAAGGCCACCGTGGCGGGGTGGGCGGTAAGACGGACGGCCAGCGTGCGGTGCTTGCCGCGTAGCATCGGCAACACGCGGCGCGAAGCCGGCAGCAGCAGCGTGACCGCCCCAGGCCAATAGGTCGCCAGCCGCGCCAATTGGTCTGGCGAGAGCGGGGCAATATACGGCGCAAGCTGCGCCCAGTCCGCGCCCACCACAATCATCCCCTTGCTTTGCGCCCGACCTTTTAGCCGCACCACCCGCCGCAAGCCGCGTGCCGAGGCAGGGTGACAGCCCAAGCCAAAACAGGACTCGGTGGCATAGGCCAGCACCCCGCCCCGCTGGTAGCGGGTGCGGGCGCGGCGGTAGGCGGTGTGAGAAGGACGAGAGGGCATGGCTAAAACATCAGGCGGAAAAGCGGGGTTAAGCGGCGGTTGCCGTGTTCGCTGAGGTGGTTGTTATCGTAATACAGCGGGCGATGCTGCTGCGAGCCAAAGCAGGTGCCGTCTTGGCAAAAATACGGTGTGGGGTCGAGCAGGTGAATACGGGGGCAGGCTTGGCGGGTGGTTTCCATCAGCGCAAGGGTAAAGGCGTGCCGCGCTTGATAGTCCGCCATGTCAAGGGTGACTTCTGCGGCATGGGGGTCGCGCATCAAGCGGCGTGCCAAGGTTTTGGGAACATCGACCCCGATTTCAGGAATCGGCTGCAGCAGATAGACCGGATGGGTTTCGGCCAAGGCACACATTGCCGCCACATAACGCTGTTTAAAGCCCGCCAAATAGGCCGCATCAGCGCGGCGCGGCAGGGGTAGGCCGTCAAACGACACCAGCGGCCCTGCAAACTTGTCTAGCGTGTCTTCGTTGTGCCCCCAGACATAGACCGAGGTGCGGTTAATCACCACAATTGGCACATCGCGGTACGCCGTCGCCAGTCGGGCAAAGACCGTTTTGAGGTAGTCGCCGCATTGGTAGCCTTGGTCGCCGAGCTTGAAATGCACGCCAGGAATCGACAGGCAGCTCATATACCCCAAAAACAACGCCCCGCCTGTTTGCGAGGGGGGAATCGCTGCGGCCACGCCGCCAACACTGGCATCGGCATGGCTATCACCCAGCACAATTACCCGCACGGTTTTGCCGTCCCCGCCCACGATGCAGTCTGGCGATTGAGTGCCGGACTCTAAAAAGCAGGCTTGGCGGACAGGGTTTTTGTTCAGGCTTTCTTGTTCGGCAAGACGCACGGCAGGGCTGACCCGCATCGGCAAACCTTGCAGGGCAAATACGCCAGCCCCCAGCACCCCCACCGTGCCCACCATCGCGGCAAATTGCAGCAGGGCAGGGCGATGGGAGACGGCGGCAGTAGTGGAGGAGGACAGCCCCAGATGGCGACTGGGGGTTTCGACCCAGCGGAACGAGGCCGCCCCCAGCAGGGCAGAGGTCAGCAGCCCCGCGCCGACCCAGAGCGGGTCGCTGGTTTTGTCCAGATAGTTCAGCACGACCACCACCGGCCAATGCCACAAATACACCGAGTAAGACACCGTGCCGAGCCACTGGGACAGCGGGTTGGCGGTCAGCAGCGACCCTTGGCGTGCAGACCAGACCAGCAGTGCTGCCCCAGAGACCGGCAGCAAGGCCAACCAGCCCGGCCAGATGTCCGCAGGGCGATTCAGCAGCACGCTGGCGATAATCAACCCAAAGCCCAGCCCTTCTAGGCCTCGGCGCAGCACGGCATGGCGGGGGGTAGGCTGCCAGTGCAGTGGAAACAGGCAGACAATGCCCCCGACCAGCATCTCCCACGCACGGGTCGGCAGCAGATAAAACGCGGCACTGGCCCAGCGGCTAGAGGCATACACCGACAAGGCAAAAGACAGGAGCGTGGCCGCCAGCACCAGCCAGCGCACCGTGTTGGCCCGACACAGGCGGAACACGCCGAGCAGCAGCAGGGGATAGAGCAGGTAAAACTGCCACTCGACCGACAAGGACCACGTATGCAGCAGCCATTTCTGGTGGGATTCAAGGTCAAAATAACCGGACTCTAGCCAGAACACAGCATTGGATAGAAAGCTGATACTGCTGGCGACATGCTTGCCCAGTAGCCGGTATTCGGTCGGCAAGAGCCAAAGCCCACCCAGCAGCAGTAACACCCCACATAAGGCCGCCAGTGCCGGAATAATCCGCCGTGCGCGGTCGAGGTAAAAGCCCAGCAGGGAAAATTTACCGGTTTCGAGCCGCCGCACAATAATGCCGGTCATCAGGTAGCCTGAAATGACGAAGAACACATCGACACCGACAAAACCCCCTTGGGCATAGGGGATGCCGAAGTGGAACAGCACCACTATGAGCACGGCAAGGGCACGTAAGCCATTGATGTCTTGTCGGAAAATCATGGGCTCGGTACTCGCTTAACGGCTGCGGTTGAGTGCCCGCGCCCCAATGTCACGGCGCATTTGGCGGCCATCAAATTGGATGCGGTCGGCCACTTCGTAGGCGAGGGTTTGCGCCATTTTGACGCTGTCGCCCAGCGCGGTGACACACAGCACCCGTCCGCCGCTGACGCGCACCACACCGGTCTCGTCTTGGGTCGTGCCGGCGTGGAACACCGCACAGTCGGTGGTTTCGGTGGTGGGCAAGCCGCTAATGACTGCGCCTTTTTCGGGGGCTTCGGGATAGCCCTTGGCCGCCAAGACCACGCCCAAGGCCACACGACGGTCCCATTGTGCTTCGACTTTATCCAGCGTGCCGTTTACGCCGTGCTCCAGCAATTCCAGCAGGTCGGACTTGAGCCGCGCCATGATGGGCTGAGTTTCGGGGTCGCCCATGCGGCAGTTGAATTCCAGCGTGCGCGGGGTGTTGGTGTCGTCAATCATCAGGCCAGCATACAAAAAGCCGGTGTAGCAGATACCGTCTTTGGCCATGCCTTCGACGGTGGGCTGAATGATTTCGCGCAGCACGCGGGCGTGCATTTCGGGGGTGACAATTGGGGCAGGAGAATATGCACCCATGCCGCCGGTGTTGGGGCCTTGGTCGTTGTCTTTGAGCCGCTTGTGGTCTTGGCTAGAGGCCAGCGCCAAGACGTTTTTGCCATCGACCATGACGATAAAGCTGGCTTCTTCGCCGGCCAAAAAGTCTTCAATCACCACACGGCTACCGGCCTCACCCATGCTATTGCCCAACAGCATGTCGTCAATGGCAGCGTGGGCTTCTTCTAGGGTCAGTGCCACGACCACGCCTTTGCCAGCGGCCAGACCATCGGCTTTGATGACGATGGGGGCACCGCGCTCGGCCACATAGGCATGGGCAGCGGGCGCCTCTGCGAAGGTGGCATAGCCCGCCGTGGGGATGCCGTGCCGTTGCATAAAGGCCTTGGCAAAGTCTTTGGAGGCTTCGAGCTGGGCGGCTGCACGATTCGGGCCAAAAATCTTGAGTCCGGCGGTGCGAAAGGCATCGACCACTCCTTGGCTGAGGGGGGCTTCGGGGCCGACCACGGTCAGCTCCACCGCGTTGTCGCGGGCAAAGGCCACGAGGTCTTCAATGGCGGAGAGGGGGACGTTGGTCAACGCGCTATCCAGTGCCGTACCGGCATTACCTGGGGCAACAAAGACCGTGCTGACGCGGGGGGATTGCGCCAATTTCCAAGCCAGCGCGTGCTCGCGCCCACCAGAACCAATAACCATAACGTTCATCGGGAGTCCTTACAGTTCAAATCGGGAAAACAAAAAGAAAACATTGCCGTTGCCGTGCCCGCCAGGGATAAACGTGCCCATGATGGCGAGTCGCCGATACTGCACCGAGACGAGGGGCAGCGCGGCAGGAAAGGGCACAAAGTGCAGCGTATCCGAGCGGGCGGTGATAAATGCCGTGTAGCCTGCCCCAAGTTTCAGCTGCGGGCTGACCGACCAATATTTTTGGTAGGCGTAGCCTGCAATCGGCTCGACCCGCCGGTGCGAATCCCAAAAGCCCATCGCATACAGACCATGCCAATCGCCATCGGCATCATACACATGCCGCCCCATCCCGATACCCCATGCACGTTCATTAAAACCGCGAATTTTTTCAGGGCTATAGGCGCTGCGTAGGTGATAGGAATAGCCTGGGACGAGTATATCCGTTTGGGGCGAAGCCCAAATTTGCCCAAGCTTGCTTTGTACGCGGTCAAACCAGCCTGCTTGGGGGGCGGGGAGGCTGGCCGTGGCGGGCGGCGCAGTGACTGTCGATTCGGCGGGCGGCGCGGTGGTGTCCGTCGTTACTTCTTGGTGCAATACTGCCGGTGCGGGCAGGCTGTCGGAGGCCGCCAGAGGGGCTTCACCAGCCCAGACGGCACAAGACCACGCCGCACAGACGGCGACCTGTAGTGCCAAAATGGGGGATGTTTTCAAGAGAAGTTGTGACCCGCACGGGCGGGCATTCCGGTAAAAATAAAGCAAAAAAGAGAAGGCAGCCCGCTACAGCCTGACCGCCCAACAAGAGGCATATGCTGTGCCGGTCGGTGTGTCCTAGATTCCCGCTTTCGCGGGAATGACGGGGCAAACAGGTTCTTAGTGGCGGAAGTGACGCGCACCGGTCAACACCATCGCAATGCCATGCTCGTTGGCGGCGGCAATCACTTCTTCGTCACGCATCGAGCCACCGGGCTGAATGATGGCGGTCACACCATTTTCGGCAATCACATCGACCCCGTCGCGGAAGGGGAAGAAGGCATCCGAGGCAGCGACTGAACCTGCCAACACCAAACCGGCATTTTTTGCTTTGATGGCGGCGATGCGGGTGGAGTCTACACGGCTCATTTGCCCCGCGCCTACGCCCAGTGTTTGGCCTTTGCCCGCAAATACAATCGCATTGCTCTTGACGTATTTGGCCACGCGCCATGCAAACAACAGGTCGGTCAGTTGGGCAGCGGTCGGTTGGGCTTGGGTGACGACTTTCAAATCCGCCAGCCCGATATTTTTAACGTCAGGGGTTTGCACCAGAATGCCGCCGCCGACCCGCTTCAGGTCAAAGCGGTTTGCACCCGCTTCCATTGGCACTTCGAGGACGCGGACGTTGACCTTTTTGGCCAGCAGCGCGTGGGCTTCGGTGGTGTAGCTTGGTGCAATCAGCACTTCGAGGAACTGGGCACTGACGGCTTCGGCGGTGGCTGCATCGACTTCGCGGTTAAAGGCGATGATGCCGCCAAACGCGCTGGTGGTGTCGGTAGCAAAGGCCAATTGGTAGGCAGTTAGGGTGTCTGCAGCAATGGCCACGCCACACGGGTTGGCGTGCTTGACGATGACGCAGGCGGGCTGTTCAAACGTCTTGACGGCTTCCCAAGCGGCATCGGCATCGCCAATGTTGTTGTAGCTCAGCTCTTTGCCTTGGTGCTGGCGATAGTGGGCAATGCTGCCGGTGGCGGGGTCGAGGTCGCGGTAGAACGCAGCGGCTTGGTGTGGGTTTTCGCCGTAGCGCATGTCTTGCACTTTGACGAACTGTACGTTGAGGCGGTTAGGGAAGGCCGCGCGTTCGTGGTTGTCGGTGAGGGCGGTCAGATAGTTGGAAATCGCACCATCGTAAGCGGCGGTATGGGTGAAGGCTTTTTTGGCCAGTTCAAAGCGGGTGGCGCGGGTCAGGCTGCCGCCGTTGGTTTTGAGCTCGGCAGACAGTGCGGCGTAGTCGGCGCTGTCGGTGACAATGGCCACATGCGCCCAGTTTTTTGCTGCCGAGCGCACCATCGTGGGGCCGCCGATGTCGATGTTTTCGATAGCTTCTTCGAGGCTGCAATCGGGGTTGGCGATGGTGGCTTCAAACGGGTAGAGATTGACGCAGACAAGGTCGATATTGCCGATGCCGTGTTCTTTCATCTTGGCCACATGCTCGGGCAGGTCACGCCGCCCCAAAATCCCGCCATGCACTTTGGGGTGCAGGGTCTTGACGCGGCCATCAAGCATTTCGGGGAAGCCGGTGTAGTCAGCAACCTCAATCACGGGGATGTTTTTTTCAGCCAGCAGCTTGGCGGTGCCGCCGGTAGACAGAATTTCTACCCCAGCAGCAGCGAGGGCTTGGGCAAATTCAACAATGCCAGTTTTGTCCGACACGCTAATCAGGGCGCGGGTAATGGGGGTCATGGTGGGGGTCACTTATCAGGTCAGGGTAAAAAAGAAGGCGAAAAAAGGGGCGATTAGCCGAGGGCGTATTGCTTCATTTTTTTGCGTAAGGTGTTGCGGTTCAGCCCAAGCAACTGGGCCGCGCGGGTTTGGTTGCCTTCGGCATGAGACAGCACGACTTCGAGCAGCGGCTTTTCGACCCGTGCCAATACCATCTCGTAAATGGGTTGGGGGGCTTCGCCGTCGAGGTCTTGAAAATATTGTGCCATCGCTGTGCGTACCGAAGCGGCGAGGTCATCTTGTGGGTCAGGGGTTGTCATCATTCAGCGGTCTAGGTAGCGTCAAAAATCGGGAAATAGGGTGGGGGCAAGCCGTGCGGTGCTAGTTAGCTTTGAACAGGCTCTAAAACAGCATGGGTGTGCCAGTGTTCTTGCTGTGCAGCACGCGCCGAAAAATAATCGGCCACGGCTTGACGCTGGGCGGCGGTGCTGTCGAGCTGATACATCGCTTGGCGGAAGGCGTTGGCATCGCTCAATCCGCGTGTGTACCAAGCAATGTGTTTGCGGGCAATTCGGCAGCCGCTGTATTCGCCGTAAAATAGGTAAAGCGCGTCAAGGTGCGCCAACAGCAGGGCTTGCACCTCGGCCACGGTGGGTGGGGGCAGGGTCTGCCCTGTGGCGAGGTAGTGGTTAATTTCCCGGAAAATCCACGGGCGGCCTTGGGCGGCACGGCCAATCATGATGGCATCCGCACCTGTGGTTTCGAGCACTTGCTTGGCTTTTTCGGGGCTATCAATGTCGCCATTGGCAATGACCGGTATGCGGACGGCGGCTTTGACTGCGCGGATGGTGTCGTGCTCCGCTTCGCCGTGATACAGGTCGGCACGGGTGCGGCCATGCAGAGCCAAAGCGGCAATGCCGGATTGTTCGGCCAACTGGGCTACACGGACGGCGTTTTTGTTGTCTCTGTCCCAGCCGGTGCGGGTTTTGAGTGTGACCGGTACCTCCACAGCATTCACCACGGCGGCGAGGATGCGGGCAATCAGCGGCTCATCCCGCAGCAGTGCACTGCCTGCCGCGACGTTGCAGACTTTCTTGGCGGGGCATCCCATATTGATGTCGATGATTTGCGCCCCGCGTGCCACCGACAGCCGCGCGGCTTCGGCCATTTGCTCGGGGTCTGAGCCGGCAATTTGCACCGAAATCGGGGCGGGTTCACCGCTATGGTCGGCGCGTTTAATGCTTTTTTGGCTGCCCCAGAGGGCGGTATTGGCGGCCAGCATTTCGCTGACGGCCAAGCCCGCACCAAACTGGCGGCACAGCATCCGAAACGGGCGGTCGGTGACCCCCGCCATCGGGGCGACCACCAAGCGGTTGGGGAGCGTGATTGCGCCGATTTGCCACATACTCACTCACCGTCCAAGAAGCCAAAAGGGAGGGCATTTTAAAGCTATTTTTGCCTAGGGTAAAAATTTTCTGCTTATTTTTTAACCAGTGTTTGTGCGCTCGGGTGGCGCGGTGGCGCGGGGCGTATTGCCAAGCCCGACAACTCATGCCACGCTCATGCTCCTTCGACCTTTTGATGCCTTTGTTCCCATGAAAATGCCTACTCGCCTTTTATGCTTGCTTGCCCCGATTGTGCTGACTGCGTGCTCTGCTGTGGGGTATCACGG
>CALMOJ010000061.1 GCA_937871815.1 uncultured Neisseriales bacterium
CAGGCTTTAGCCTGATAGCGAACCTGATATTTCAGTGGGGGAGTGGTGGCGTATAACGATTTACGCAAGGGACGGTTTTCGCAGGCTGGTGGGGTGTACCACATCACGACCGTAACGAAAAACAGGATGCCCTATTTTGCTTTGCTGGAGAACGGGCGCAAGGTGGTGCGGGAGTTGATTCGGTTGCAAGCCGAAGGTCGTGCTGAAACCTTGTGCTATGTGGTCATGCCAGATCATTTGCATTGGTTGATGGTCTTACATGAGGGCACACTACCCAGTGTGATGCAGTTGCTGAAAGGGCGAGCAGCGCGGGCGATGGGGTGCTTGCTCTGGCAGGCAAATTATTTTGACCATGCTGTTCACAAAGATGAGGATATTCGCAAAATGGCGCGGTACATTGTGGCGAATCCGCTGCGGGCAAGTCTGGTAGAACGCCTTGGTGATTATTCCTTGTGGGATGCGGCTTGGTTGGATGGCGCACCATCGGGCTGAAGCCCGACCTACAGGCAAGGCGCGTGGGGTGGTAGGTCAGGCTTTAGCCTGATAGCGAACCCGATATTTCAGTGGGGGAGTGGTGGCGTAATGGCGCGGTACCTTGGTGATTATTCCTTGCGGGATGCAGTTTGGTTGGATGGCGCACCATCGGGCTGAAGCCCGACCTACAGGCAAGGCGCGTGGGGTGGTAGGTCAGGCTTTAGCCTGATAGCGGACCTGATATTTCAGTGGGGGAGTGGTGGCGTAATGGCGCGGTACCTTGGTGATTATTCCTTGCGGGATGCAGTTTGGTTGGATGGCGCACCATCGGGCTGAAGCCCGACCTACAGGCAAGGCGCGTGGGGTGGTAGGTCAGGCTTTAGCCTGATAGCGAACCCGATATTTCAGTGGGGGAGTGGTGGCGTATAACGATTTACAATCGCCCACCCCCCTCTGCGCCGGTCTATGCGGCAGCACGCGAAACGGCAAAACCCACACAGGCAAGCGACACCATGAATCCAGTAGAAATCGAAGAAGCCCTCTCGCACCTCGCCCTTCAGCCCTTCGATGCGGCAGAATTCCCGTTTGCCTTTCTGGCGGCTTTTGGCAACAAAGACACCGCGCTTAAACGTCTGCGCACCGGCCACAACAACACCTCCGACCTACCCAACGGCGTGCTTCAGCGCAGCAACATCCACCTTGCCGTGTGCGCCGCCGAGACGGTTAGCGACACGCTTCGCGCCCTACGCGCCAGCCCTGCCACCGCCAAAGCCAAGGCCAAATTCGCCCTTGCTACCGACGGCCAGACCCTAGAGGCCGAAGACCTCAACAGCGGCGAAATCCTCGCCTGCGCCTACCCTGATTTTGCCGACCACTTCGGCTTTTTTCTGCCGCTGGCCGGTATTTCCACCGTCAAGGAAATCAAAGACAACCCTGTTGACGTGCGTGCCACGGGGCGGCTGAACAAGCTTTACGTCGAGCTGCTGAATGAAAACCCCGACTGGGCGGGTGACGACCGCCGCGCCGACATGAACCATTTTATGGCGCGGCTGGTGTTTTGCTTCTTTGCCGAGGACACCGATATTTTCAACGGTGACGGGCTGTTTACCAAAACCATCGCGCAAATGAGCGCGGCTGACGGCAGCAATACCCACGAAGTCATGGCCGAAATTTTCCGTGCCATGAATATCCCGATTGCGGCGCGTCAGTCCGGCCTCCCCTCTGCCCCCCCTCCGCTTCGCCCTTGGGCCGACCAGTTCCCCTACGTCAACGGCGGGCTGTTTTCTGGCAGCACCGACGTGCCGCGTTTTACCCGCATGGCCCGCACCTATTTGACCCATGCTGGCAACCTCAACTGGAAACACATCAACCCCGACATCTTTGGCAGCATGATTCAGGCCGTGGCCGACGATGCCGAGCGCGGCGCGTTGGGGATGCACTACACCAGCGTGCCCAACATCCTCAAGGTGCTCAACCCGCTGTTTTTGGATGACTTGCGCGGTCAACTGACCGAGGCCGGCAACAACGACCGCAAGCTGCTGAACCTGCGCCGCCGCATGGCACGGATTCGGGTGTTTGACCCTGCGTGTGGCAGCGGCAATTTTTTGGTGATTGCCTACAAGCAGCTGCGTGCCCTTGAGGCCGAAATCAACACACGGCGGGGCGAATCGCATTTGGGCAGTGAGATTCCGCTGACCAATTTTCGGGGGATTGAGCTGCGCGACTTCCCTGCCGAGATAGCCCGCCTCGCCCTGATCATTGCCGAGTTTCAGTGTGACGTGCTGTATCGGGGGCAAAAGGACGCGCTGGCAGAATTTTTGCCGCTGAATGCGGAGAACTGGATTGTGTGCGGCAATGCCCTGCGGCTGGACTGGTTGAGCATTTGCCCGCCGACGGGCACGGGTGTGAAGCTGGTGGCGGATGATTTGTTTGGGTCGCCGCTGGTGCAGGCGGAGATTGATTTTGCGAACGAGGGCGGGGAGACGTTTATTTGTGGCAATCCGCCGTATCTGGGTAGCACTTGGCAATCGGCGGAGCAAAAAGACGATTTAAAAGCGATTTTTGATTACCGCTGCAAAAGCTGGAAATCGTTGGACTATGTGGCCGGCTGGTTTATGAAAGCCGCCGATTACGGCACGCATACCCCGACCACTGCCGCTTTTGTATCAACCAATTCGATTTGCCAAGGGCAGCAAGTGCCGATTTTGTGGCCGATGATTTTTGCCAGCGGCCATGAAATTACCTTTGCGTACACCAGCTTTAAATGGGCGAATCTCGCCAGCTACAACGCGGGTGTGACGGTGGTAATTGTAGGAATTGCCAAAAACAACCAACAAGTTAAAAGCTTATTCAGCTTGGACGTAGGTCGGGCTTTAGCCCGACAGCCCGCGGAAGCCGCCCTGCCAGAAGATGTGGTGCAAGTCAGGCTGAAGCCTGACCTACCCATGTCGGTTACTGGTCAGGACGTAGGTCGGGCTTTAGCCCGACAGCCCGCTGAAATCACCTTGCAAAAGGAGGTGGCGCACATCAACGCCTATTTGGTGCCGGGGGCCAATGTGGTGGTAGAAAAGCTGCCTTACCCTTTAGGTGCTCAGTCAGAAATGACCAAAGGCAATCAGCCAACTGATGGCGGCCATCTGCTGTTGTCCCACGATGAAGTCAGAGAACTGAACCTCACAGCTGGTCAGTCAGGCAAATTTATCCGAAAAATTTTGGGGTCTGCTGAGTTTATTCGTGGCCTTGAACGGTTTTGTATTTGGGCCAAGGATGAGGATGTCATTGAAATAAAATCTATCGGACCCCTTACGAAAAGGCTCCAAGCTGTAAATAAAATGCGTTTGGACAGCACCAAAGCCGCGACGGTGGCACTCGCTAACACGCCTCATAAATTCGGGGAAGTTCGCCAAACAGGCAACGAAACAGCAATCATTGTTCCTCGCGTCTCATCAGAATCTCGTTCTTATCTGCCGGTGGGTTTACTGTCGGCTCAAGGTGCCATCGTTGCTGACAGTGCCTTCGCCCTCTACGATGCCCCCCTCTGGAACATGGCGCTCATCGCCTCCCGCCTCCACTTGGTCTGGATTGCCACCGTCTGCGGCAAGCTGAAAACCGACTTCCGCTACTCCAACACCCTCGGCTGGAACACCTTCCCCGTCCCCGCCCTCACCGCGCAAAACAAAGCCGACCTGACCACCTGCGCCGAAGCCATCCTGCTGGCCCGCGAAGCGCATTTCCCCGCCACCATCGCGGACCTCTACGACCCGGCCACCATGCCCGACAACCTGCGCCGCGCCCACGACCGCAACGACGAACTGCTAGAA
>CALMOJ010000062.1 GCA_937871815.1 uncultured Neisseriales bacterium
GGGGGGGGGGGGGGGGGGGGGGGGGGGGGGGGGGGGGGGGGGGGGTGGGGGGGGCGGGGGGGGGGGGGGGGGGGGGGGGGGGGGGGGGGGGGGGGGGGCGACTTCGCGGCCTAGCGGGGTGGTCAGTGCCACGACGGGGGCGGCGGCGGGTTTGGTTGGGGCAGGGCTGGCGGGAGGCAGGGTTTGGGCGGTAATGGGGGCAGAACGCGGGACAGCAGGGCGCACTGGCGACAGCCGTTTGGCCGTCCAGCCCAGCGGCAGGGCATTCTGTTCGATGATATAGTTGGCCGTAGGGGTGGCTGCTTGCACAGGCAAGCCCGCCCCGCCTATGACTCCCCCCGCCACTAGCCCTATCCCCCATCGCAGCCATGCCAGACTTGGCGCAGGCAACAACGCTTCGGCGCGATGGCGGCTAGGAATGATTCTGGAAGCCCACCGTTGCATACCTTACCCCTCTCTGTTTTCGAGGACGCGCATGCGTCACTGATTCGCGGCACATTATATGGGGTGGCCACCCCGATTGGGAATGCAGCCGATATTAGCCTCCGCGCCTTGGCGGTGTTGTCTGCCGCCGACATTATTTGCGCCGAAGATACCCGTGTTACAGGGCAACTTTTGGCGCGGTATGGCATCCAGTCGCGCTTGGTCAGTGTGCGCGAACACAACGAACGCACCATGGCCGATAAAGTCATCGGCTGGCTGGCAGAAGGGCAACTGGTGGCGCAGGTGTCGGATGCGGGCACCCCCGCCGTGTCTGACCCTGGGGCGCGGTTGGTGGCGGCTGTGCGCGAAGCAGGGTATCGGGTTGTGCCGGTGCCTGGGGCATGTGCGGCGGTCACCGCCTTATCGGCTGCGGGTTTGGCCACCACCGAATGGCTGTTTTATGGCTTTTTACCGCCCAAAGCCAGTGCGCGGCGCAAACAGCTTGAAGCGTGGCGCGAGGCCAGTTTTGCCGTGGTGCTGTACGAAGCCCCGCACCGGATGGCGGAATGCACCGCCGATATTGTGGCGGTGATGGGCGCGGACCGCCGTGTCACCTTGGCACGCGAGCTGACCAAAACCTTTGAGACCTTCCGCACCTTGCCCGCCGACGAGATGGCCGACTGGGTGGCGACTGACAGCAATCAGCAGCGCGGCGAATGCGTCTTGGTGATTGAAGCTGCCCCCGCCGCTGCCGCCATCGAAGCCCTCGACGAGGCCGCCCGCCACACCCTCGACATCCTGCTGGCCGAGCTGCCGCCCAAACAAGCCGTCAAGCTGGCGGCCACGCTGACCGGTGTGCCGCGAGATGTGCTGTATGCCTACGCCGTGGCACGTCGGCAAGCCACCGAAGCGTAATCCCTGCAGCCTAGTCTCATCTGCCCTTTCTGCCCTCCTTCCGCACAAGACGGAGGCGGCTAGGTGCAGCCCCCGCACCCTGCCTTTCCTGCACCGTGGCGTCATGCTCATTTCAAGCTGGATGCAAATATCCAACAGCGTGCTAGGTCGCCGGTATAATTCGCTGCACTATAAGCGATTTGCCCGCAAGGAGCCCGCGTGAAAACCAACCTGCCCGTCACCCAAAATGAGGTCTTTTTTGACCCTGCCTGCCCTATCGTGAGCCAAACGAATCTGAAGGGCGTGATGACCTATGCAAACCGTCCCTTTATCGACATTGCGGGCTACGATGAGGCCGAGCTGATTGGCGCAAGCCACAATATCGTCCGCCACCCCGATATGCCGCCCGAGGCTTTTGCCGACCTGTGGCATACCGTCAAGCACAACCAACCGTGGCGGGGGTTGGTCAAAAATCGTACCAAGTCCGGTGACTTTTACTGGGTAGAGGCTTACGTCACCCCGATAACCGAAAATGGATCCACTACCGGCTATATCTCGGTGCGCACCGTACCCAGTCGCCAAGATGTTGCCGCCGCCGAAGCCCTCTATGCCGCCGTGCGGGCAGGTCGCGCCAAGCTCCCCACCACACCACTGCAACAAGGCGGGCGGTTTTCGCTGTCTATTGAATACAAGCTGCGCTTGTCTTATTGGGGGGCGGCACTGGCCGTGGTGGGGTTGGCACTGGTGCCGGATGGTCAGCCGTTTTACCACTGGGCACTGGCTGGGGTGGGGACAGGTGGGGCGTTGCTGATGTCTTGGCTACTGCCACGGTCTTTCCAGCAGTCGGTGAATGCCCTCCGCCAAGGACTGACCCGCCTGAGTGAAGGTGACTTTGCCCACCCTGTGCCATGCGACCAATCGGGGGGATTAAGCAGTGCCTTGGTGACGCTAGAGTCCACCCGCATCCGGCTACGTTCGCTGATGGCCGATGTGCTGGCTGCGTCAGATAGCACTTGCCAACACGCCGAGCAGCTCCGCGTTCAAATGGCTGCCTTGGCGCAGCACTCCCAGTCCCAAGCCGAGGGGGTGCAAGGGGTGGTGGTGCGGATGGATGGGGTGTCTGATGCCGCCGAAGGGGTTTCCGATACCGCCGAAGAAGCCCAGCAAAGTGCCGACCGCATTCGCCAAGCCGTAGAAGAAGGTCAGCAACGGATTGAAAGCAGTCAAGCCGCCAGCCACCGTGCCATGACCGTGGTAGCGCGCACCCGCACCGCGATGAATGCACTGGAAGCCCAGATGCAAAATATTGGCGGGATGACGGCGATGATTCGGGATATTTCCGATCAAACCAACCTGTTGGCACTTAACGCCGCGATTGAAGCAGCACGGGCAGGTGAGGCAGGGCGGGGCTTTGCCGTGGTGGCCGACGAGGTACGAAAATTGGCCGAGCGGGCGGGTAAATCGACCGATGAAATTAACCAGATTGTCAGCCGCATGAGCAGTGTGGTGGATGAAGCTATGCGCCATATGGATGCCACGGCAGAAGAAGTCAGCGCGGGCACGGCGGAAATCGCTTCGGCGCGTGACAGCTTGGGTCGCCTGCTGGTGGCCGCCGATGGGTCGAGCACCCAAGCTGGCCATCTTACCGCCGTCAGCCGCGACCAATTGGCCGCCACCCACGCCATTGCCCATACCTTGGACGAGGTGTCCCATGCCACCGCAGACAATCTGCACACCACTGAGGGCATGGCGGCAGTGTCTGTTGAGCTGGCGCGTACGGCAGAAGACCTGAAAAAGCTGGTGCAGCATTTTGCAGGGGGCGTGAAATAAACCCCTTGGGCGCGGGGCGCGCACATTTTTTGGGGCTGCTGCTGGTGGGGCTGTTAGGGCTGGGGCTGGGCAGCGGGGGCGTTGCCGCCGCCGAGCTGCGTCCGCTGACGGTGCTGCTGGATGCGGGGCATATGCCCACGCCTAAGCACAAACGGGGAGCCATCAGTATGCGAGGGCTACCCGAGGTGGACTACAACGACCACTTTGTGGCCAAGCTGGCCAAGGCTTTGCAGGCGGCGGGGATTGCCGTTCAGCTTACCCGCCAGCCGCACGAATCCTTGGGCTTGATGGACCGCGCCGACCTTGCCAACCGACTCCAACCCACGCTGTTTTTGTCTATCCATCACGATTCGACCCAGCTTATTTCGCTGGAAAAAATCATGACCGAATACGGCGAAACCTACCGCACCCTGAGCAAAATCGCGGGGCATTCGATTTTTGTCTCCAAGCGCAACGCGGGCTTTCCCCACGCCTATCGCTTTGCCGAGCTGCTGGGCACTTCGCTGCTGACCCTTGGGCGCAAACCCACGCTGCACCACGCCGAAGCCGTGACCGGTGAAAGCCGCGAACTGCTGAACCGGCGGCTGGGCGTGTACCGGTTCGACAACCTTGTGGTGCTGGCGCACACCGAGGTGCCCGCTGTGCTGCTGGAAATCGGGGTGATTGTGGATGCCGAGGACGAACGCTATGTGTCCAACCCGCAAAACCAAGATGCGATGTGCCAAGCTATTGTGGCGGCGGTGCAGCGGTTTGGGGCGTTGCCGTAAGCCTGCTCACGCCGTGCCAAGTCTCAATGGCACAGGGGTCGCCAAGGCGAAATACCCCGAAAAAGCGCAATCGCTGCGGCCTTGGCTGTGATTCCCCTCCAGCCTAAGGAGGGGTAGACGGCAAAGCCGGACGGGGTGGTGGCTAGCGATGCCCCCAGAGCCAAACCCCAGACCAAACCCAAAAGCAACCACCCCGCCCCTGCAGGGTATCAAGTCCCAGCTGGTTTTGACATCCTCCCCCACCTCTCGCCAGAACTTCGTTCTTAGCGCACCCGATAAGC
>CALMOJ010000063.1 GCA_937871815.1 uncultured Neisseriales bacterium
GTGTTTCGGGGTTTTTTGCGATATTCTCGGCTGGTGCAGATTGGGGCTGTGCTTCTTCTGCTGGTGGGGGGGCGATGTCTGCGTCTTTGATTTTGCCCGAGGTCGCGGTCGAGGCCATCATGGGGTCAGGCTCAGGCACCGCCGCAGGGCGGGTGGCGTAGTTAAACACCGGTACCGCCGCCAAGGCGACCACCAAGCCCGCTGCGGCAATGCCGAGCTTCTTTTTGAGGGCAGGGCTCAGGTTGGCCAGTGCCCCTGCGCGGGCGGGGGCGGCTTTGGTAGGCTGGGGGGGAGGGCTGGCTTTGGTGCTCTTTTCGGCTTTGGGCTTATCGTCCATGATTGTCTCGGCTAAATCGCGGCAAAAGGCGGAAAAACTGTTAGAGTGCAGGGTTACACCCTTATCGGATAAAACCCCGTGGGCTGTGAAACTTGCTCTCGATGGGGCGACAAAATCGACACCGTGGGCAGGCTATAAAATCAGGTGCAGCCTTAGGATTTGTTTACGCGTTACGTAAACAGCATCGTAAAGAGCTAGCACTACACAATATGCCCGTAGTTTACCCGTATTTTGCGTGAAAAGCCCCGCGCCCCCGCAGGGTGTTTTGTTGGTTTATTTAGCAGCACAACCCCTAGCCTTCACGCAACTAAGAAGGGATGGGCGTATCTATGCGCAGAAGTGCCCTGTGACGGCACAGTTTCCGCTACCGCTGCCGTCTTCAGGAACCATTAACGACTTGCCTTAAATCGTTGGGAGAATTTTGTATGACTATTGAACGCACGCTTTCTATCGTAAAACCCGATGCCGTTGCCAAAAACGTAATTGGTCAAATCTACACCCGCTTTGAATCTGCTGGGCTGCGCGTCATTGCTGCCAAGATGAAGCACCTGTCCCGCACCGAAGCCGAAGGCTTTTACGCCGTGCACAAAGACCGCCCCTTCTTTGCCGGTTTGGTTGAGTTTATGACCTCGGGTCCGGTAATGATTCAGGTGCTAGAAGGCGAAAACGCCGTCCTCAAAAATCGTGAGTTGATGGGCGCGACCGACCCCGCCAAGGCCGACAAAGGCACGATTCGTGCTGACTTTGCCAGCTCGATTGAAGCCAATGCCGCCCACGGCTCTGACAGCCTTGAAAACGCGGCTATCGAAATCGCCTATTTCTTTGC